>PBSM01000041.1 GCA_002726245.1 Planctomycetaceae bacterium | reverse complement strand
TCGCCAACCCGCGTTTTGTCTCACTCGAAGAAGGCGACTATCGTCTGCGTAACGGCTCGCCAGGAATAAACGCCGGCACGGATGCCAGCGGCCTAGTCGGCACCGATATCGCCGGCAACCCTCGGCCGTCGCACGGCGCGTGGAAGCTTGGTGCGCACGAGTACCTTCAACAAGGCGGTTCGTTTCGCGTTCTCAAGTGGCAAGAGCGACGTTAGGACTCATTACGTAACGGCCCACCTCGGCACGGCGGGCCTGCATTGGCGATCGGTTGTAGGAGATTTGGCAATGAAGCGGGCGGCAACCGTTAGATTTTCCGCAGACGCTCTAGTTTAAGGCGCGCGGTTGGTCTCAAAAATCTGGATCGCGTGTAGAATGAGGGGAACTATCGCGCCAAATGTCTTGAGTCGTAACGACGAAACATCGAAACGCAACTATGTCTAACGCAGATCACCCGCCGAGCGGGGAAAACAACTCGCAACAAGTGCAGATGCAGCATGTGACGGCACGTGTTCCTGAAGATGTCAGCCGTGGTGCATTTAGCACGGGCGTTATCGTCATGACCGGCGGAAGCGAGTTTATCCTCGACTTCATCCAGAACATCGGCGGTCCGCCGCAGGTGGCGCAACGAGTCATCATGCCACACGGTGCGCTGCCGCAGTTCGCGGATGCTCTGCGAAAGAACCTTGATATCTTCACGGGGCGGTTCGGTCCGCCTCCGGAACTGCCGAAGCCACAACCAGGTGCAAAGCAGCAAACCGCTCAGGAGATCTATGACGAACTGAAGATGCCGGACGATCAGCTTAGTGGTGCCTATGCCAACGGTGTAATGATCGGGCACTCGGCTTCCGAGTTCAAACTAGATTTTCTGACAAATCTGTTCCCGCAATCGGCCGTTTCGGCGCGCGTGTATCTTTCGTCACCACAGGTTCCGCGACTGCTGGACTCACTCGACTCGACCTACAAACAGTTCCAGGGGCGTGTTCGCCAGCAACAGGCACAACAGCAGCAACAGGCACAACAACAGCAGCAGCAACAAGCTCCGCCGCCACCACCGCCGGAATCCAACGAAGACGAGATGGGGTGAGAAGCAGTAGGTAGTAGATAGTAGGTAGTAGGTAGTGTTTGGACGCCACCCGCTACCTACTACCTACTACCTACTACCCACTGCCATGCGAAGCATCGACTTACCATCGCAAACCGGACTACGCTCGGACGGCTTGTACCCTGGCGGCTGGTGGCATGACGCACCCGAAGGGGATGGACGGATCATCTGCGATCTTTGCCCTCGGGCATGCAACATGAAGCCGGGAGACCGCGGCTTCTGCTTCGTGCGTCAGAACGTCGATGGCGACATGATGCTGACGACGTACGGTCGCAGCACTGGCTTCTGCATCGATCCTATTGAGAAGAAGCCGCTCAATCACTTCCTGCCGGGCACGAGCGTTCTTTCGTTCGGCACCGCTGGCTGCAATCTCGGTTGCAAGTTCTGCCAGAACTGGGATATCTCGAAGTCCCGTGAGGTCGAACGACTAAGTGAACTTGCCGGCCCCGAAGCAATCACGGAAGCGGTGACACACTTCGAGTGCCGTAGTGTCGCATACACCTACAACGATCCCGTTATCTGGGCTGAGTACGCGATTGACACCGCGAAGGCATGTCGCGAGGCCGGAATCAAAAATGTGGCGGTCACGGCCGCTTACATTTCGCCGGCGGCTCGCGCTCCGTTCTATGAGTACATGGATGCGGCGAACATCGATCTGAAGTCGTTCAGCGAGGAGTTCTATCACAAGATTACGTATTCGCATCTGCAGCCGGTCCTCGACACGATCGAGTGGCTGAAGAACGAGACGAACGTTTGGTTCGAGCTGACGAACCTGGTCATCCCGGATGCGAACGATGGGATGGACGAGATCCGCGAGATGAGCGATTGGATCTTGGAACGAGTCGGTGGCACGGTGCCGGTCCACTTTACGGCGTTTCACCCTGATTTCCGGATGAAGGACCGTGGAAATACGCCTCCCGAGACGCTGATTAAGGCTCGTGAGGTCGCTTTGCAACAAGGGTTGCGTTTTGTCTACGTCGGCAATGTCAACGACGTCGTTCATCAAAGCACTTACTGCCCTTCGTGCGACGGGCTGCTCATACAACGAAATTGGTACGAACTGGGCGAATATCATCTGGACCATGACAAGTGCGGTCACTGCGGCGCGCAGATTGCGGGAGTGTTTGAGGAGACACCCGGCAGTTGGGGCCGCCGGCGTTTGCCCGTCCAGATGTCGAAGTTCGCTAGTCCCTTGCCAATCATTCAGACTCCCGTCGAACCCGAACGAGAACAGGAGCCGAAATCGATGTCGACCGCATCTCCACCCGAGGGCGCTTCCGCCCGTCTCGAAGCTCAACGACCCAAGCTGACCGATGAGCAGAAAACGTTGATCCACAAGGCTGCCTGCGAGATCATGGCTTCGGCGATTCAGGGCCGACAAAGCCGTATCTCCGATCCAACGCTGGCCGGCTCTGCAGACAAGACAGTCATGGGAGCCTTCGTCACACTGAAGCGGCAAGGGCGTTTGCGAGCCTGCTGTGGAGCACTCGGTCGATCGATGCCACTCGGGACCGCTCTCAGCCAGTCAGCGACGCGAACAGCGAAAGAAGATGCTCGACTGCCTACGATATCAACGACGGAGTTGCCTCATCTAGAAGTCAACGTACAACTCCTCTTCGGCTTCCAGGAAATCACAGAGAACGGCGAAGATCGCATCGGTGCCGTGGAAGTTGGAAGGCACGGCTTACAGATCTCGTGCGGACAGAACGCAGGTCTGCTTCTGCCGACCGTCGCGACGGAACAAGGTTACAATGCGGAAGAATTCTTGCAGCAGGTCTGCCGCAAAGCCGGTCTCCCACCAGCGGCTTGGAAGGAAGACGCGGCCCAGATTCAAAAGTTTGAAGACGTGGCAATCCCTGGTGAATTCGATCCGGATTCTTTGGAAGACCTCAAGGAAGCAACCCCGATCCTCAACGAACAAGAGTTGAAATCGGTAATGGCTCACTGTGGAGCGAACATCGGAGCAATTGTCCAAGGCGCAACGCCCAGCTATTACATCCCGGGCGTTTCCGACGGCACGGCGAATGGCGTCGCGTTAACCGTCAAAGCGGCTGGAACGGACCAAGCGATTAACTTCTTCAACCTGTCGCTGCGACCAGGCACTCCATTGCAATCGACCGCCTACAAGCTGTGCGAAGCGGCGGCGAACGCCTTCAAGTCGGGGCAGATTCGTTTGTCGTCACCGAACGTGACTATCGCGCTGTCCATTCTCCACGATCCGGCGATGCACGGGACAGTTGCTGAACCCGATTTGCGGGGAATCGATCCCAAGAAGCGTGCGCTGATGGTCATGAAAGGCAATAAGTCTGCTTGGGTATATGACCCTGAGAAGTCCGCGGAGGAATTGTTGGCCGTAGCGCAAGAAGCAGCTAACGTCTTCAACACGGACGCCGCGAACATCTTCAGCTTTGCGGCGCAATCGACTGATCCAGCAATCACCGTTAGCAATGCTCCGAAGCCCGTCGTCGGCGGCGATACTCGCCCGGCAGCCGTTGCTGGTCGCTTCTATCCGGCGGACGCCGAGGAACTCGCGAAGATGATCGATGGCTTTCTCGACGAGAAGAAACGGAAGAAGACAGTTCCGGCGATCATGGTTCCTCATGCCGGCCTACAGTACTCGGGCAAGATCGCCGGTGAAGTTTTCTCCAAGATCAAGATCCCAGACACGATGATCATCATCGGCCCAAAGCATACACGCCTGGGTGTGGAGTGGGCCGTTGCGCCGCATGACGCCTGGGCGATTCCCGGCGGCGAGGTGAAATCGGATCGAGAATTGGGCCAACAGTTGTGTGATGCCATCCCCGGCTTGCAGATGGACGCCGCGGCGCATCAAGGTGAGCACGGGATCGAAGTCGAACTGCCGTTCATTGCGAAGCTGAATCCTGAAGCCAAAGTCGTTGGCATCACGATTGGCGGCGGAAGCCTCGAGCGCTGCCGTGAGTTTGCTGCGGGGTTGGCGAAAGTGCTGAGCGAACGAGACGACGAAGTGTTGCTCGTGATCTCCAGCGACATGAACCACTATGCGACCGACGAAGAGAATCGACGACTTGACGAAATGGCGATGGACGCGATGGAGACGCTCGACGCTGAGAAACTTCTCTCAACTTGCATCGAGAATCAGATCAGCATGTGCGGTGTGCTGCCTGCCGTCATGATCATGGAAGCCGTCAAAGAGGCGAACGGCTTGAAGAAAGCGACGCGCGTCGCCTATTCAACTAGTGCCGACACCAGCGGCGACAAGAGTCGCGTCGTCGGCTATTGCGGCATGCTGCTGAGCTAAGGGACGAAGTGACAACTAAACGGGAATCTTGGGTAGTTGGACAGCGCCACCTTGAGCTTGCCATAACCGCTGGAATCGGTGCAGCCGACGGCGATGCAGATGCACGGCTTCGCGGCGAGCGCCAAATCGTTGAGGGATTTGGACTTCGGGACTATCATCGAGATAGGCAGTTTCTCGCTGTGTAGCGGTTCTCCTATCAACCGTTCCGGAACAACAGGCCCATTCGATGGCTAAGAAGAAGCGAGCCGAAAGCACATGTCGCAAACGACGCGGTTCGCACGCGCGTTGCCGGCCCTTCGTTGAGCCACTGGAGCCTCGGTTGCCGATGACGGCGACACCTTTCGGAGCGCTGCCTCAGGATACCGCTGAGTTTCTTCTCGGTGATGTGCAGGTGACCGTCGTGCTCATGGAGTCGAGTGACGACCCCAACGACCTCAGCTTTCTGAATGACAATTCCGAGACGTGGACCGACTCGAGCAAGAATGCAGTCAAGGCAAAGGTAACGGAGGGCTTGGATTGGTGGGTCGATACGCTGGCTGGCATCACCGACAAGCATCATCTCAACTTCAACATCGACTTCACGTACGCCGACAACCCCGTCCCGACGCCTTACGAGCCGATCACGCGTCCGTCCACGGACTATCAGTTCTGGATCTATGACTTTCTTCGGCCTCAACTGGAGACGACGACCGGTTTCTTCACGACCGACGTCCGCGACTTCAACAATCAGGCACGCGAAGCGAACAATGCCAATTGGGGCTTTACGATCTTTGTCATCAACGACGAGAACGATTCCGATCATCGCTTCGCGCCAGGCGGGCTCGATCGAGCGTTCGCCTTCCCTGGCGGTCTGTTTCTGGTAACCCTCGCCAGCCGCCCGGCCAGCACGATCACTCACGAAACCGGGCATATCTTCTGGGCACTGGACGAGTATCAGAATAGCGGCAGCAGTTACACGGCCACCCGCGGCTATTACAACACGCAGAACGAGAATGCCTTTAACAATCCAGTGTTCACGTCGGGCCAGCAGAATCGCGCGCCCAGTATCATGGATCGCGGGGCCTGCGGTGAAGGCGGCGGGCTGTTGTGTGACGCGTTTCAGCAACAGACAAGTGCGCAGTCCTCTCTGGAGATGCTCGGCTGGCGAGACTCGGATGGGGACGGTGTCTTCGACGTGCTGGACGTCCCGCACACACTGTCGGGCACGGGCGAGTATGACCCGGCGACAGGCCTTTACCGCTTCCGTGGCGAGTCGTCGGTCCAGACGCTACCGAATTTGAATCCGCGGATCAGCGCTTCGGCGACCGAAAGCATGCAGAGCGACATTACAATTAATAACGTCAGCCGAGCTGAGTATCGCATCGATGGCGGCGCGTGGCAGACGGGTGCGGTGTACGATGCCTACAGGGCGTCGATCGACCTTTCGATCGGCGTCCCTGCCTCCGCCAACACGATCGAATTCCGAACGATCGATGATGTCACAGGTGTAACGTCACCCGTCTTTCAAGGAACGCTGGTACGTACGGCAACGACTCTGATGCCGGGCCTGAACGGCTTCGCTTTCTCCGATGCCGATCAAGACGGAGGGTTTGAAACGGGCGAGTCGGGTCTTGCCGGTCGCATGGTGCGACTTGTGGACGCAGGCAGTCAGCCGATCACCCTGGCATCGCATTTGAATCCCGATGACCATTCGCAAAACACAGCCGTTAGCAACGTTGTGGCTGGTGCCACGCTGACAGCTATTGGCGGAGCGGTCGCAGATGCGGAGGTGTTTGTCCGTTCGGTCAACGGCAACAACGTCTTCAGTGCTTGCACGTTCCAGCAAGGAAACTCGAGTTGCGGGATCTACTCAAATGAGTGGACATCCAACTCACGGCAACTGCGGATCGACTTCGCTTCGCCGGTCACCACTATCAGCATCGACGCGCAAAGCAATGCGGCTTCCGAGTACGGACGTCTGGACGTTTATGATGCCAACGATAATCTTCTCGATCGTTACACCACGGCGGCCTTGGCCGAAGGCGAATCGGAAACGATGACTGTCAGTCGTGCGACGCCAGAGATCGCGTACGCGATCGCACGGGGCTATGCCGACACTTCGCCGTTGTTCGACAACTTGCGGTTCGGTCCGGAAGCGACGGCCATGACCGACGCGAATGGCGCGTATTCGATCCCCTATTTGCCGCCGGGCACCTACCGCGTCGAAATGCTTGTGCCAAACGGATCGCAGGCGACCAACGGCTCAATCCAGACGGTTGACGTGGCCGCTGGCGAGGCCGTCCAAATAGACTTCGGCTTCATTGCCTCAAGTAATACCTGGCAGAATCCCGCTAACGTTCACGACGTCAACAACGACACCTTCGTATCGCCAATCGACGCTTTGCAAATCATCAATATCCTGAATACGGAAGGTTCCCACACCCTGACGAGTGCGGACGTGCCTCCACCGTTCGTTGATGTGAACGGCGATGGATTCGTCGCACCAATTGATGCGTTGATTGTGATCAACTTCATTAGCAGCGGTGGCGAACCGGAGTCGGAAGCTACGGGCGAGCACCTCGCCGAAAACACCGGTTCGGAAGCGATCCTCGCGACGCGTGCGCCGAGCATGTCATTCGTGCCTCTTGCGTCTCACAATGCGACTGCCGAGCAGGCTCGTCCCGAGTCGGAACCTCCCTCTCAACCCCTCGCAGGCGCTCAGGACGTGGTTCGTGCCTTTGCCGAACTAGGCATCCCTGAAGAGAAGGCCAACTGGGCAATAACCAGCGATGCCTCCGAAGAACTTGAGGAGTTGTTCGATTCTTTCGATCTCACCGCTCTCTCGGAAGATGTCGCTGCAGCTTGGAATCATTCCTAGCTTTGCGACGGGCGCTCGCATCACTCAATAAGGAGTGAAGTCGAGATTGATCCAGCATCTTGGTCAGAGAGTTTGTCCCTTCGGGACAAGACTCGGAAATCATCGCCTCGCGATTTCTAAACAGGATTCCGGTTTGGTTTTTGCTTCGTTCCTAATTGAACAGCGCCACTTTGCGGCGTGATAGCACACGTGAGTTGTTTAGGATGAGTCGCTTAACCCGTGGCCGAAGGCTAGGATAGTTTGCCGTGCTGCCTAGCCTTCGACCACGGGTTAAACGACGAACTGCTACGGACTTCACCACGCTAGCTTTGAGCCCAAGTGGCGCTGTCCAACGAAGTAACGTAAGCACTGGCTGTCGTTAAGCAACTCACAGGCTGAAAGCCTATGCCACTTAGGAACGGTCCTAACTTACGAAGGAACCAGAAGACTCATGAATACGACTCGATCTTTTACATGCGAAGCCGGCCACCGCCGTCGGCCGATGGTACGACCTCGGATGAAACAACGCGAAAGTCGCCTGCACCTCCTACCGAGCATCTCTGCGGTTTTAGCGGTCATCGCCGTCGCGTTCTGCTCCGCCATCGGCGTGCAGGCCGAAGACCAGTTCTCCGCCGTCGAGCACGCGCGGCGGACCATCTATCACTCGCCGCAAACACCTGGTTTCACGAGTTGGGCGGGAGCCTGGACAATGCCCGACGGCAGTTTGATGGTCAGCTTCACTCAAGCAACTGGTTCCGTGGATGGACGCCCTCGCGCACCTAAAGAAGTGCAGCATCAATTGTCGTGGCCGCCGCCAGGTCGCCCGGGGTATGACATGACGGGACTCGACCTACGCAACGTTCATCTCCGTTCGACCGACGCGGGCAAGACGTGGGAGCAGGTGAGTGCCGACCCGTTTAAGTCGTGCATGAACGGCATCACTGGTGAAGCCCAAACGGCATTGCCCAACGGAACCATCATCCGTGGAGTCTGGGGATACTACCTTCCCTACAATCCCGAGTTGCCGAAGACGGGTTACCTGGAGCGATCGACCGACGGCTCGAAGACGTGGGGCAAGCCGGAGGTGCTGTTGGATCCAGCGAAATACTCGGCCTGGCCCAAGCGACTTCGCGTGTTGAGCGATGGTCGGTTGATCGCTATCGGTGGCGTCGCCCAGGTTCCCGCGAACAGCCGCACGCGAGCCGAGTACAACGGTCTGTTCGAGCCATTGCTGATGGTCTCCAGTGATAATGGCAAGACGTGGACCGGACCGATCGCCGTCGTGCCCACGGAGCATCGCCAGAACTGGGGAGGCGAGGAGTTTGACGCGGCGGAACTGCCCAACGGCGATCTGCTGTGTGTCTTCCGTCGTGTCCATCCGGTGGCCGGTGGCCGGGAAGTGCGTTGGCAGGGAGTGCTAAAGAAGGTGGGCGACACGTGGAGCCCCGGTGATGTCGGCCCCGCGCCCTTTCCACACAGCGGTCACCCAGACGTGTTGGCCACGCGCGAGGGACCGATTCTGCACGTCGCCACAAGCGGCATCCACTGGACGGCGGATGCTGGCAAGACATGGAACAAGTTTGCAGTGCCGGGAACGGCCTACTATCCGCGCGCGATCCAGGCCGCCGACGGTCGCATCTTCGTCTTTGGACACGTCGGCGGTGACGATGCGTTTGGGAAGAGCGACCAGTCGATCGTCTTGGACTCGTTCCGACTGCGGAAGGAGCGGGAGTAGTCATGATCGATTTGACTCAATCTGACTCTCCATCGCCGTTGGTGCATACCGTCCCTTGTGACCCAGGCACTTCATGGATAAGCGATTCGATCGCGATTGACGCTCCGCCCGACAGTGACATTGATCCTGCGCCGGACGCGCAGTGGCCGGCGGAAGCAGAACGTACGGGAGTGTGCGGCGCGGTTTGCCCTCGCGTTGTGGCTCTGCCAAGCGGCGGCTACCGAATGTACTACACCCAGATCCTGCCGCGTGCCGGATTCCCAGCGGGCGCGAACGACTACGACAACGCGACATCGCGAATCCTTAGTGCCACGTCTTCGGACGGCATGACATGGCCCCCCGAGCCCGGGGCGCGGCTCTTGCCGCAGGAAGGAGGTGCCGGCGACTTTCGCGTTGTCTCATCGGAGGTCGTACCATCGGCCGACGGCGGTGGCCGGCTTCGCATGTACTATGAATGCTGCGAAGGACCGCAATCTCAACAGAACTCGATCCGCAGCGCCGTTTCCAACGACGGCTTACTTTGGACCGCCGAGGCAGGATCGCGATTCGAACTGAGTGAACGCAGCCTTTCGTCACCTCGCATTATCTTCCTCGACGACGGACGATGCCGACTGTATTGCAGCGAGCGAGGCAGAGGAATCATCAGCGCCGTGTCCGACGATGGCGTTACTTTCGAGCAGGAGCCCGGAGTCCGCGTCGCTCCGGACCAGCCTTTCGATCGCTACACGGCGTTTGCGCCGGAGATCCTTTGTCTGAAGAACGGCAGCTATCGGATGTACTACGCGGGTTACAGCGAACCAACGCGAGCTAACATTCTGACGGCTGCCTCACAGGACGGTCTGCATTGGCAGAAGGCATCTGATCCAGTCGTCTCACCGGGTCCCAAGGCATGGGACGCGGCGAAGTGTTCCGAGATGTGCGTGATTTGGAGTCAGTTGGGCACTGGGAATCGAGCGAGCTTTCGCATGTTCTACGAAGCATGTGACGGCACGGCGCCGGATCGGCGAGGCGTGTGGCGGATCGCGAGTAGCGCGCAAGGCTACCCGGCACGAGCATTCTGACGGCAACGTAGTAAAGGGTTCTTCGTTTCAATTCACTCAGTTCCCGAGTTGGATTATTAACTCTGAACTAGGGTGTTGGAGGGGCGTGTCATGGGGACGCTACACGATAATTACCACGTCAGCTCGCCAGTGTTGTAGCGAATGAGTCCGTTTGAATGTTCATTCTATTCAGCATGCTGACGAGCAGGTTGCACAGCGGCGTGTTGTTATTCTTGTCGTAAGCGACGTAACGACCGTGCTGGTATCCGCCGCCAGCCAACAGGATCGGAAGATCGCGGGGGTCGTGCGCGTTGGCATTACCCAGGTTACTGCCGAAGAGCACTATCGTGTTGTCGAGCATCGATGTCGCTCCTTCACGTGTGGATTTCATCGTGCCCAGGAGATCACCAAAACAAGTCACAAGTGCCTTCTCGATGTTCTTGAGCTGTCGGATATTGGCTTCGTCCCGTCCGTGATCAGTACTGACGCAGGCGGAACGGGAAAGCATCGTTTGCAGTTGACATGGGACGCTGTGGCTCAAACCGCCACCTTCGCAATCGATCAAGATTATGCGGACGGTGAGTTCGTCGCAGACCACACCTTCGCAACGTTGGACGGATCAGACAGCTTATTCGATGAGTCCAACTCGCACATCTTCTTTGGCGGCTTCGGCAACGTTCAGTTCGACGACCTTTCGATCACTGGCGAGTCGGTCGTTCCCGACCTCGATCTCGTTCGTGCTGAACTGCTTGGCTCGGACGAATTTGCACAATCGCAGACCGATGGAACACTCGAAGGTGCGATCGATGCTTGGTACGAGGATCTCGTCGGACAATCACCGACAGAAGAATAACACACCGCTGCATTGGACGACATCCTGGCAGGAGCAGCTCCCGCGGACGTTGCGCACTCCGTTGGCATCACGGAAGACGCTGCTGTTCGCACGGTCGATGGGCTGTTCGATTCGTTGTTGCGGCGAGAACCGGATGTCTTCGAGCTGGTGGACCACGCCCGCGACTTCCGAGCCGAAGGAACGGATTCGGTGATCGAGGCATTGGCTTCATCCGACAAATACTTCGCTCGATACAGTGAGCCAACATCGACAACCGTTCCGTTCAGCCAGGAAGAACTGACCGCGGATCTGCTGCTCGCGTGGCTCAATTCAACTCCGGTGAGTGGCAATAGCCGAACGACAACTGGCTTCGAGTCCGTCGGGATCGTGGGTGACGAGTTCTCCGGTCGCGGTGGCGGTACGCTGATCACATCGCAACACGTGCTGACCGCAGCCCACTTGGTTGCAGATCGCGATGTCTCTGACCTGCAACGATTGGCGGGGCAACCTACCGCGTAACGCAGGTTGATGTACACGAGGACTATACCGGCGCTTTGCTAGGTACGGACGATGCCAATGACATCGCCATCTTGCAACTCGACCGTGTCGTGGAGGACGTAACGCCCAGCCGACTGTTGACAGACACTCCGACGGTTGGCAGCGAATTGACATTGGTCGGCTTCGGACCACGCGAGGGAGACAACCACCAGTTTGGAACGAAAAGAGTTGGCACGACGCCTATCGATGGTGTCACCTCGACGTTGATCGCTTGGGAATTCGATGGAGACAATGAAGCGACCACCGTCCGCGGAGATTCGGGCAGCCCGCAGTTCATCCACGAGGACGGAGTGTACTACCTGGCGAGCATCGCTTCAGACGGTACGCTTAACGACACGTACGTCGGCGATTTTGCTTACAACACCCGCATCGATACGTACTTCGACTGGATTGCCTCAGTAATCGCAGAGTAACAGCACCGTTTCTCAATGGTGTTGGAGGAGGAAGACATAGAATGAGCGACGCTCAAACGCCGGACGGCGAAACGAACGAGAAGAACCAACCTGAAATCAACTTCTCATTCGACGGAGATGTTGGCGATGCAATCGGCAAGGGTGTGGACTCATTGAAATCCTTACTCGGCGGCATCGTCGATGCCGTCCAAGAAGCTATGGGCCCCGAGATGATACAAAACCTTGCGGCCGCGCAATGGCTATCGCAAGTCGCAGCTTGCTTAGAGTCTGCTGCCACTGGGCTGCGCGAGCAAGGCAGCGTTCCTTTTGGCACAGCCGGCGAACTGACTTGCTTTCAGGAACGTGCCGAGGCCGAACTGAAGGGGTCGAAATTCAAGGCGCAGTTGCCCCAGATGCAGCAGCGTCTTAAAGGGGCACTTGATCTCGTTGAGCAGTGTAGCGCTAACGCCGACGCCGCGCCATCTGATCTGGACATTCGCAAGGTCGCCGACAACGCGGGTTACTTCAAAGCTGCCGCAGCCTCCGCCGTACCCATCTCGCCCAGCGACAACGTGGAGTGACCCGATCGGAATGCAAGGATTGATGTGATGCCTTCGGTGTTCCGGCCGCTCGCCGGATTCGCCGAATTGCAGTATGAAGTTCTCGCGGCATTCTGCCGTAACACCTAACACTGAGAAACGTCGTTCGATTCTAGCAAGGTCCTCCTCAGGACTCAGCGGAATTCTGGCTTACTGGGTTCGTAAACGTGTCCACCAAGGGACACACACAAACACAGGCGATCGCGTCATGAACGTCCAACCTAAGTGACCGAGGACTAACCGACCGAGGAGTAATCGCACCCTGTTGACAGGCGTGGATCGCGACCGACGCCGGCTTGCCGAATGCCGAACAACGGTTCCCCGTCGTGATACCGAGTCTGCCTATCGATAGTCGCGCAGAATCTCTTCGGCGGCGTTCTTGCCGCAGGCGCCCATGACGCCGCCGCCGGGGTGGCTGGCGGCGCCGCAGAGATAGAGGCCTCGGATCGGTGAACGGTGATCGGACCAGCCGGCGACTGGGCGGAAGCAGTAGAGCTGGTGGAAGTGCATGGCGCCCTGCATGATGTTGCCGCCGGTCAGGCAAAACGTGCGTTCCAGATCTAAAGGACTCAACACTTGGCGATGCTCAATCGCGCTGGGCACGTTCGGTGCGTAGCGGGCCAACAAGTCGATACATCGATCCGCAAAGCCTTCCTTGATGTCATCCCAGTGCTTGCCGTCGGCGAGTTGATAGGGAGCATACTGCACGAACATCGACAGGATGTGTTTGCCTTTGGGAGCGATTGTCGTATCGACACTGGTCGGCATCGTGATCTCCAAAATCGGCTCTTCGCTTGGATAACCATACTTCGCACAATCGTAAGCTCGCTCGAGGTAGTCCATGGTCGGACCGATGTGCATCGTGCCGTGGTGTTGCGGACCAACTCCATCGCTCTGGCAAGCCGTGAATTGCGGCGGCTCGGACAGAGCCAGATTGATCTTAGCGGAGGCTGATGAGTAATCGATCTTGCCAACGGCCGACCAAAAGTCCTCGGGCAATTCGGCGGCGTCAACGAAACGCTCGAACGTGAGATGAGCATCGACGCTCGACGCGACAACCGTTGCTTCCAGCAACGTGTTGTCTTCGAGCAGCACCGCGCGGGCCTTTCCTTGCTCGGTGATAATCCGCGAGACAGACGCTTCGCGGCGGATGTCCACGTGTAGATCGGAACACGCCTTCTCGAGCGCATCGGCCAAGCCGCCCATTCCACCTTGCACGTATCCCCAAACGCCTCGTGCCCCACCGGCTTCTCCCATCACGTGATGAAGTAACACGTATGCAGTACCTGGAGCCGATGGAGGCGCGAAGGCACCGATGATCGCATCGGTGGCGAGCGTTGCCCGCAGGACTTCGGCTTCAAACCACCGTTCTAGGATCGGACGAGCGGCTCCCGTCAGCAACTCGATGGCGTCAGGAATGTCATGGCCAAGCCCAGACAAGGCTTGATACATCTCCCACAACTTGCCTGCGTCTCGCAGCCGTTTGCCGACTCCAATCTTCCGGCGATCCTTGGGGAGCGGCAACGGATCGGGCGACGCCTTCGCCAGCACCGGTTCCAGAACCTGGGCCACGCGTTCGAGAAGTTGGTTGTACTGTGGATAGGCCTCCGCGTCGTTCTCGCTGAACTTGGCGATCTCTTGGCGATTGCGCGTTTCGTCCGGGCCCATCAACAACGAGCGGCCATCGAGCAGCGGAGTGAACGACGACGGATTTCGGGGCAGAATCTTCAAGCCGTAATGTTTTAGCCGCAATTCCCGGATGATCTCAGGCAAGAACAAACTGATGACGTAAGCCGCCGTCGAGACCTTGTATCCCGGCCAGAGTTCCTCGGTCGTCGCACATCCTCCGAGGACATGCCTGCGTTCCAGCACACAAACCGACTTGCCGGCTTTCGCGAGGTAAGCCGCAGTTACCAAGCCGTTGTGCCCACCACCAATAACGATGCAGTCGTACTTCTTTTGTTGCGTAGTCATGATGCGGGATTGTAGCGAATCGCCGGGACATCGACACGGGCACGTGAACGTGGCGTAGGCTTCTAGCCTGCGAACTGACAGGCTGGAAGCCTGTCCCACGCTAGACGCCGCGTTTCGGCTCACGCACACTAGCTCAAATGTCGAACAAGCCAGGCAGCATGTCGAGCAAGACGAAAGCGAGAATGCTGATCGTCGTGGCCGCGTTGCTGTGGAGTATGAGCGGGCTATTTGGCAAGGCACCCTACTTCGATTCCTGGCCGGCCGAAATCGCTGGTTGGCCAGTTCGCGGCCCTCTGCTGGCCTTTTGGCGGACGCTGTTCGCATCGATTGTACTCTTTCCGTTGGTTCGGCGTCCTCGCTGGACGATCAAACTTGTGCCGGCAGTACTCGTCTTTGCGGCCATGAACGTCACTTTCTTGACGGCAGTCACGAAGACGACGGCGGCGAATGCCATCTGGCTGCAGAACACGGCTCCCGCATGGGTCTTCCTCGTAGGCGTGATGTGTTTACGTGAACGGGTTCATCCTCGCGATTGGTTCCTCATAGGGTTCGCGATCCTAGGAGTCGGCTTGATTCTCTCGTTTGAATTGCAAGGAGAGTCCGCCGCGGGAATGCTTTACGGCTTGCTCGGCGGCGTCAGCTACGCGGGAGTCGTCCTCTCCCTGAGGTGGCTGCGTCACGAAGACGCTGCGTGGCTGGTCGCGATTAACCACTTCGCAGCTTCCGTGCTGCTGCTGCCTTATGTCGTCTATCGCGACATCTGGCCAACGGGCGAGCAGTACTTGGTACTGTCGGCCTTTGGAATCCTGCAGCTTGGTTTGCCCTACTGGTTGTTCGCCCGCGGTTTGCAAGGCATTAGCGGCCACGAAGCGTCAGGGCTCGTGTTGCTCGAACCACTCTTGGTGCCAGTCTGGGTCTATCTTGCGTGGCGGCACGAGGTCAGCTATCAATCGCCCCAGTGGTGGACGATGGTAGGTGGCGGGCTGATCCTTGTCGGCCTGGTGTGCCGTTACGTTGGGCTCAAGCGAGAAGTCGAACTCGTACCAAAGTGACTGAGCTCTGCCATCAAGATCCGGGCAGCAGGATAAACTTCGGTGCGAAACATAGAAACGGGATCGAGAGCGAAAGTAGACCGAGGGTCTTTCGCCCCCAGCCCAGTTCGATGCTATCGTCGCTGGTCTTCGGATGATCCGTGCCCATCAAGAGGATCAGCAATGGCATCAGCCATAGAAGTCTTGAGGTAAGTTCGAAGACCATGGTTAACACCCAGACAAGCATGAAAATGCGCGCGATCCAATGCGCGGGCTTGCCGAACATGGTGTAGGTCACATGGCCACCGTCAAGTTGACTGACGGGTATCATGTTCAGCCCGGTAACGAACAATCCCACCCAACCGGCCATGAAGTACGCGTTGAGTTGGCTTTGCGCGATTACTTGGCCTGGCGTATAGCCTCGCGGTTGGTTTGCGTCGAGCCACCACCGGACGACCAATGGAACATCCATTTGGAAAGGTCCAGATGCCGGTTGTGTAAAGTCGAGTTGTTGGATTCCGATCCACATGATAGGAATCGCCACGAGTAGCCCCGCGAGCGGCCCTGCAATCCCGATGTCGAACAACTGCCGCCGATTCGCCCGCAAGCCATCCATGCCGATCACGGCGCCCATCGTGCCTAGTGGGTTGATCGGCAACGGGAGAAAGTACGGATAACTTGCGGGAATCCGGTAGCGGACGGTGGCTAGGAAGTGTCCCATCTCGTGCGTCAGCAGGATCGCTAACAGGCAGCCCATGTAGATGAGGCCGGGTTGCCAGTGGCCGGCAATCGTCTGGCGGACAGGCATCAGACTTTCGCTCCGCACCGCGATTTCCAAGTAGTAGAGTGGTGCCCACAAGGTCGCACCAACAAAGAAAGTCGAGACGCACGTCAACAGGAACAACATGAGCGGTAAAGCTCTTCGCCGCCTTCGAAACCGCCCAGTCCCAACTTGGTTCCAGGCGGAGGCGTTCGTCTGAGCGAGCCGAGCCTCATAGACCTGCTCCGGTTCTGAGCGGGTCTGTGGCACTGGTCCTCCCCCCGGATTGATGAAGAGACCATCTCCATCCGCACTCCGAGCCACGGGATCACGCCCATCCATGCCGTTCTCGGCGCGGCGCGGAAGGTCTTCGAGGTGCCTCTTTTCTTCATCCATCATCTACAGAATAGCACATCAACAACGAATGCCACCATGCGGATGGACACCCACACCCAGACAGCCGCGACCACTAGCGGATTTCGGCTAACTCTGGTACCTTTTTCCTCTTTAAGCGAAGGGCTTTCCAGAGTTTGCACGGTGACAGGACGCGAGCGATGAAACAAGCGATTGCTGGTGTGGCACCCGCCGAAATCGAAGAAGTCACCGTGATGGAGGTGTGGCCCTCGATCGCGAAATTCACGCTGGGTCGCCTACTAGGTCAAGCCTTCAGCAATCAAACTGGAATCTACATCTTTCGCCTCGGCAACATTTTCGCGTTGTTAGGAATTCCGCTGGCGCTGGCTCTCTATTTCTTCCGCTTGGCACCTTCGGCGTTCGGTTCTTCGCTTCACGGAGGCCTTTACCGGTTGACGAATCGTCGGGTGATGCAGCTTCGTAACGAGTTCGGTTTCTCGGGTGGTTCAGCGTTGCCCCGTTTCCGGTTCAACTTCGAAGTTAAATCAGTTGACTTGGACCGATTCGACCAGATCGACATCGAGCGAAAGCCCGGCCACGCGTGGTACGATGCGGGGGATCTGGTCTTTAAGCGTGGCGGCGTTGAGACATTTCGGCTGGAAGCGGTCTCGAGACCGGAGTCGTTCCGATCGACTTGTACGAAATCGCACATGTCCTACGTTGGCGTCAAGCAAGCTCTTGCTCGTGAGCCGGCGCACGCTTAACAAGCTCCTCCACGATCAATTGCACGGCGCGAGCTGACATGGCCGAAGGCATTGCCGGCATCCGCTTGTTGTGCTCAACCGTTTGAGAGTAGTTGAGCGGCAGGTGAACGAATGCAGCTTGCGTATTCAGGCCGAGTTTCTCGGCAAAGTAATGCGTAAGAAAAAGCGTTGCATTGCAGAGGTAAGCGCCGGCGTGATACGAGACATTGGTCGGTATGCCTTGTGAGCGCAGCGCCTGCGACCATTCCGCCAACGGAAGTGTGCTGCGATAGGCCACAGGGCCGTCTTCGATCAGAGGCTCATATTGCTCTGCCAACTGATCAGATCTCCCGCCGACGTTCAGGCCAATTGCTTCCAATTCAATGCAGCTTGCACCGGGAGACTGCCCGAGGTGAATCGCAACGTCATACTCATCTCGGAGATCACGCTCGAGACGCGTTTTGACCTCCGCGAAATCGACAGGATAAAGGCGCGTCGTGATGTCGGCTCTCGATGACATCGTCTTCGTAAACTCGACCAGCGCGAGCCAACTGGCGTTCTCTTTCCAGCAGTCATACGGCTCGAATGCAGTGATGAGAAGACGAAGCATCGACAGGCAGCCCAGTTAGAACTCAAAACCGTACGCTGACTATACCGGTGCGTTTGCGGGCTGGCAATTAGATCAGGCGCGTCTGGATGATCCGAAGGATCCCTCGCGAGACCTCGAGCTTGCTGCCGTTCAAAGCTTGTACAACGCTTCCGTTCGGATCGATGACCTCGACCGAGTTGTCCACCGCGTCCATCGCCTCGGGACCATTCAGCACCATCAGATCGCAGCTCTTGCGTTCGAGCTTTGCCAGAGCACGAAATCGTTGGTCTTCTGTCTCCAAGGCGAAGCCCACCATCCACTGCTCCGGCCGCTTGTCTTGGCCGAGCGTGGCAACGACGTCTGGTGTTTCAACGAGATGCAGAACCAGCGGCTCGCCGGTCTTGGAGATTTTCTGCGACTCAACTCGCTGCGGTCGATAATCGCATGGGGCTGCTGCTGCGATTAGCCCGTCGCATTCAGAAAAGACACGCTGCCCTGCTTCGAGTAGCTCCTCGGTCGAGACGGTCGGGATCACCTCCGCGCCACTTGGATAGTCAACGGTGACCGGACCGCTGAGGATCACGACGTCATGCCCCAGATCGAGTGCCGCGTTGGCGAGCGCTTGTCCCATCCGGCCGCTCGACGCATTCGTCAGGTAACGGATCGGATCGAGATACTGCCGAGTCGGTCCTGAAGTAATGAGAATGCGAGCCATTGGTCATTGGTCATTGGTCATTGGTCATTGGTCTCTCAACTCGTGACGAATTGCTTGCAAAATCGTCTCGGGATCCGCCATTCTTCCTAAGCCCTTTTTGCGACAACTCAGCCATCCTTCCTCCGTGTCAACGATCTTGACGCCGTCATCACGAAGCTGCTGCAAGTTGCGTTGAACCGTTGGCTTCTCCCACATATCACAGTTCATTGACGGCGCGATGATAGTTGTGCCAGGAAACGCCAGATAGAGTGTCGAAAGAAGGTCGTCGGCCGATCCATGAGCCGCTTTGGCCATGAAGTTCGCCGTCGCGGGCGCGATGCAGAACAGATCCGCTCGCTCTGCGAGGCTGATGTGCGCGCCAAGCGGGTGCGAGCTGTCGTCGAAGACTTCGGTCGCGACGCGTCGTCCGGTCAACGCGGCGAAGGTGGCCTTGCCGATGAACTGCTGCGACGCGGGAGTCATCGCGACCGAGACGTTGGCTCCCGCCTGCACGAGTTTGCTGACGAGCGCCGCCGTCTTGTAGGCCGCAATGCCACCCGTCACGCCAATAAGAATCTCCCGACCGTTCATACGCTCAATGGGTTAATGTTCGGACCGGCAGCACCTTCCTGCAGTTCACCGGTGACCTTCACCTCGTGCGATCCATCGAGAAAGATCTTGTCTTCCAGAATCTCCTGGAGCACGACTTCCATTTTGTTTTCGGACTTTGACACGACCAGCGGACGGCTGCCGGCGTTGAGCTGGACGAGCCGCTTTTGGATCAAGGTTGATAGCTTAAAGCGGCCACCGACTTTGTTGACGATTTCTTCTTCTTTCAGGTCTTCTAGCATCTCACTCTCCGCGGGACAGGATGTCGCAGATCTCTTGAACTGCTCGATCGATTGTGTCGTTGACGACTTGATGATTGTATTTTGAACCGACCTTCATTTCGCTGCGCGCAACTTCCAGCCGGCGTTGGATCGTTTCTTCGGCTTCCGTGCCCCGATCTCGGAGACGTCGCTCCAGTTCTTCAGGGCTTCCGGGATGGATGAAGATCGTGATGGCGTTGGGATGCGACTCCAGAACCATCATCGCACCCTCGACATCAATCTCTAAAACTACCCATTTTCCTGCGTTTAGGCCAGCCGTAACGGCCTTCCGCAGCGTGCCGTAGTAGTCCCCACGCCCGAAAACCTCTTTCCATTCGAGAAATTCGCCGGCCTCCTTTCGCTCGATAAACTCATCTTTCGCGATGAAATAGTAGCTAACTCCATCCGCCTCACCAGGCCGTGGCTGTCTCGTTGTCGCCGAGACACTCAACTCCAAAGGGAGCTGGCATTCCTTGAGCGCTCGTTCGAGAACCGTTGATTTACCGGCTCCCGACGGTCCAGAAATGATGACCAACTTGCCTGCGGCTGGTGTATCCATCACTCGACGTTCTGAATCATCTCTCGGATTTTCTCGATCGCCGCTTTGATCTCGATCACATGCCGAGCGATCTCGGCATCGTTGGCTTTCGAGCCGATTGTATTCGTCTCGCGAAACATCTCTTGCGTCAGGAACTCGAGCTTCCGGCCACTGCTCTCGTCCAGCTTCATGACGGCGTCGAACTGCTCCAAGTGGCTTCGAAGCCGAACGATTTCCTCGGAAATGTCGCTGCGTTCTCCGAACAAGCCAACTTCTCGAATCACATCCGACGGCTCCGTCCGGATGTCGTACTCGCCTAGCAGTTTGTTCAAACGCTCGGTCAAACGCGTGCGATAGCCCTCGACGACTAGCGGCGCACGCTCGGCGACACTCTCCAACTCGCCTGCGATCACCGTGCAATTCTCGGCCATGTCAGCCGCCATCGCCTCGCCTTCGCCGCCTCGCATCTTGCTCAGCGCTTCAAGTGCCTGCGTCAGGGCGGCCTTGATCACCGGCCAGTCAGCATCGGTATCCACTGTTCGCGTAACGCGTTCGTCAACGACGCCGGGCAAGGCAAGTAACGCTTCTAAGGAGACATGTGAATCGAGATTGAGTCGCTCGGCAACAGAAGTCAGTTGCTCTTGATAGCTCGCCAAAGCTGTCTCGTTCAAGCGGAAATCCTCGGCGCACGGTTCGCGATCTATCCGGATGTCAAGTTGGACGGTCCCGCGACGAACGAACCGTCGGACGACTTCATCGACGCGAGGCTCGATGGAGCTGTACCCGTCCGACGCGCGCAGCGCCAGCTTGAAATAACGGCTATTGACGGTACGGACTTCAGCAGCGACCGAGATTCCGTCTTGGGTCGCATGCCCCGAGCCCTGGCCGGTCATGCTCAACAACAAGGTCGGGTCCTTTCACACTCCGATCGGAAGGCTTTCGGAGCCGAATCGACTACTCGCTCTTCTCTTCGGAAGACTCACTCGTCGCCGGTGGATCCGAATTGCCGTCGGTGGTTTCGGCTGGAGCCTCTGACGTCTTGGCTGGCTCGTCGGCACTCGACGATGCCTCGCCTTCAGCCGGCTTGTCAGGCGAGTCTTCTGAAGCACCAGGCGTTTCGCTCGATTCGGTACTCTCCGCACCTTCTGAGCCCGAAGACAAACCAGAACCTTCCACAGCCGCACCTGAACCGCCTGTTAAGTCTCCAGCACCACCGGCACCGGACGCGGCAGAGTCGTCCGATTCCGATCCGCTATTCAAGGTGGCCGAAGATGAAGCGGCGTCGAATGCCGCTTCGTCGCCTGTACCGAGCACAGTGTCTGTATTGTTCAGAAGCTTGATGGCTCCCACACAAAGCAGGATCCAAACGCCAGCGACGATGACCGTGATCCGTGTGAACAGATCGCCCGCCTTGGAGCCGAACGCACTTTGTCCGCCCATCCCGCCGAGTGCTCCCGTCAAACCGCCGCCGCGGCCTCGTTGTACGAGCACCAGCAAAATGAGAAAGACGGATGTCGCGAACATCGCGAGCATGAACAGAGTTTGCATGATTCACGATCCTTGTTGATTCGATGCGGCTGTCGATCCCTCGAACTGAGATACCGTGTCTTACTTGGCCGCTGCGATAATTCCTAAAAAGCTATCGACCTTCAGAGCAGCACCCCCAACGAGGGCACCATCAATGTTCGGTTGAGAAAGCAGCTCGCCAGCGTTATCTGGCTTCACGCTGCCGCCGTATTGAATCCGAACAGCCGACGCAACTTCCGAATTGTAACGACTTTCGAGCAATCTGCGAAGATCGGCATGGACCTCCTCGGCCTGGTCTGGCGTAGCGACTTTGCCGGTGCCAATCGCCCAAACAGGCTCATAAGCGATAACGACACCAGCCATTTGCTCATTCGTCAGCCCAGCCAACGAATCCTCGCATTGCTGTTGTACAACGGACTGAGTCTTCCCAGCTTCTCGCTCCTCAAGCGTCTCGCCAACGCAAATGATCGGAATCAGGCCGGCAGCGAGCGCCGCAAGCGTCTTTTGATTCACTGCTTTGTCACACTCGCCAAGGATGTGCCGCCGCTCGCTATGGCCTAAGATCACGTACTTGCAACCCACGTCCAGGAGCATAGTTGCGCTGATTTCCCCGGTATAGGCACCATTTCCTTCGTGATACATGTTCTGGGCACTGAGTCCGACCGAGGAGCCAGAAATAGCTTGGCTGACCGCGTCTAAATAGAGGCTTGGCGGAGCGACCGCCACATCACAACTGGCTTCGCCGAGTTGCTCAACGATGCCCTCGGCCAAAGCCACCGACTCGTCTCTAGAGAGATTCATCTTCCAGTTTCCAGCGATGAACGGGCGTCTCACGGGTGGCTCCATCAGTAGATCCCGCGAGCCGAGCGGGACTTGGCGGATGATTTGGCAGCAGTTCAGGTACCGCTCGGCTCGCGGAACTTACTCAAGCCCAGCTCTCGCTCGGGCAAACCGCAGAGTTTAGCACAAGGGCTCTCGTCTCGTCGAGGCTCTCGCGCGGACGCGCGTCGTGGGGGCTAGTGTCCTAAGATTGAGGAGAGGTCTCATACGGCAGCTTGGCCACGTAGCCGAAGAACCAGAAGTAGTAATAGTACGTCTCAGAATCCATTCTGCACTCAACCACGAGCGGCGCAATCGTCTTCATGTACTCTGGCGGTGGAGGCGGGTCAAACGTCCACGAATCGAGATAGGACACATCGAGGCCAAGAGACTTCTTTACGACCCTATCGACATCTAGCCATCCTCGGCTGTCCGTTGGCCCCCAGCACGCCGCGTAGGCGCACACCAACGTCACCAGGATCACCAACGTCCTGACCGAGAACCTTGGTCGCCACCGCTTCGCCTTGCAGTGCTGGCATTTCATGGGGCGCATTACAACATCAGACCAAAGAAGAGCCCTGAGATCGCGGCAACCACGACAATGGCTGCCGCTGCGATGATCAAGCAAGTTTGCAGGAAACTGTAAGGTTCGTAAGCCGCGTTGGGCAATGACTCCGAATTCGGCGCCGTCCCCATCCTTGGACTCTCGTACGGGTTCTCGTGGTGCATGGGTGTATCTCTTATCGACTCCCCGATTCGAAGCCCAGCGATGCCACTCCAGAGACGAGTCGTACAGTTTGCGAAACTGGAAAGTAGGACGGCCACTCTTGGCCGTCTTTTGTCGGGCAGGAGTGCCCGACTTACGGCAAACTGTACCACTAACAGAGACGGGTTTACGTTGACAGACGGCTGACTCGGCGGCGAGAATGTAAGTCGTCGCGTGGCGAGAAGTACCAACGCTCTCGAGACCCATCTCATTAGACAGATTCGCGCTTGCCGATGATCATTCGAGGATCACTCGCGCTGTTTCGCTAGGAGTACGCACCTTGACCGACTCACCTCGCTGTCCCGGACCAACGACACGTCGCAGTTTCCTGCAAGCTGGAGCCCTCGGATTCGGCGGGATGGGACTAGCCGATCTTATGCGGGCACGCGAGGCAATCGGTGCTCCAACGCTCGAACCAGACACCTCGGTGATCTTCATCTGGCTTCCTGGCGGTCCGCCGCACATGGAGACCTACGACATGAAGCCGGCCGACTATAGCGGGATCTTCCGGCCAATCAACTCGAATGTCTCGGGGATCGATGTCTGAGAGCTTTTGCCACGACACGCGAAGATTGCCGACAAGTTCACGCTGATCCGCTCGGTCGCTCACGGTTTCGCCGATCATGGCGGTGGCCACAAACGCTTTCTCACCGGGCGAAAGCCGAAGACTCCAACAGGCTTCGTCAACGATGCTCCAGCCGTCGGCTCGATCGTTGCCAAGATGAAGGAGCACCGCAACATCGGCCTGCCGAACTACGTGACAGGAGCGGCCAACGGCCGTCACGGAATCGATGTCTACAGCTTTGGCAGTGCCTATCTCGGCAACGAATCACATCCGCTTATCGTTCCCGGCGACCCGAGCGACGAGAAGTTCAAAGTCCAGAATATCGCTCTGGCACCTGAGCTGTCGGATCGGCTTGGCAACCGCGCGGAACTACTCCGCGGTTTCGACAAGCTGAAGCAGGGCATCGATGCCAGCGGTGTGATGGATGCGGTCGATAAGTTCCAAGGGCGAGCCGTTGATCTGCTGAAGAGCGACAAGGAGCGAAATGCCTTCGATCTGTCCCAGGAATCGGAATCGCTCCGTGAGCGGTACGGAAAGCATGCGTGGGACAGCGCGCTCTGCTAGCGCGGCGTCTGGTCGAGGCTGGTTGCACGTTCGTGACGATGGTGATGGAAAACCCGTACCAGTCCGGCGTCGAGCGGCTGAAGGCAGGCGTGTACAACTGGGATTCGCATGCCGTCAACTGTCACATCTTTGAAGACCTGAAGGCTCGAGCTCCCATCTACGACCAAGCGGTGACGGCTCTCGTTGAGGATGTGTATAACCGCGGACTCAACAAGAAATGCATGGTGATTGCCACCGGCGAATTCGGCCGCACGCCGCGGATCACGGTACAACCCGGAACGCAAACGAAAGTCAATCAACCAGGACGAGATCACTGGCCGCAAGCGATGTCGATGCTCGTGACCGGTGGTGGAATGCAAACCGGACAGGTCGTCGGCGCAACGAACTGGAAGGGCGAGCATCCGATTGACCGCGTGCTGACACCGAACGATCTTTGGGCGACCGTCTATCGACATCTCGGCATCAACCCCGACCATTCGTTCCCCGACCACAGCGGGCGTCCGATGCCGATCCTCCCATTTGGTGAGCCGATTCAAGAACTGCTGTAGCCCGCTCGACGCGGAAGCCTGGACATGATTCTGCTCTTCACCCTGGTCTGTGCAGTTGTCTATTGCCCCTTTTTCTTGCTTAGTGCCATGCCTGCGATCTGGCTGGCCTTCGGACGTACACACATTTTCCTGCGACTGCCTGCCTTCTTGTTTGGCTCGCTAGCTCTCGGTCTGGTTGTTGCCTTTTCTCAAGGGGCGTCCTCGGAAGCTCTTTGGCTGTACGTAGGGGGAGCGGCTTTCATCGTGATGAGCCTGCCAAGGACGATACTGCCCCTGCAGATTGTTCTGTTCCTCTTCGGCAGTCTGCTGTTGGTCTCGCTGCAATATCAAGTCGATCTGGCCGAGGTCGATTCCGCTCACATCGTACGACTGACTTTGGTAATGACGGTCATCGCGGGAATGCTCGCGACGCTGCGGATGTTCGGATTTCAACTCGTCAACATCACCGATGGCGTAACAGGCCTGGAGATCGAACAGGGAGCGGGACGCGATCTCGATGAGTGGATCGTCGCCTTGGATGCGAAGAACGGACACGCACTCAACCACGCCGAAATCATGGCATATCTGCGGCAGTACGGTTTCTCGTTTGATTGGCAGCGAACGTTAACGGTGGCCTACGAGCGTACCCTCGGACGCTGGACGATCGGGCAGACGGCTGACGGCAAGCAGCAGATCGTCATGCCAGACTCGATTAGCGAGTTCGAGAGCGGCCTTGCTTCGACGCGGCAGCAGTTCAGCATACGACAACTGTTGTTGCTGACATTCTGTGCCGCGTGTTTCTTGGGATTCGGCAGAAGCTTATCTTGGTCTCTTCCTACCGTCTTGGAGCTTCGATACGGAACACCCGGAACGCTTGGCTGGGCGTGATCACGGTCGCGCTACTTTGGGGATGCGTAGCGGTTCGCGACGTACGAAGAAAGGTCGGACATGCGTTGATCGTTAGCTTGGGAGCCGCAGCGGTCGTCCTATGTCTCATGCCGAGCAATCCTCTCTCATTCCTTGTGCTACCGATTGCGTGTGGCTACGCAGTGACACTAATGCTTGCGTTATTTCTGCTTCGCCAGCGCGGCTACCGTCTCGTTCGAGTGCATGCAGCGCGGCCGCTCTACTAATGCCACCTAGCTGTCTTGCTATGACTGGCGAATCCGAGTGAACATCGAGGAAATCTCGTCGGTGGAAGCTGATTCGCCGTCGTTCAAGTCAGCACGCTCGAACTTTCGCCAAAGAGCCCAAGCTGCGAGTCCCGTCGCCGCTCCACCAAGGTGTGCGAGTGCGGAGACTGAGCTCGCGCCGAGTACTTGGCCGTACGCCACTGCGCTTTGAAACAACAGCCACACCAAAAGGCCGGCCCAGGCTGGAAAGCGTTGCCAGCCGATTCGCCAATAGTATCGCCACATCATCCCGAGGCGAGCATGTGGAAACTGTAATGCATAGAAAGCAATGACGCCTGAGATCCCGCCACTCGCTCCGACACAGGGAATCCCCGACCGAGGATCGAACGCGGCGTGTAGGACATGACCGGCGATCGTTGCTGCAACCAGAAGCCGGACGAATCTGACAGACCCTAGATGGTCTTCGACGTTGTCGCCGAAGATCAGCAAGAAGCAGCCGTTACCCACTAGATGAAGAACTCCAGCGTGCAGAAAGAAACTCGTCAACAGCGTCAACCCGCCGAGACGAAACGCTTCCGCGGGAACAAATCCAAAGGCACTTATGTAGTGTCGCAAGTCGCCGAATGTCAGCAGTGCGACCATCACCAACAACGCCCCCACGATCCAAGTCGCCCAGGGACGAGATTGCAGTGGATCGACATCGTGCTCGACCGGCAAGCCGAGCATTGCCGGCAGCCACTGCCATGCCTCATCAGGGCTCTCATCGCTGAACGGATTCTCGGCCTTCATCTCCAGGACGCGTTGATCGCTCAACGCCTTCCATTCGCGCACCGCCATCGGCAGAAGCCTTTCGTCTGCGGTTGGAGATCGTTTGACTAAACATCCGAACTCGTGCGGATCAAACCACAGGAACTGGCAGCGTTTGCATACGTCCAGACGCAAAGAAGGGGCATCCGCAGGGATCGCGACCTCCGCCGTCGGCTGACTGCAAATGGGGCATGCAACTCCGGGAGATGCTTCGCCGCGGGACACCGCTCCCCAAAGTTGCTTGACCGAGGTCCGATCGACGAACCGGCGAATAATCGCCAGCGAAACTGCCCGGCCACGACAGGTTGGACACTCAAGAAATGCCCCGTGTTTGTTGGCAGTTCGAATTAACTACTGAGACTGACATTGCGGACAAAAGTACATGGCAGTACTTCGCTGCCGTCGCGTCGTTCTTGAAAATCGTGGTCGGATTTACGGCCGTGCGCCTACCCTCGCTAAGTCATCGTGGCTGATAAGTCGCTTTGCCTGGGATCTCTGTTCGGATGCGAAGCAGTAACGTGCCACACGCAATGTATAGCGACTTCAAGTCTTCGCCACCGAACGTGCAGTTGGTGATCGTGTCTTCGGGAGTCTCGCGATAGGCGAGCAGCTTGCCATCAGGTGAGATGACGTGAATTCCGGGCTTGGTGTCGAGTGTCTCGCTGGTCTTTCGCGTCTTATGCAAGCCAGCCGCGACATAGAGATTGCCTTCGGCATCGATACACATGCCGTCACCGCTGCGGCCGGGATAGAAGTCGATCAGCACCCGACCGTTCGACACGCTGCCATCGCTATTAAGATCGTAGACGCGTATGTCACGATGAAGATCTGCGTTCGGGTGGGCTTCGATCACGTAGAACCTCTTGTTATCTGGCGACGTTACGATCCCGTTGGGCATGTGGACTTCCGGCCAAGCCAAGATCTGATCGACGGTCCCATCAGGATCAATACGGTAGACCGCTTTGACATTCTCGCCTTCGGGATCTTCGACTCCCGAGCGCGACGTGAAATAGATCCGGCCTTTGCCGTCCATGCACAGATCGTTTGGCTTGGCGAACGGCTTACCCTTGTAGCCCTCGGCGAGCACCTCGATCTTCCCGGTCTTCGCGTCGGTTCTTGTCACGCGTCGCGATCCACCTTCGCAGGCGAGCAGGCTGCCGTCGGGTGCGAAGTAAAGACCGTTCGTTTCGTTCGTGTTGTCGCGATGAACCGACAGCTTCTTCGTTCGTGGATCCCACTTCAGAATCTTGCTGACCGGAACGTTGGTAAATAACAGATTTCCGTCACCATCCGCCGCGGGGCCTTCGGTGAAGACTTTCGTGTCTTCCACCTGAGCCAGCATTTCGACGGGCCCCAAGTACCGATCGGTCTTCAATCCGGCGTAATCCGTTGGTTTAGCGTGAGCATCCAACGTGAACTGGGAACCAACCACGAACCCGGAGCTCGCGATCGCGGTCTGTTGGAGGAACCGGCGGCGGCAGGGTTGTCGAGCGAGTGACATGGTGCTTCCTCTTCGTCGTGTTTTCGGATGACGCTGGTAGTCTTGAATTGTCGTTCCCCGCGAGGCGGTGTCAAACGGCTGCTCGAATGGATGTTCCTTTTTCTACGCCCCGCGATACAATCTCCCGTCAACGGCACTTGGAATCGCAAGCACAACAACAAGACCTGACGAATCTATGAACACAGCCCCCACAGACACTGAGTCACCAGAAGAGAAGCGATCACTGAACTTTATCGAGCAGATCATCGAGGAAGATCTGAAGACGGGTAAGTGGGAAGGCCGCGTTCATACCCGTTTTCCTCCCGAACCGAACGGCTATCTCCACATTGGCCACGCCAAGAGCATTTGTCTGAACTTCGGTTTGGCCGAGCAGTTCGGAGGCAAATGCAACCTGCGCTTCGACGATACCAATCCGACGAAAGAAGAGCAGGAATACGTCGATGCGATCAAAGACGATATCCGCTGGCTGGGCTTCGACTGGGAAGACCGCGAGTTCTACGCCTCGGATTATTTTGAACAGCTTTACGATTGGGCGGTACAACTCATCCAGGCGGGCAAGGCCTACGTCTGCGATCTCACCGGCGACGAGATTCGCGAATTCCGTGGCACGCTGACCGAGCCGGGCAAAGAGAGCCCCTTCCGCAATCGCCCGGTCGAGGAGAATTCTGATCTCCTTGAACGCATGCGAGCGGGCGAGTTCGCTAATGGAGAGAAGACGCTGCGCGCGAAGATTGACATGGCGAGCGCGAACGTCAATCTACGCGATCCGGTAATCTATCGAATTCTGCATGCCCACCACCATCGCACCGGTGATGAGTGGTGCATCTATCCCATGTACGACTACACGCATGGCGAATCCGATTCGATCGAGAAGGTGACGCACTCGATATGCACGCTCGAATTCGAGAACCATCGCCCGCTTTACGATTGGTTCCTCGAAAACCTCGGCATCTATCATCCACAACAGATTGAATTCTCGCGATTAAACGTGACTTACATGGTCACGAGCAAGCGCAAACTGCTCGACTTGGTGAAGGAAGGCCGCGTTAGTGGCTGGGACGACCCTCGCATGCCAACGATCTGCGGCCTGCGCCGGCGAGGCTACACGCCGGAAGCAATACGAGAGTTTTGCAGGGCGGTTGGTGTAACGAAATTCGACGGCGTCACGCAGATCGTCGAGCTGGAAAACAGTTTGCGCGAAGATCTCAACAAGCGTGCACTGCGAGTCATGGCCGTGCTGAAGCCACTGAAGGTGGTCATCGAGAACTATCCCGAAGACCAAGTCGAAGAGCTTGATGCGATCAACAATCCCGGGGATGAATCAGCCGGCAAACGCAAGGTGCCTTTCTCGCGTGAGCTCTACATTGAACAGACTGACTTCATGGAAGACGCTCCCAAGAAGTTCTTCCGCTTGTCTGTCGGCCGCGAAGTGCGTCTGCGATATGCGTACTTCGTCACGTGCACCGATGTCGTCAAGGATGACGACGGGAACGTGATCGAGTTGCGTTGTACTTACGACCCCGAAACCAAAGGCGGAAACGCACCGGACGGCCGTAAAGTGAAGGGGACAATTCACTGGGTTTCCTCCGAGCAAGCGGTCACGGCAGAGGTGCGGCTGTACGATCATCTGTTCGCCAAAGAGGATCCGAACGACGTCGAAGAAGGCCGGGACTGGCGGGACAACCTAAAGCCGAACTCACTCGAAGTGCTCACCGACTGCAAGCTCGAACGCAATCTCGCGGATGCCGCAACCAACACGCCTTACCAGTTCGAGCGCACTGGCTACTTCTGTCTGGATGCAACCTCTTCGAGCGAGAAGGTAATCTTTAATCGGGCGGTCTCGCTTCGGAATACCTGGGGAAAGATGCAGAAGAAGGGCGGCTAGGTTCGCTTTCCGTCATCGGCTGCGCGCCATTTGTCGAGGGTCTCAAGGAACTATCAAACGCATCGCTGGTTGCCCTGCAGACGATTCATCGCTTCGCTTTCCACGGATAAGACTATCCGCACCGGGACGCCAAGGAGGGACTACACCGAAGGCGTTAAACATCGCAGCCCAGGGTAAGCGCAGCGGCGCAGCGGCAAAGCGCCACCCTGGGTTAACGACCCCATTCCTATCCTCAGCCCTGAAGGGCTTGTACTACTCGGCGTCCATTGTGGAACCTCTTCAGGGTTCAGGTGGTTGTTTCTTCGGTTACCCAGGGTGGCGGCGACGCTCGCAAGACTCGCATCGCCTTACCCTGGGCTACGATGTGAAACGCCTTCGGCGTAAATTGAGTTGCCAACTCAAATCGTTACGAGGGCTGACAATGGCAAAGAAGCAAGCCACGGAGCTGGATCCGGCGGATGAGGTGCGCTCTTCTGAGGCAACACAGCGCGGGGAGCCCGCAGGCGACTTCATAGAAGTCGGCAAGGCAGTGGTGCCGGGGATGAGTCTGCGGTGCATTTGTCGGGGACATCAAGGAACCATCGGACGCATCGCTGATCGCCCTGCGGACGATTCATCGCTTCGCCTTCCTCCGACAAGACCATCCGCATCTGGGACGCCAACGACGGAAAATGTCTCGGAGCGCTTAACGAATGCGAAGGGAGCGTCAACAGCGTCGCGTGGTCGCCCGATGGAAAACAACTCGCAGTTGGGACGGCCGACGGTCCTGTGCGGATCTGGGTAGCGTTGGGGGAAATCTGTTTCTACGTTACCTGGAAGCGAGACCAATTCTCACAAGCTCGCTTGGTCAAAACGTGGCGTTCTTGCAAGCGGTCGCAACGACAACCGAATCAGCCTCTGGAACGTCGAGGAAGAGAACGAATTTCGACGGTTTGGTGGCCATGTCGCAGGGCTGAACACGCTGTTGTGGTCACCGGATGGTCGTCTTCTCGCATCCGGTGGCACACTTACGGTTCGTCTATGGCATTTGACGGGGAGCGGCGATTCGGACGTCCTTGAGCGAGCGCAAATGCTGGATTCAGGGTCGATGAAGTAACGTGTCTTGCTTGGTCACCTGACAGTCGCAAGGTAGCGTGAGCTGGCGACGACAATAGAGTACGCATTTGGGACACTGAATCCGAACGGACAACGGATGTTCTTGAGGGCCATGGCAGCCGCATTACAGCGGTGTCGTTCTCATCGGATGGTCGATTGTTTGCTTCGAAATCGGGTGACGAATCGGTTCGCGTGTGGCGACATGCGGATTGGGAGACACTGACAGTATTGCGCGAGAAGTGTGACGTCGAAGCGAACGGTGGCGCGGGTCTATCGTTCAATCCCGTTGAGCCGCAGCTTGTCACACTTGGCGACAACAGTAGCGTGCTTCGCATGTGGAACGTTGATGTTGATTCGTTGATTAGCCTTCGTCCGATTGAGGAGCTCGTTCGATACACATCAGCAAAGATAGTCATCGTCGGCGAAAGCAACGTTGGCAAATCCTGTCTTGCCATGCGGCTCGCGGAAGATCGCTATCCCGAAGATCACGAGCACGGCACCACGCACGGGATGCGGTTCTGGCCGATGGAAGCCGAAGAGCTGCATCCCGCGGCCAAGCCGCCGGAAGTGCAGCGGCGGGATGTGGTGTTGTGGGACTTTGGCGGGCAGGATGAGTATCAGCTCGTGCATCAGATGTTTCTGCACAATACGACGCTGGCGCTGATGCTGATCGATCCGACTCGCGGGCGGGCCGCGATGGACAAGGCGCGGGACCGGAATCAGCGGCTCGAAAAACATCTCGGCAAGGCCGAAAATAATTCAAGTGCCGTCAAATTGCAGGTCGGGGCCAAGGTCGATGAGACTCGTAAGAAGAAGCTCATCGCCAAAACCAGCATCGATGAGCTGTGCGAAGATTGCGGGTTTGCGGGATTCCTTGATCTGAGTGCCAGAGCCGGTCGCAACACGAAAAAGCTGCGCAAGCTGATTTCTGACGCACTCGACCGGGACCAGATGGCGAAGACCAGCCGGCCGGAGTTGTTCCAGCATATTCGCGACGACGTCGAGGCTCGCCGCAAGAAGAAGCAGATCGTGCTCACGTTGGACGCCTTCAAGAAGGCCATCAAGAAATCGGCGGCGAAGCTGTACGAGGAAGCAGCCGTCAATGCGGTCTCCGATCAGCTCGCGACGCAGGGCACCATTGTGCGCACGAAACTGACCGGCGGCGACGAGGCGCTCGTGCTGTAGTTGCCGGTGAACGAACGTTACGCCGGGTCGCTGATCATCGCCGCACGCAACAACCCGCGCGGCGTGCCGGTGCTGGAAGAACCACTGTTGGGTTCGATGAAGACGATCCCGCTGCCCGGCATGACGAAAAAGGAGCGGCTCAGTCAGGCGAAAGAACGGATGGTGCTGGAGTGCATCGTCGAGCTGATGATTCAGCACGGGATTTGTTTCCGCCACGGCGGGCTGTTGGTGTTCCCCACGCTGTTTCCGGCTGGCGGCACGGATGACGAAAAGCTGCCGCACAGCGTCTCGTTGTACTACGACTTTACCGGAGCGATCGACAACATCTACGCCTCGCTGGTTTCCAAACTGATGGTCAGCGAGGAATTCGGCGAAGGGCGACTAACGGCAGGTAGAGTTGAGTTCGCCCGTCCGGGTGAAGGATACTGCGGCCTCCGCCAGATCAAACGAACGGGTGGATTCGCCCATGTCGATCTGTTTTTCGCTGAAGAAACGGCCGGGATCGCCGCGACTTGTTTAGTCGCTTCGTCGAAGAGGATCTGCGGATGAATGGAGTGGAGATTCGGGAACACCAGGCGATCAAGTGTCAGTGCGGAAAGCTGATTGAGGAAGAGGATGTCAGGTGAATATCACGCGCGGCGAGATCGACGTGATCTGCCCACGTTGTCGCGCAACGACGCCAATCGGCGAGGGCGTCGATCGTATCCGTGAACGAAATCCCGAAACCGACTCGAAGGTGGTAGCGTTGCGAAAGACTATCGATGAGAAGTTAGCGGAAGATATCACAAGTGCAAAGAAAGCCGTTGCGGGAGACATTCGAATGGCAAAGTCAGAGGAACCTATTCGCATCCTTCATCTCAGCGATTTGCACTTCACGAGCAAGACTAATCCGACAACAAAGCTTCAGTTGCTCCTTCAGGACCTCCGGCATGCGGACGAAGAGTACCCGGCGATCGATACTGTCGAGTACCTCGTCATCTCGGGTGACATGACCGACAAAGGGACGGACACTGGCTTCGAGAAAGCGCGGCAGTTCGTCGAGTCTCTCGTTGGAGAACTCGGTCTTTCGACGCAGCGGTGCATTCTCGTGCCAGGCAATCACGACGTGCAGGATCGCGATGATGCCTATCAAAAACTGGAGGGGCTCGACGGCAAACCGACGACGGTGCGCCATCCGGACAACTTTCCTAGGCGATTCGAGTCCTTCTCAAACAGCTTCTATCACCCTCTTCGGCAGGAACTCTACCCGCTCGCCTACGCAGACCAGGGCGTTTCTTATCTGTTTGACGATACGGGCATGCAGTTCCTTACGCTGAACTCAGCCTGGGAGATCGACCAGAACGGGCACAAGAAGGCTGCATTCATCCGGACGCCATCGCGGGTGTAATCGCGCGAGCGGATGATGAGCGAAAGCGGGCGATCGAACGCGGGGCTCTTAAGAGGAGCCAAGGGCTACTTCGAATCGGAGTCTGGCACCATGCCGTTGCTGGCCCAGAGCTGATGCAAGACCTCAGCTTCATGACGCAACTGCAGAAGGCGGGAATGCAACTCTGTCTGCATGGCGACGTTCATGAATCGAGAACCGGTCTGTTTGGATATCGCCAGCCTGGAATCGACGCGAAGATTCTTGGTGCGGGCTGTTTCGGATCGGAAGCGGAAGGGCGTCCGGAATCGACACCCCGGCTCTACAACATGCTCGAAGTTACCATCGACCCAAAGACTAAACAGCATACATCCGTTCGTGTCCATACTCGCGAACAGAAGAAGGCCGAGCAGGCTTGGCAAGGTTTCTACGGGTGGCCCAGCGCGAATGGTGGACGTCTGCCGTACTTCGATATCGAGCTGACCACGCCACTACGGTTGGCACACCGACCGCGCCTCGGGCTACCAAGGACCAACAGGCTGAGGATGGTCAATCCTCGCTTGAAGTGTTGCGGGAGAAGTTGGAGCACTTTAGGGTTGAGGCAGCAATCACGGCCGATCCTGCTCAGAAGTTTTCGCTGAAGAAGCAGATCGAAGAAGTGGAGCAAGCGATTAAAGAACTGGGCGGGTAGGTTCAGGTATTAACCGCAGGCCATCTACGAGCAGTCGTTCGGAACGGAACACCGAAAGTCGGCCCTTGGATGCACTTGCATGGTGACTTTCATCGGCGCGCGTAGTTAGAATGCACGCTTTGCAACCCATTATCTGCCGGAGTTTAAGATGTCCATACGCGCCGTGTCATACGTTCTCCTCTTGTCTTCAATTTGTTCGGCGACTGCGACCGCCGAGGTCAAGCTCGCCGGTGTCTTTGGCGATCATATGGTTCTGCAACGCGACGCCGCGGTTCCTGTCTGGGGTTGGGCGGAGCCGAAGGAAGGCGTCGCGGTGTCGCTGGGCGAGCAAACAAAGATGACGACGGCAAATGATCAAGGTAAGTGGATCGTGCTGCTGGATGCTCTCGAAGCGGGTGGTCCTCACACGCTGTCAGCTGTCGGGGCGAACAAGATAACAGTCTCCGACGTGCTCGTCGGAGAAGTCTGGCTTTGCTCGGGTCAATCGAACATGGCCATGAATGTTTCACGAGCGAAGAACTTCGAAAAGGAGAAGGCTAACGCGAACCTCGCATTGATTCGCCATTTCAAGACCGCGGCGCATGCGACTCCAGACGTGCAAAAGGATTGCGCCGGCGCGTGGTCCGTGTGCAACAGCGAAACGGTCGGCGGCTTCTCGGCAACCGCTTACTTCTTCGGACGGAAGCTACACGAAGAACTGGATGTACCGATCGGCTTGATCAACAGTTCGTGGGGTGGCACCGACGTTGCCGCGTGGACAAGCGTTGCAGCTCAGGAAGCGGTGGATGTGATCGTGCCGAAGCTGGAGGCTTACAACGCGACGATCGAGCAGTTCGATCCCGCGGAAGCAGACCGAACCTACAAAGTCGCTCTCGCCAAGTGGGAGGCACGAGCTGCTGCCGCGAAGAAGGCTGGGAAGCCGGTTCCGCGCAAGCCACGCCAAGCTGGCGATCCGCGAGTCAATCCGAATCGTCCAGGCAATCTCTTCAACGGTATGATCAACCCACTAATCCCATATTCGATTCGCGGCGCGATCTGGTACCAAGGTGAACGCAATTCAAAGTCTGTTGCCGATGGTGTTCTCTATGCAAAGCAGCTCAAGACGCTGATCAGCGATTGGCGAGCACGCTGGGAACAGGATGACTTCCCCTTCATCACGGTCCAGCTTCCGAACTTCCAAGCTCCCCAAGAGAAGCCTGTCGAAACGACCGGCTGGGTGATGGTCCGCGAAGGAGAGCTGAAGTCGCTCAGGATGAAGAACACCGGAATCGCGATTACGACGGACGTCGGGGAAGCGAAGGATATCCATCCGCGAGACAAGCAGTCCGTTGGCCTGCGGCTTGCGCTGTGGGCTCTCGGCACGACGTACGAGCAGGATATTCTCTACTCCGGCCCACTGATGAGCTTCTTTCAATATCGGACGGGCACCGTGGTCGATGGCAAACTACGCCCAGGGCGGATGATGGTGAACTTCCTGCACGCAGATGGTTTGAAGTCGGCCGACGATCAATCGCTACGAGGATTCGCCGTCGCCGACGAAAACCGCGTGTTTCACAAGGCGAACGCTCGGATCGATACCGCGACCGGGATGGTGATACTCTCCAGTAAGCACGTCGGGACGCCGGTAGCTGCTCGGTACAATTGGGCAAGCAATCCGCATGGTAATCTCGTCAATGCGGCGGGCCTACCAGCCGCCCCCTTCCGAACAGACTTTTGGGATGTGACGAAAGAGTAGTAGCGACGATGACCTTCAACTCGCTACCAATCACTTTGTTGGCGCTGGCCCTGATGAGTCGGACGAGCGGAGCCGATGACTGGCCACAGTGGCGAGGTCCGCAACGCGACGGCAGCTCTGCCGAGACCACATGGACGCACGATTGGCCAAACGACGGCCCGCCTTCCCTTTGGAAAGTATCGGTCGGAATTGGTTTCTCGTCAGTCGTCGTGGCCGACAACCGACTCTACACCGTCGGAAACGAGAACAACCGCGACACGGTCTATTGCCTGGATACGACGACCGGGCGCGAACACTGGACTCACACATACGACAGCCCGCTCGACGATCGCTTCTTCGAGGGAGGGCCGACGGCAACCCCCACGATCGATGGCGAGCGGATCTACCTGCTAGGCCGGCAAGGCGATACGTTTTGCCTCGACGCCGTGACGGGTGCCATTCAATGGTCGAAGAACGTCGCAAAGGAAATGGAGATCCGCGTGCCAGGCTGGGGATTCGCCGGGTCGCCCGTCGTGCATGGCGACTCGCTATTGCTTGGTGTCGGTGAAGCAGGAGTTTTGCTCAACAAAGATACGGGCGAGGTCGTGTGGGCATCAGCCAATGCAGATGCGGGATACGCAACACCGCGACTTCTTCAATGCGGCAGTCGCTGGTGTGCGATCGTGGCTTCGAGCAAATACGTCCAACTTGTAGATCTCGATAACGGCACGGAGCAATGGCGTGTCCGCTGGCTAACTCGTTTTGGATGCAATGCCGCCGATCCAATCGTTGATGGTGACAAGGTCTTCATTTCGTCAGGTTACAACCGCGGATCGGCGTTGCTGAGATTAACCGCTGGTGAACCAGAGATCGTATGGAAGAGCAAGGAGTTTCAGAACCAATTCAGTTCCAGCGTGCTGATGGACGGTCATCTTTTCGGTATCGATGGCAACGACACGGGCGAACGGGCGTTGAAGTGCGTTGAACTAGCGAGCGGCGAAGTACGTTGGGCTCACGGCGGCTTCGGCTCGGGAGCGTTGATGGCAGCGGACTCACGGCTGATTATACTGAGCGAGCAAGGTGAGCTGGTGATCGCGAAAGCCAGCCACACTCGTTATGAGGAACTAGCCCGCGCGAAGGTCTTGGACGGAAAATGCTGGACCGTGCCGGTGCTGGCGAATGGGCTTGTATATTGCCGTGACGCAGACGGTGATCTCACCTGCAGCGACTTGCGGCGTTGAGGCACGAAACATAGCCATCACGCTCTGCGTGATGGCTACTTTGAGAGGAAGAACGATGATTCTGAATCGACGTCAGTTTCTAAATGCGACCGCAGCAACTGGGGTCGTGTTGAGCGGGGCTCCGTTTATTCATGCTGCCTCCAAAACGAAGCAGTATCGAACCGCCTTGATCGGATCAGGCTGGTGGGGCATGAACATCTTGCGCGATGCGATGGCGACGGGGAATTGCAAGCCAGTCGCCTTGTGCGACGTCGATCAGGACATGTTGGAACTGGCTGCCGAGGACGTCTCGAACCTGAGCAACACGAAGCCCAACACCTACACCGACTTTCGTGAACTGCTCGAGAAGGAGAAGATCGACATCGCGATTGTTGCCACTCCTGACCATTGGCACGCGCTCAACACGATCAAGGCAATCGAACAAGGCGTGCACGTCTTTCTCGAGAAGCCAACCGGCCATACGATCCAGGAGAGCCGAGCCATGGTGAATGCGGCTCGCGCTGCTGATCGGGTCGTGCAGGTTGGGTTACATCGTCGGATTGGTCCACACTACGCTTCCGGCATGAAGTTTCTGAAGGATGGTGGAGCGGGTGATATCGGGATGGTTCGCATGTTCGTTCACAGTCGCGGTGGCAAAGAAGCTCCGACGCCAAACAGTGAACCTCCGGAGGGGATGGATTGGGACATGTATTGCGGACCTGCTCCGCTACGTCCCTTCAACCGCAAGATCCATCCTGGCGGCTTTCGCAACTTCCTCGATTTCGCTAACGGAACGCTGGGCGATTGGGGAGTCCACTGGCTTGACCAGGTACTATGGTGGACCGACGAGAAGTATCCACGAAAGATCTATTCGACCGGCGGCCGCCCGATTCGGGGCAAGGCCATTCTGACCGACAAAGGGCAGACGACCGATGCGCCCGATTCGCAGGTCGCTGTCTACGAATTCGAATCCTTTGCCGCGACCTGGGAGCACCGTCGCTTTGCTGGCAGCAATTCCGAGAAACATGGTATAGGCTGTTACTTCTACGGAACGAAAGGTACGTTCCACATGGGCTGGCGTGACGGATGGACCTTCTATCCCGCCGATGGCAAGGGCAGTCCGGTCCATCAGGATGCGGACCTGCAGCAACCCGACGGACATAGTATTACGCTGCTCTGGAACGACTTCACGAACTCGATCGAGAAAGGCACAAAGCCAGTCTGCGACGTCGAGTCGGGGCATCTCTCGACGAACATGAGCCTGCTGGGCATGTTGTCGTATAAGTTAGGGCGGAGCGTCGAGTGGGACGGTCATCGCGAGCGATGCGTTGACGACGACGAGGCCAATGCGCTACTCAAACGTGAGTATCGTGGCGATTGGAAGTACCCTTCACCGTAGGTCTCTCTCGCCGAGAGACAGCTCTAGCCTTTACATGTCGCGTGCGGACAGGCGAACCAAATCGCCATACGTGTCAGCACGTGAGCGGTACGGCGCTAGCCCGCTAGCCGCCGGTACTTGGCGCTCGGGGCGACTCTGGGCCTAGCACCGTACCCCTCACTTGTCCACGAATCGTGAAACGTGATTTAGCGCCGTGCCGCTCAGTTTTCTGCCGGTCGGTACTTCACATGGACTTCAACCTTCTCAATCGAGACATCCTTTCCGTTCGAGACCGATTGAACTGCCGGTCGATTCTGGAGCGACGGAAATAGTTCGATTCTGTCGAACAGGGCCGGGCCTCCCAATGCGTTCGGCGCGATTCCGGTCAGGGTGAATTCGCCGAAGTCTTTCCAGAGATCGACGATCACGACGGTCCACTCCGTCGGGACGACGGATGAGACTTCGGTGGCTGCCCAGCCGCTGGAATTCTGGCCGCTGAAATAACGGCGTAGCGGTTTGTCGGCCGGTGGCCAGTTTCCGTCGGCCGCCAGCTCGAACATCACCCCCGTTGCCCCCGCCGACTTCCACACGAATCGCAAGTAGCGGAAACTCCGTGCAGGTGCGGATGCCGGATTGGCCTGCTTCTCGGTGACCTTCTCGCCGGCTTTGTCGAAGGCGACGGGATTCTCGACGACGCGGTATTGCCAGCTCGGAATGCGCGGCGAATGACGCTGGCCGGCGGTCAGCAGGAGCGCCGCCTCGCCGGAATGCTTGTCGTCCCGCGTGAGGCTCGCCGTCGCTCGTCCCTCGGTCAGCACGGCAAGGAACGACGGCTCGTCGTCGAACAACACCAAGCCCGGCGCGACGACCGGCCCCAGCGACTGTCGCAGATAGCCGATTAGGTCGGCAAGGTCCTGCGGCTTCAATTCCTTCTCCATGCCATTCGGCATCAGCGACTTTGACAGCGCCCGCATCTCGTCGATGTCTTTGCGCAGGATCGTGGTTTCCACAACGGCGGCGGTGCCGGGAGCGGCCGTCGGCTCGGCGGCGCTGCGCAACGTGACGCTGGTCGCCGAATCACTCGCGAGCAGCCCGGTGTGAACTCGGCCATTGCTCGTCAAGATGGCATAGACGGTGAAACCGTGCGCCAAAGCGCTCGACGGATCGAGTACGTCGATCAGCAGCGTCTAGTCCGGTCGCGTGCGTGCGGCGAGCAGATCTGGCCCGACCTCGTGTCCCTTGTTCCCCAGGCGATGACATTTGGCACACGTCTTCTCATACACGGCCGCGGCGCGGATCGCGCGCCAGAGTCACTGCCGATGCGTAACGCTGAAGCACGGCCGCTCGGTCGTCCTTGATTCGGCTGGCCAGAAGCAGTCTCGCCCGCTGGCGAATCGCCGGGTTGCTGTGCTCGATGAGTTGCTCGCGCCGCAGGGCGCTCAGTGTCACGGCGGGCACGACCTCTCGTTCGACCGCATCCAACAGTCCGGGCAAGCGATCCTGCCGGGCGAAGAACGCATCAACGACCGACTCCTGCACCTTGGAGACCAGACCGGTCCAGTTCGCAACCAGCACTTCGGCCACGGCTGGATGATCCGAGTGGCCCAGCGATTGGACTACGGCAAGCTGCAATTCTGTCGGCTGACGGGCATTGAGCAACCCGCGCAGAGCCTGCACCTGCGACCACGGAGCGACCTTCAGCAACGAGACCGCATCCAGCCGGCCTTGCAGCGGCCGCTGCGTATCCGACGCCGTCTTCAAGGCCGTCGTCCAGGCCGCCTGCATGGCTGGCGAATCGCTGAGCTGCAACAATCCGGCGATGCGTACCGCCAGTTGCGATACATCGGGCGACGAACTGGCCAGCAGGCGTTCCAAGCCGCGAGCGACCTCTTTGCTCCGCAGCGCTTCAGGTTTGCCTCCGCGGAGACCTCGCACCAGTCCTTCGAGCACGGCACGCTGCCTACTCGCGGTGTTCGGTCCGGCGAGACCGGCTGTTTGCTGTAGTGTGTTCCTAATGCTCGCTTCATCGCGCCGAGCACCGATCGTTTCGGCCACCGGGCCGACAAGGGCCAGCGCAGCGGCGGTTGGCGGCTCGGCGGCCAGCAGCCGAGCCAGAAATTTGTCGGCGGTCGGAGCGATGGAACTGACAAGGGCCGCGGACATCCAACGCTCGTCACCGTGTGCGGCGGCCAGCCGCGCGAGAGCATCGACCGCACGCGTCTGTCGGCTTTCGCCCAAAGTCAGCGCCACCTGCAAGCGCACTCGCGGGTCGGCGTCGTCGATCATCGCGACCACGCGGTCGAGCAGTGCGGCATGTTCGTCCAGCCAGTGATCGGCGAGTTGCAGCGCGTGGACGCGAACTCCGTCGCTGTCGTCACTCAGAGCCTGCGTCACGTCCGCGAGTTCGAGCTGCCTGAGGCCGTCCAGAGCGTACAGCGCGTGCATGCGGCCTTGCGGCGTGCTGCCGCCACGAACCTGCTTCGCCAGCGCATTATGGGCCGCTGGGTCATTGCCTTCCACAAGCAGCCGCTGCGCCGTCTCACGCCACCAGTGATTCGGATGGTCGAGGAGTTTTACGAGTTGGAGTTGGTCGATGTTGGACGCGTCCAGCCGTGGGGCGGTCGAAGTGACGGATGCAGATCGCTCGTCCTGCCAGGACAATCGCCAGACGCGACCATGATCCTGACCCGCGACCAGGCTCTCCGCATACTGCTGCTGGAGGAATCGCGGGATCGCGGAAAAGTCTTCGATGATCTCGCGGTACATATCGACGATGTAAACCGCGCCGTCCGGCCCGATGCTCAAGTTCATCGGCCGGAACCACTGATCGGTCGATGCCAGAAACTCGCATGTTTCGTTTTCCGGAGCCCGCCGCGCGAGATATTCGGCCCCGCGACGTTCCAGCAGGCTACGGTGAACGAGATTATTCGCGGGATCGCACACGAAGTAATTCCCGCGATAGGCTTCGGGCAGGGCATCGGCGCGGTAGATCAACTGTCCGCTCGACGCCGTGAACTGACCGTTCGGCTGTGTTTCCGCTACGCCGTAGAACTTGACCCACGCCGGATCCTGACCGCGGGCTTTCCGCCACGGATCGGGTTGGCTGATCGGAAACAGCTGACGTGACGGTACGATCGATACGTCGCCGGCCGGCGATTCGACATATGGATTCCGCGCCAGGTAACGATGCGGCAGTGGAACGACGTATGAGATGATCGTGTGAAAGCGGTCGCCGAAGTCGGTTAGCGCCAGGCCGAACATCGACTCCCGGCCTGTGACCGGCTCGATCGCACTCGCATCCGGCTTGAAGCGGAAATCGGTGTGGCCGATCGTAACTGGCTGGGCAAGCTCGGGGCCGCTGATCTCGCCACCGCCTCCTCCGGCGGCGACGTAGATCCAATTGTCCGGACCCCAGCGCGGATTGCTGATGCCGCGTTCGATCAACTCCCGGGCAAAGCCGGTGAACAGAGTCTCGCGGACTTCGGCCGTTCCGTCTCCGTCGCGGTCAGCCAGAAAGACGATGTCCGGCGCGCAGACCACGATGACTCCACCACGCGCCGCAACCATCCCGTAACACGGCGGCAACCGATCGGCCCAGACATCCGTCACGTCCATGCGGCCATCGCCGTCGGTGTCACGCAGCAGCTTCACCGTGCCGTAAGTTTCTTTCCGCGCCGCCTCCTGCGAGGCCGGCGTGGCATGCCGCACGCGTCGGACTTCCCGGTCCAGCTTGCCGGTCTTGTTCAGTTCGATAATGTCGAGATATCCATCCAGGTTGTAGCCGTGGATTTCGCACACGAACAACCGCCCGCGTTCGTCGAACGCGATCGCCGACGGATCGCGAACCAGCGGCTCGGCGGCCACCAGATCGAGTCGAAAACCCAGCGGCAGTCTTACACTCGCCGCGCTCTCCTCGGGTCGTGGCCAGTCCGTAGCCGACTTGATCTCTTCCGCCCGTCCCGACGACGGAGTGATCGCGTTCAGGCACACAGCTACCACCAGCATCACGCCGAACCGACAAGTTCGGTGAACGAGCCCGTTTCCCAACAACGTCGAACGCAAGAACACCCGCTGGCCGAGGTCTCGGCCGAGTAACCAAGTACGAGTCATGAGTTCCACTCTGTGATCGATCGTGCATTGTGGGACGCGGGAGGGTTTGTAAGATAGTCGTTTTCCGCGACCGCAGAAACTGGTAAAATGCGATCGAGGATCCCGTCGAGTCATGAGACTCATCCGCCGGAAACGTTCTTTGGCAATCTGGAGTTAGACTCCGTGCTTACGAAGAATGGCGGCGGGAACGTGTCACTTCATGAAGTTCCGTGCTGCGTGATCGTGGTTTGAGTTGCACATCACGACTGGTGCGCAGAAGGTCAGAACGCTGTGTATGCGGGTGATGCTACTGGCCGATTGGACCGACTCAAGCAGCGTCGCGGTAATAGTATCACAGCATACCGCCAAGGCATTCGCGGCACTGGATCTCGCCGTCGAGGCGTCGCGGTTGACGCTGGCGGGGACGCTGCAACAACAAGGCTATACAACGGCCAGTTCGGCAAGTGGCACATTGGAATGACGTTTTTCGACACCAATGGAAAGCCAACCCATAAAAACGGTTTGGAGCCTGTCAAACGCATCGACTACTCGCGTCGCATTCCGGACGCGCCGATTCACTGCGGCTTCTATCATTTCTTCGGTACTGTCTGTTGCCCAACAACCGACTAGCTGTACGCTTGGGTGGACGGCGACCGAATTCCAGTTCCACCGACTCTTATCGTCGATCAGACGCCGCAGCCAAAACGTCCAAAGAGCGTAAAAAGGGACGCAGCTCAATACTCTCACTTAGGTCCGCCGTAGGCGATTAGAAACGATCTTCGCCAGTCAGCAGATGTTCGACTTGATCGGAATGCTTGGCGATCTCAACGACGGAGGTGCGGATCTCGTGGGAGTCGCAAGTGGCGCGTGGGTAGGCGTTGACCATGACGAAGTGTGGGCCACCGTCTACCGTTTCGATCCCGATGGCACCGTGACTGATGGCCGCGTTCAGATGCAAAGCCCGCTCATAATAGCAATCGGATGCTGGTCCGCAGACGCTGAAGACACGCACGATTTCTTCGCCTGTTTCTGCATCCCCATCGATCTCAATGCGAACGGTCTGAGCTCGTCCGTTCGGCAATTGCACCGGAATACTGCAACGCCCATCGGCGTAATGGGGTTGGATGGAGCTATCGGCGAAAGCCTCGTCGAGTAACGATTCAAGGCTTCGCAAGCCACCCAGCACTGCCCGCAACTCGCAGCATGTTCGTAACGGGCGTTCATGTCACGCGCCAGCGCTCTCTGCAACACGCGCGTCACACTCGCCGACGGTGGTTGAATCGAGAACATCGGTCTTGGCATGATAACAAATCAACTCATTCATCGATTGCGTTTCGACAGGCAGTCTTCCTGCAAGCAGCGAGAAGAAGATAACACCCATCGCGTAGATGTCACTGCGAGTGGTTGCAGCGTGGCCGGTGAATAGTTCTGGTGCCATGTAATGCGGTGTTCTGCACAAGAATCCGCCGGCCGCCGCGCCTTTGGAGGAAACGCGTTGGGCGAGCCCGAAGTCCGCGAGCTTAGCCATTCGCGAGCTTGTTACCATCACGTTCGCCGGTTTGATATCTCGATGGATCATGCCCATGTCGTGAGCCGCCGCTAGCGCAGAGCTGACTTGCAACATGAACTGGGCGCTTCCAACGGCTCCAAACAGCCTTGCTCTTGCAAGAGACAGCCAAGCGACCGGCCGTCAACGTATTCCATTTCCAGGAAGTGCCGGCCGTCGTCCTGTCCAATGGTGTAAAGCGTCACGACGTTGGGATGCGTCAAAGCCGCTGCCGATCGCGCTTCCGCAAGAACGATTCGATCGCTTGCGAGTCGCGTTCAAGTGTTGAAGGCCGAAGCACTTTAATCGCGCAGGGCCGCTCGAGTGTCAAGTGTCTTGCGAGATAGACGCGAGACATCCGCCCTGGCCCAGGAACGCTTCGATGCGATAGTTCGCAAGTTGCCGGCCAACGAGTTCCTCCGGCCGTTCCAAGTCTTCTCGCGTTGCGGGATCGAAGCTAACTTCCTTCAGTTTCACCGTGGGGCTGTTGATCCAGCCAACGAGAGTCTCGCACACTGCGGACAGTGTGTGGCTTCGCGTTCGACAGAGAAACGCTGCTCGCAACCGCGGCAATATCGTGGCGTGCTAGACATAACCCCTCATTGCTTCCAGTATATCCAGTCAACCCGTGTTCGGAACGATGCGTGAACATTGCAAAGTACCTGGAAGCCGTCACAACTCTGCTTGAAGGAATTCGTCGCCGGAGACCATTTATCGCCAACTCGCGCCGAGGGCGAACCATCCGTCACGCAGCGTGTCCCAGCAGCAAGGCGAAGTCCGACGGAACAGCCGATGAACAACTCAGCAAGTGATCTTTCAACATCCGTGACAACCGAAGCCTTCGCTGAGCTTTGGAGCGCGTGGCTCAAGATCAAGCACTGCCTTGCACAGCTTGATGACGAACAACTATGGAATCGTCCCGATGACGATTCCAACAGTATTGCGAATCTGCTTCTGCATCTTCGTGGCAATCTCACGCAGTGGATCATCTCCGGTTTTGGTAGAGCGCCGGACACCCGCGATCGCCCACGAGAATTTACGGAGCGCGGACCTGTACCGCGCGACGCGTTGATCGCCGGCTTGGAGGAAACGATCGAGTCTGCGAAACGGACGCTGAAGTCGCTCGACTCGGCAGAACTGGTTCGTCGCCGACGTATCCAAGGCTTCGACGTTCCAGGCACGCAAGCCATCTTCGAGACCGTCGCCCACTTCCGCGGACATACACAAGAGATTGTGCATATGACTCGAAGACTACTTCGCCACAGCTACAAGTTCGATTTCATTCCCCAAACACCCGAACAAGGCTCGCCGCAAGACGGCCTGGACGCATGATGCCTGTCCCGATTTATCAAGTCGATGCGTTCACAACCATCCCGTTCGTGGGTAATCCGGCTGCCGTTTGTATGCTTGATGAACGAAGCACGTGCCGTTCTGAAGCGTGAACTCCTCTGCTAATTCGTGCGGAGAAGTCGGAGATCGCCAGGCTGGTGGAGACATTATGCGAAAGAATATCTCATCCGGTTCTCCGTGGGAGCCTGTCGTCGCTTACTCGCGTGCGGTGCGCGTCAACGAGCACGTTTTCGTTTCCGGTACGAACGAGTCCGGCGAAGTGCAATCTCCCGGCGATCCGTTCAGCCAAACGCTCTTCATTCTGCAGAAGATCAAGAAGGCGTTGTCGGAGTGTGGTGTGTCGCTAGCCGATGTCGTGCGCACGCGGATCTTCGTCACCAACATTGATGACTGGGAAGAGATCGGTCGCGCCCACTAACATTTCTTCGCTGGCATCAATCCAGCCTGCACGATGGTTAAAGTAAGCAGCTTGGTGAGCGACGGATTGCTCATCGAGATCGAGGCGGACGCGATCATTTCGGCAGACGGCTAAATCGTGTGATAGCAAGAAGCGGGTGGTTCGTTGGCGTTCGTGACTCTATCCTTCATCAACCAGGAGGACACTCGAATGCCATCGCGAGACTACGAAAGGATCGAAAACGCAATCCGGTATCTGGAAGAACACTTCCGCCAACAACCAGAACTCAGCGATTTGGCCGAGCATGTAGGGCTCAGCGAATTCCATTTGCAGCGTCTCTTTCAGCGTTGGGCGGGCATCAGTCCCAAGAAGTTCCTGCAGTGTCTGACGATCGACTACGCTAAAACACGACTGCGCAAATCGGCGAGTGTTCTCGATGCAACTTTCGATGCAGGCCTTTCAAGTCCAAGCCGCCTTCACGATCTGTTTGTCGTCCTCGCTGCAGTAACACCGGGCGAATACAAATCATACGGCCATCAGCTTCAGATTGCGTACGGCTTTCACGACACACCGTTTTGGCGAAGCGCTCGTCGCCATCACGGAGCGAGGTATCTGCGGCTTAGAATTCGTCAACGACGATCGCGACGACCTGGTGGCTGCCTTCAGACAGAGATGGGATCGCGCACAAGTCGGAATTAACTCCGAAGCAACGGCGACTGTGGCGAAACAACTCTTCGGGCCTTCTGCGGATAACAGTTCGCAAGAGCTTCGCTTACTCGTCCGCAGTACGAACTATCAGATTCAAGTCTGGCAAGCGCTCCTCCGAATTCCCTCCGGCACGGTGACGACGTACGGCGATCTCGCCCGTCGCCTGGGGCACGAACAAGCGAGTCGAGCCGTTGGCAACGCGGTCGGCCAGAACTGGATCGGCTATCTCATTCCTTGCCACCGGGTAATCCAAAGCACTGGCGTTGCACACCGTTATCGTTGGGGGACCGCCAGGAAGAAGGCGATGCTCGCTTGGGAATCAGCTCGCTGTGATGCGGGATGAATTTCGAACGCAGCGGGGACTTGCGTCTCGATTCTTTCGCGAAACTGCCGCTCCGATGGCATGTCCGACCTGCATTCCCCCAGCTCGTTTTGCTTCCTCGCCCAGACTGGTTGCAGGTGCACTCATGGAGATTATCGATCAACAGATACGGCAACGAACTGGCAGCCCGGATCGAATCCGATCCGGAAGCGGTCTTGTTCGTGACGACGAAGGCTTGCCAGAGGGGCTGGACAGCGGTTGCTGTCATCTCGGCGTTCGTTTGCGGATTCGCGATCGGTTCTTGGTTCTTCCACTAGGCGCGGATCGATCGCGCGGCTATTCAAGACACAGCGGAAGATGCGGCAGACCGCTCGTCGCTGACTTGAAGAAAAGGCAGACTATTCGGAGCTGCTTTGGAAAGCAAACTGTTTCAGACTCCTAGTGCGATACCTCGCGGAATCTTCGCGAATTTCAATAAACTGGTCTACACTGACGTCGCGGAACATTTGAGCCTTGCCAGTCTTGGGCCAAAAAACTTCAAGCTCGTCGATCGTCGTTGCATCGCCCAGTCCAAACTGCTGTGTTAACGGATTGGCACCAAAGCTGCCGCCGCTGTTAACCCAGCGGAAGATGGAGCGCGGTGTTCCGGCGTCGTCCAAAGCTAATCGGATGCGTGCGCCGATAGCACAACGATTGGACGTCTGGCCGATCAGCTTGATACGGATCCAATGCTTGCCGAATCCCGGATTCTGGAATAACGCGTTCCCAAACGCATCGCCCGGATACGCCCCACCTAGTTCGACGAAAACGTCCTGATCACCGTCATTATCAAAGTCGGCGAACGCAACTCCGTGGCCTTTCTGCAGATGGCCGAATCCGCCTGCCATCGTGACGTCGGCAAACCGCTCGCCGCCCAGATTGTGGTACATCAGGTTCGGCATCAAAGCCTCGTACTCTGGATAACCAGTCCCCAGATAGAAGTCCAAGAAACCATCATTGTCCAGATCACCGAAGTTGGCCCCCATCGGCTGCGTGACTCGCCGGAGTTCAGCTTCCGCCGAGACATCCCGAAAACCACCCTTGCCGTCACCCTGGTATAGACGATCATGGTCGGCATCTACCGGCTGGTCGAAGTACTCGGCGGAGACGTGCGCGACGTCGAACTGGTAACTAGAGACGTAAAGGTCGAGCGCGCCGTCATTGTTGAAGTCCCAAAACCAAGTCGGAAAGCTAGGCAGCGGCTCCTCCATGCCTAGCTGTTGCGCCACATCGGAGAATGTACCATCGGTGTTGTTGCGATAGAGCCGGTTCTCATCACGATAGTTCGAAACGTAGAGGTCTGGATACCGATCACCATCAAAGTCTCCCCACACAACTCCTTTTGCCCAGCGTGCGTTGTCCACTCTTGCCTGACTGGCTTGGTTAGTAAATCGGCCGTTTCCATCGTTGACAAACAACTGGGCCGGAAAGCGTTCGTTGCCTACGTAAAGGTCCAGATCACCGTCCAAATCAAAGTCGTCCCAAGCGGCCGTCTGTGTAGGAAAATGCTCGTCACCCAAACCAACGTCAAAGGTGACGTCACGGAAACGTCCTTCCCCATCGTTCTGTAAGAGGGAGTTGGGAAACCTCCCCCCGGCACTTCTCCAACCGCCGCGCAGAACCAGGACATCGAGATCGCCATCGTTGTCATAATCTGCCTGGATCAGATTGCCACCACCGGTGATGCCCAGAAGGCCGGCTATCTCCGTGTAGTCATCAAATGTCCCGTCACCTCGATTTCCAAAAAACCGCAATTGGTCCTTTGTGTGCCAGCCGGACACGAGTACGTCAATCAACCCGTCATTGTCGAAATCGTCTGCCACCGCTCCGCCAAGCAACGACATGGCATCCAGTCCCGAGGCGAGCGCAACGTTCTCAAAATGTGGAAAGTCAGTGTCATCGGCGAACTTCTCAGGTGCAATTCGAAACCTCTCGGGGACATCCTGCGGATAGGTTCCTAGAGTCATGCAGGCAATGTTCAACAGCCAGCGCGCCGTGGCGTCGTCCGGCTTCACCTGCAGCACCCGCTTGCAGTACTCGATCGCCTTTTCTGAGCCCGCCCGCTCTTGATGAATCCCTCCCCCACGAATCGGCAGGATGCAGCTTTCTCCCGTGCGGCATTGAACACAGTTTTTCGTTTCACCAAGACGTAAGTACGCAACGGCCAGACGCAGCGCTGTGTGCTGAACGTCTTCGGGCGTTAACTGCTTGGCGAGTTCGGCGGCCTCCAGGAGACGCTCGATGGCAGCTTCGCTGTCGCCCTGTTGCAATTCCAGCTCACCGACGCTCAATAGCAACTCGAACTGATCGGCGGGTGGCAAGCTGTTCGTAACACGCAGCGATTGCCGCTTCACATTCAGCTGCTCGGTTCCCAAAAACGGATCTTGGATAGACGCATCAACGCGAGTCTGACGTAGGACTTCCAGCATCCGCTCATGGCTGTCCGGGACGGCTTGCTCGGTTGGTTTGCTCCTCGCACAGCCTACAAGCACGACTAGGCAAATAGCTAAACCCGCAGACCGTCTCACGATGCGCAGCGCGTTGGTCATGATGTTTACTTACTTGGCGATCGCACGGTGCGGAGGACAGTAATTACTGCCATGTTAATACGAAAGCGTTCCGTTAGTGGGAGACCTCAAAGAATTCTTCACGGCCTTCGACGATTGTCCAATGGCGATCGGCGAGCACATCTGTAGATTCCTGCACGGTACCAGATGGCCACTGAACCATGACCTTTGTAGCGACCGCAGCATCGCCAAGTCCGAAGACCAATTGTCGTTCGTTGGAACACATATACCCATCGCCAGCCGTCAGTTGACGAACGTAGCGATGGCTGCCCGCAGTGAATACGGTAACCGTGGCACCAATCGCATCACGACTTCCAGCAACCCCCCTCAAGTGGATCGCCAGGAAGTGGCCCGGGCTCTCGGCTTCGTTATGTAATAGCGCGACAGGCGCGTCTAAATGAGAAACCAGAAAATCGGGCCGACCGTCGCGATCAAAATCCAGGCAAGCCAGAGAGCGGCCGAGCAACTCCCGATCAAAATAAGGGCCAAGATCGGAGCTACTACATTCGGTGAAGCGCCCGTTTGTGTTCTCGAAGAACTGCGGTCGCATCTGAAAATCCGTACCGCCTGGGCCGTCATCGACCACGTGTCCGTTAGCAACGACGAGGTCGCAATCCCCGTCCAGGTCGGCATCCAAGAACTCCGTTCCGAAGCCCAGGGGGAGCAGGCTCGGTTCATGCAATCCAGCCGAGCGAGTCGCATCTGCAAAGTTCTCGGCTTCGTGCCCACGGTAGAGCGTGTTCGGCTCGTTAAGATAGTTTGTAAAAAATACATCCAACCGACCGTCGGTATCGACGTCGTCGATGGCGATGCCCATGCAAGCCTGTGAATATCCATTGCCGTCGAACGCCAGTCCGGCGAGAGTTGCCCGCTCGACGAAGCGAGGCAACTCGCCCCGGTGAGCTTCGTTCACATAGAGATGATTGGCAGTCATATCGTTGGCCACAAGCACGCTCAATACGCCGTCTCCACCGAAGTCGGCCACCACAATTCCCAGTCCCTTGCCGTCTGGTGCAGCGATTCCGGCTTGCTCTGTTTCATCTGAGAAGCGGCCGTCACCCCGGTTCAGAAAGAAACGATCCGGTTCGGCGGGAAAGTGTCGCGGCGAACAAGCGCCCTTCTTGCCGTTGGGGTCCACACAGCGAGCTTGAAAGACTTCTTCACTCAAGTAGTTGACTTCGTAGATGTCTGGCAGCGAGTCACCATTTAAATCCGCCATCGCGATACTCGATGTCCATTGGTTACCGGCGATCGCGGCACGCGAGCTGACATCCGAGAATGTTCCATCGCCGTTGTTCCGATAGAGACGATTTTGGCCAATGTTGGCGACGAGAAGATCGGCGAAACCGTCGCTGTTGAAGTCACCAATGGCGGCGCCCTGACTAAAGTTCGTGTCGCCAAGTCCCGTTGCGGCCGTGACATCCATAAAACGTCCGTCACCTGCGTTACGAAACAGACGGTCGCGGAATTGCGTATGCGACGAGTCCTCTTCCGCAGGCTCACCTTGTAGACAATACACGTCGGGCCATCGATCCAGGTCATAGTCAATGACCGCGACGCCGCTCCCAAACAACTCCGATGTCCTGCGATCGCGTGAAACTGGTCGGTCGGCACCGATGAAGGCGAATTTCAGCCCCGAACTGTCGGCAACATCGGTAAACCGAATGACGCGCGTCTGAGTAGAAGAGCCAGCCACTACGGCAGATTGCCGGCTTTCAAACTCCGGCATGGAAAAACGCTCAAGGTTTAGCTTCAGAACGGTATTTGCCTCTTTGAGGACGACCGGCGTGACAGGAGTGAGTTGCGCATCAAGCTCGTCCGCCCTCTTGGTGGCCATGGCATTGCCAGGATCTACATGACTGATATTTCGATACCAGGCAGCCGCCTCTCGGGTACGGCCCAGCAAACTAATCAACTCAGCAGCTTGGCTCCAGGAACCATGCAGTTCGGGTTTCTCGTAGAAGTCCTCAATCAACCAGCTCAACTGACCTAACAGCTTAACACGGGCGGAGAACTGAATTGCCAGATCCTCTTCTTCCAACTCCGCGAGCGCAAGCGCAAGCTGATGAGTCGCAGTGAGATGATTGGGGTCGCGCAAGAGCGTCTCGGCGAAGCAACGCGCAGCACCCTCTGGTTTTCTCTGGCGGGCAGCCCACATTCCGCGCACGACCCAGATGTCAACGGAACGGTCCGCCTCGGCTGGTAGCTCCGCGTGCCAATCGCTCAGAGCTGCATCCGTCGCCTCTTGATCCAGCAGTAAGTGTCCTCGTTCGGCATGCGCTTCGACGAGGTTCGGTTCGGCCGCGATAGCGTTAGCAAGCCAGCGGGCGGCCTCATCGTAATTGGCTTCGAGTCTGGCATGGCGCGCTTTTGCATACAACAGATATGCATTGTCGGAGTTCTGCTCAAGAAAGGCATCCAACGCGGGCGATTGCATCAAGTCTAACGGCTTGGCCATGCACATCAGATCCTCGGTTCTCCAAAACCCTCCGCGTAGCAGCTGATGACGTTCGGCCAAGGCCTCATAACTGCGGCACTGGATGGACAGCAAGTACACCAGGTCGCAGCGTGCAGTATGTAGCTCTGGGTCGAGCTCCAAGGCGTCGCGAAAGTGCCGCTCGGCTGAGGCCGGATGATTCCCGAGAAAAGCGATTTCGCCCATCGCCAGATGGTCAGCAGCCTTCATCGGAACAGCAGCCTGCGTCAATCTGGTGAAGTACCACTCGGCCTCGTCATGTCGTCTCATTTCCCACGCAGACCGAGCTGCTATCCGTAATGCCTCTATTGAATCAGGCTGATGTTCTAGCAGTTCTGTCGCGGACAAATGCGCCCGAACGTAGTTACCGCTCGTAACCGCTTGGCGCATCTCCGCCAGAACGCGGCGTGTATAAACTCGCTGCCAACCGCTATAGGCCAAGCACGCGAACGCCGCGGCGAGTGCCAGCCCGATCACGAACTGCGAACGAGAGAGCGTTGGTCGTTCAGTAGGCATGACGGCATGTTCACTCGGTACATCATCGGCCGGGACGAGAGTGTACATTATTGCCACTTAGAAGGCAGCATACAACTTTCAACAGCTCGGAGCAGGTGGTACAGCTTGCCCGAGAAAGCTCTCGGTGCGCGATCCGTGGGCAATGTGCTGTCGATTAGGGCACCTCGATCTCCCGCTCATGCAACTTGGCAACGTACCCGGAGAACCAAAAGTAATAGCATCTATAGTGTCTTGTTTCATCTCGGGAAACAAAGATCCGGCAATCAAGTGTGGACCTTGCAGTGTTGTCTCGCTTACGCGATAGTCCTGAGAAACGATAAGAGGCAGAACGGGGCGATGGGCGTCGGCGTAAATAAGGACACTCCTCGCTGGTCCCGACGGCGCCGGCGCCGTTCGATCGTCCGCTTCGTGCTGTTAGCCCTGCACCGCTGGTGCCCAGAGCACTCCAAGGCAAATGCACACCCACCGAGCCAACACACTACAAACAAAACAAAAACCACATCAAACCACACTTACGCCCTGCCGGGACGAACGAGGAGTGTCAAATTGCTTGCCGGTTGAGGACTTAGGGGGATACAATGCAGCGTTGGTAAGGCAGGAGCACGCCAGGCAGCCGCGCCTCGGCCAGCCCCTCGGAGTGGAAACTCATGCTTGCATGGTGGTGGATTGGAGTCATAGCCCTTGCAGTTTTGTGCTGCGCAATCGGATTCGCTGCGTGGTTCCTCAGTCGGCATCAGCGTCAGAGCTTGGCCCAATCGCAAGCGACGTTCCGCCGCCGACGCGAGTGGTTGGAAGCCGATTTCGTGACGCAAGCCTCTGGCAGCGGCAAACCTCACGGTCTGCGTTGGGTCGATTGTGACTTCGAGGATCCCGTTGCATTTGCCCGTGACCGGCGAACTGGCCGCTTCCGGGCACTCGTGGGTGTCACGATCCGCTTCGAGGCGATTGAGGGCGGCGGGATGGAAGACGTCGAAGCCATCGATAACCTAAAAGCCGCAACCGTGGTCTTCCGGCTCGACGGTCCGAATTGGGAGGCAGAGGGCAGGGCGTTCTTCAATTTGAGCCCCGCCGAGACGATCGAGCATTACAACAACGAGCTTGAGACCGTCGAGTGAAACCGAGCGTCGCCTCAAGTAGGGTACGGTTTCACTGTTGCACACCTCGCCAAGCCTCTGATTTGGGACTCGGATAAGCGGCTCGAAAAACATCTCGGCAAGGAAAACGTTGTCGCTGTCCAAGCTACTCGAACTTCATGCCTGCCAGCGTATCAGATGGCGGCTTGGCGGAGGGAGCGACTGCCGGGAGTGTGAGGATGAAACGACTGCCTTCACCGAGCGTGCTCTCCACGAGGATGTCGCCTCCATGTTCGCGGAAGATCTTCTGACTCACCGGCAACCCCAAGCCGGTTCCCCGAGCTCCTTTGCGAGACTCGAAAACAGAGAAGATTCTCTTGACATCCTCTTCGTCGATTCCACCACCATTATCGGCCACGATGATCTGTAGCGACTCGGTGTCGTCGCTCAGGCTGGTCGAAACAATGACCTTGCCCGATCCGGAATGCTCGCAGGCGTCGATCGCGTTGGTCACCACATTCAAGATGGCTCGATGGAGCAGTTCGGGATCTAACATGAATTCGGGCATCGAAGTGACTGGTTCAAGCTCAAGAGCGACCTTGGCGTCCTTCGCCCGTACGGACATCAACTCGACGACATCCGCCACCAGCTCGTTCAGATCCGATGGCATTAAATCGGGATTGCGGTCTTTGCTGAAAGTCAGCATGTCCATCACGAGATTGGATATCTTCTCTTGGTTCTTATCAACGATCGCCCAACCTTTTCGCACGATATCGTTGTCTTCACCCTTCAAACCTTCCTCGATCAAATAACTGCCGCCGCGAATCCCCTGCAGGATGTTCTTGACGTGATGAGACAACGTCGCGATCGTCTGTCCCATCGCCGCCAGTCGCTCAGCTTGCACCATGGCAGAGTAATACGAAGTGTCCTCGACCGCCAAGGCCGCCTGATGCGCGATCGCGATCATCAGCTTTAAATGCTCGTCCGAGAACTTGTCGGTGTGCCGCTGGATGATGCGGCCGGGGGTCGTATAGGTATCGATATAGATCACGCCAACGATACCGTATCGACCTTGCATGGGAACGCAGATTGCTTCTCGGACTCCCATCTTGACGATACTGGCCGCGGCGTCCCAGCGTTGATCTTCCTTGGCGTCGCTCGTTCGGACACCTTCGCGCTGGTCCAGCACGTAGTCCAAGATCGTCCGGCTGATCTCCAATCGCTCTTTCTCTTGCCCAGGTCGCTGCCGACGATTGCAACTCACTTTCGGCAACAATGCTTCTGTCTGCCGATCCACCAACATGATACAGCCACGATCTGCTTCGACCCACTCGAAGATCAGATCCATGATGCGATGCAAGAGCTGATCGATATCAAGCGTATGGCTGACAGCCAGCGCCGTGCGGTACATGATCTGCAGATTGCTGCGCGCACGTGCCAGCCACGGGCTTTCCGACGCATCGACTTGTGACAGCAACTGGCTGCCCTCTTCGTGACTGATCGCTTTGACAATCCGCGAGCCAGCAACGCTGGAGACCTGGCCAACGATATCGACTTCACTGGCGAAACCGATTGAGGACGCCTCCTCACCGCCGGTGAAGATCATCAACGTCCGGCCGATCTGCACACGGTCGCCACTGCTCAGCGGCTGTTCTTCGATCTGTGTTGTATTAACGAAGCAGCCGTTGGAACTTTTTAGATCGACAAGGACGTACCCGTCGCCGGCGCGGCGAACCTCCGCATGATTTCTGGAGACTTCGCAGTCATGCAATTGGACGACGTTATCGTTGTCGCGTCCGATCGAGACGGTTTCTTGCTCAAGGTCGAACCGCCTGCCTTGGTCGCGTCCTTGAATCACAAACAGAGAAGCCATGCGACGCGTCCAAACTGCCAAGTGCTACGCCGAAGCGACAGCCACGCATCCACGGCTGAATGCGATACCGTCAGTGACGTTCCAGCAATTGCTCGATTGTACGGATCAACGGCCCATAGTGGTAGGGTTTTGAGATCACTTGGCTGCCATCCCGCGACGTTGGTGCCGCACTCACTCGCCCCAGCATGACGAGCGAAGTCTCTTCGCTTGCCGATGCGTTGTGGTAAGCGATCACAAGAGAGCCGGAACCGTCCTGATCCGCTTCAAGATCAACGACGGTGACGTCGGGATGCTGGTTTTGAAGGATTTTCAAGCCCTCCGCGCCTCGGCGAGCTTCGAGAATACTAACTCCGCGCCGCTCGAGCACGGTGCGCAAAACTTCACGACTTTCGTCAGAAGGATCAACGATCAAGACGCTCCTTGAGCGCGGAGTCTCCGGTGACAGTTGAGTCAACCTCGCACCTCCATGTGTTGCGCTGGAGAAGGTAGGGAATCTGCGGCGGGATGGCCAATCGTCCTGATCAGCCCGCTGGCCGAAAGTTCGCCCCTCAGCCATGTCGAGCGGGGAGGATACAGAGGCGCCTACTTTCTGTCAAACCGATTTGAGCTCGCAATAACCTGACGAACAGCCGCGAGATACGGCGTGACGGTACGCCTCGGCAAAGAAAAATTGCTTCGTTTGGTTCGACAGCGTCTGCTGAAACGAGAGAATCGCAGCCTACGGTTTGGGGTCAAACGAGATGCTTGACGTGAACTTGCCTACGCTATAGCGCCGCGACGTGGCACTGTCCAGTCAGTTCGGCACGAGATCGAAACCGTCGCCATCGTGATGTGACAACCGATCGGGGGATTGATACACTCGTAAAGGAGCTGATTTCTTCGCGTTGTACCGACCCCGCTCGGGGGCGAGGGAGTGTTGCCATGTCCTCCTGTCTGGTATCGATCGCACTGTCGGTAGTTTTTATCTCTCAAGCGGAGGAGCGAGTCGAGGCGGACGCCGGGCTGAAGATTCAAGCCGCGATTAAGCAGCTTTCCAGCAGCGACTTCGCCACGCGCAAAAAAGCCTCGCAGCTTCTGTGGAAGCAGGGACTTGCCGCCGAGCCTCAATTGCGAGCGGCTTTGAAGAGCCCCGACGGCGAGACCCGGCTTCGCGCCCGAAAAATCCTCCGCGACTTTGACTATGGCATTCTGCCGGGTGTTGATCCCGGAATCGCCGGCCTAGTCCGCGACTTTCGCGATGGCCAGCCACAGCAACGACAAGCCGCCTTCCAGCAGTTGCTCGACAAGGAGCAGTACGCAACCACCGAACGACTGATTCGGCTGGAGAAGCAACCGGAAGTCCGACGCGGCTCGCTCAGCCAACTCGTCCAGCACCCCAAGGCCATTGGCGAGTTTGTCGAACAGAGCCGCATCGATGCCTTGATGGAAGCCGTCGCTGCCGACCAAAACGACGATTGGCGAAGGACTGTCACGATCCAGTTGATGTTTTCTCCCAAGGTGCTGCAGTACCACACCGAGAAGAAGCAACTGAAGAAGATTATCGCGCTGATCGAGAACGAAAAGCAGGACGCAGCTCGTGCGCAGATGTTGAACACTCTATCTGCCAGCCCGGCGATCGGATCGGTCATCGAGCAAAGACAACTTGCGATGCTGCTAACGGCTTTGAAGGCGGAGCCGAACAAGAGGTTGCGCGGCCAGTTGCTGTCCAGGATGTATTGAATCCAGCCGCCGCTCAGAAGCTCGTCGAGCAAGGCAAAGTCGGCGAGATCATGAAGTTTGCCACCGAACACGTGGCCGAAGATGCCCGGCGTGTCGTACTGCAGGGCGTGTTGCGATCAACCGTCATCGCCCAGGCGCTACTCAAGGAAAGCTGCGTCGATCGGCTGATAGAACTTGTCTCGCGGGAGAAAGATCCTGCTACTCGCGGGCAACTTCTGGGTATGGCGGTCGCCTCATCCGCAGGTCGCAGCAACTTCCGAGGACGAGCGTTGGCGGAGCTCCTCGTGAAGCTCGCCAAACAAGAGAAGGAACCCCATGGCCGGCGCGAGCTCGTGGGTGCGTTTCTCGCTGGCAACAACATCCCGTACTATCTCTCCGACGCCGACAGTGTGCTCCTCATTTGGCGGTTGGTCCGCGACGAAGATGACAAGGCTTGGCAGAGCAAGACCGTGGCCATGCTGTTGCGTTCGCCGCGTGCTTATAGTTTGTTCTCGAACAAGGAAGAAGCAAACTGGGCGATGCAACTGGTCCGGCACGAGGCTGCCGCTCCGGTTCGCGAAGAATTGCTTGGTTTTCTGCTCGGCAATCAGCAGACGGTCGGCGTGTTGATTGGCCAAGGTCATTTCGACGCGATGCTCACGCTGGCGAAGGAGCTGCCGGATCGGTAGCGTGGCCGAATCCTCGGCGGCCTGGTTACGGGGAGCGCGGTCGCTCAACATTTGGCGAGCCAAGGCAAGCTCAACTTGCTGCTGAAGCTTGTGCAAGGCGAACCACATCTGCCGACCCGCCAGCTTTGCCTGCAAGGTGTCTTTCGCAACCGCGCGGCGATGTCGCCGTTGATGGAGGCGGGCCATTACGCCGCTTTCCGCAAGCTGATCGAAGCGGACGACGATCATCTGCGCCGCGCGATGATGTTCGGCGATTTTATCAACGGCGGCGGAGTGCTGGACCAAGTCGTCGAGCGCGACGAGCTATTCGACTACGCAAAGACCGAGCACGAAGCGGCTCGCCAACAGTTCCTGACGCGGATGTTCCAGAACCAACACGCCATTACGTTGATCTTGGAGAAGGGACGCTTCGACGAACTGCTGGCGATCGCCAAGCAGAAGGAAGGGGCTTTCCTCGACGAATTGATCGTCGTTCCCAAGGTGATCGAACATCTGACCGCACAGAAGCAATTCGTCGTGCTGCTGGATCTCGTTGTTAAGCAAGGTGACGACAACGCACGGCGCCAAATGCTGCAGCGGATCCTTTACAACCAAGTGACGGTCAAGGCACTCATCGCCGCCGATCAATTCGACAAGGTGTTCGGGATGGCCGTCGCCGAGCGCGACGCCAATGTACGGGCCTCGCTGGTCGGCCAGGTCCTCTCTTCGACTGAGGTGCTCGGCTACTTCGCCAAGAATGACAAGCTCGGCACGATTTCTGAACTGATTCCGTCCGAAGGAGACGCAAACGCGCGGAATCGGCTTCTCTCCTACCTGACCAGCCGCAGCACATCGGTCGGCGTGTTGATCGACAACGACCAACTGGGGGCGTTGTACTTGTCCGGCGATGCATTGAAGCGCATCGGCCAAGAAGAGCGAGGAGGGCAACTCCAACACAAGGCGAACCGCCTGCCGCTCGACAGCAAGACCCGCCATGCAATGTCGGTCATACTCCAATCGCGCGGGCTGCGGAACGAAGCGGCTGAGCAGTGGGAACTGTTGCTCAAGACTGCTCCCCTTGAGGCTTGGGAATTGAACGACGCCGCGCGGCGGTTGGGGGATCACCTTCTCGCCAGGGACCCTAGCCGAACAGCCGACCAGTGGCAGCAATACTCGTTCGACGCTCTACACATCGCGTTCCCGTTCTTGGGAGACAGGAGCTACCTCAACATGCCGCGACTCATTCACAAGTTCCGTGCGGTAGCCGCGATCAGAGCAGAGGACTGGACCACCGCGCGGCGCGAGTTCGACTTGGCATTGAACGCCATGCCGAACGACACCGCGATCGTCGAAGAACTTGTGCCGCTACTGGATGCCGGCGGTCAGCGCGAACTCGGCGACGCCGTCGTCAAGAAGGTTGTCGAGCATTACCGAGCCGTTGTGGAAAAGTACCCGAATTCCGCGTCCTTCCACAACAATCTGGCTTGGGCTGCGGCGCGTTGTCATCGGCAACTTGACCTAGCCTTGGAGCATGCCAAGAAAGCGGTTGAACTTGAACCTGCCACCGGCTCTTACCTCGATACGCTCGCCGAAGTACACTTTCATCTCGGTGATCGCGACCAGGCCGTTAAGCTCTCGGAGCGTGCGGTCGAACTCCGTCCAACCGGGTCATTGCAGAAACGACTCAACCGCTTCCGCAACGATCCGCTGCCGAATCCCTAGTTCGCCGGAGAATACTACTAGGCGAGTGTCTGTCCGGAAATGCCGTTTTCTGAAATCCTCTCTGCGGACGTTGCGATCTCATTCCTTTGCGTGAACGACAGTAACTTCCAGCCGGACGAGTTCGGTCGAGAGTAATGAGAATCCCACTGCGGCGAGGCCGTTTTCGTAGTCGGGCGGGACTTGAATTGCGAGAATCTTCTGGTTCCACAAAGCGATCCGTCGGTTCGCCGAACCTACTTGTAAAAAGCAAAAGGCCTGACTGTCTGGCCGACTAGGGCGCATCTGGCGGACGGTTCTATTATGATGTGAGAGCTTCGTCATTGCCTCATTTGGAAAAGGAAAGTAAGCGTGTCGAATACTCTCTTTCAGTTTGCCGTTGTTGCGTTCGTCTCCTTGTCAGCTATCGTTGCCAACGCCGCGGACAAGCCACAGATTCGCTTTCAGAAGCATCAGCTCGATGCCAAGTTCCGAAGCGAAGGTGTCGCCGTCGGTGATTTCAACAAAGACGGGAAGATGGACATCGCAGCAGGCTTCGTCTGGTATGAAGCCCCGGACTGGAAACTGCACACGATCGTAACGGCTCCGCCGTCATCAGGGCGAGGCGCGGAACTCGGCGTGCCGCTGCATTACAACCCCAAGAGTTATAGCAATGCATTTTGCAATTTCGCGGAGGACGTCAACCGAGATGGATGGACCGATGTGATCTGTGTCGATTTTCCCGGCACGCCGACTTGGTGGTTTGAGAATCCGAAAGGCGCGGACGGCGATTGGAAAAAACACTTGTGCACGCCGGTCACGAACAACGAAAGTCCCGACTTTCTCGATTTGGATGGCGATGGGAAGCGAGAGCTGATCGCCGGCTTCTCACCAGATCCAAAACAATCCGACGGCCCAGATCGCCAGATGGCATTCATCAAGCCCGACGCGGATCCGTATCAGGAATGGCATCGCCACGCGATCTCAGCGAAGGCGGGCCCGGGAACGAAGCGTTACTCACATGGCCTCGGCGTTGGAGATGTCAACAAAGACGGACGTAACGACATCGTCGTGGCCGCCGGCTGGTGGGAAGCCCCCGAATCGCTATCTGACGCGGAGTGGAAGTTCCATTCAGCACCGTTCGGTGAACAAGGTGGCGAGAACCGCGCCGCACAGATGTATGTTTACGACTTTGACGGCGATGGCGACAACGATGTGCTTAGCAGCAGTCCTCACGCCTTTGGCATTTGGTGGCATGAACAGTTTCCCGGAGACAACTGGAAGACGCACGAGATCGACAAAAGCTTCTCGCAGACGCACGGTATTTGCTTGGCCGACATCAATGGTGACGGCTTGATGGACTTTGTGACAGGCAAGCGTTGGTGGGCGCACGGCGGCAACGATCCAGGCGGTGACCAGCCAGCCGTCTTCTTCTGGTTCGAGCTGCAACGCAAAGACGGGCGTCCCCACTGGACTCGCCATCAATTCGATCACGACAGCGGCCCTGGAACACAGTTTCAAGTTGCCGACGTCAACGGCGACAAGCTCCTCGATGTCGTTTCATCGAATAAGAAGGGTGTCTACTACTTCGAGCAAGTCCGGGAGTAGCAACAACTCTTCGGGTGGGCATGCGGTTCTCTTAGGCGAGCGGCAGATGAGAACGTACCAAGAGCAGTGATGTCATCCGCAGGCCGGAACAAGTCTTCGCGGTTCCGGCATGAGCCAATCGTCACGCCGATGCCGGAACTGCACAAAGCCTTGTTCCGGCCTACTGGTACGTTATCAACTGCCGCTCGCCTTACCTTCGAGTTTCGCCTACCAGGGCCTGTAGCTTGTCGATGGCCGCCAGCAGGTCTTGCGAGTCGCCTAGTGTGGGCGCGAACAAGTCGCCGAGATTGGCAACCCGAGCGGGAGCACTTGTCATCGTATAGTCAGCAGGCTCCAGATCGTCCGAGAGTTCGTTCCAGGCGAGTGGCGTCGAAACGCTGGCGGGAGGTACAGGGCGCACCGCATATGGCGCGACGACCGTTTGCTCGCGACGATTCTGTAGGAAGTCAACGTAAACCTTGCCGTCGCGGCGAGGCTTCGAGCGTTCGATCGTGGCAAGCGCCGGCTCGCGAATCGCAATCAAGCGCGCAACTCCTTCGCAAAACATCCGCACTTGCTCATAGGTGTATCCCGCAACTAACGGAATATAAATGTGCAGCCCCTTCGCACCGGAAGTCTTCAAATAAGGACGAAGTCCGAGTTCGCCGAGAAGTTCCTCGGCGGCTCTGGCGACTCGAACCACAAGGCTGAAGTCGCCTGTGGTCGGATCGAGGTCCAAGATCGCCCAGTCTGGTGATTCGAGCGCCCCGCGGCGCGACGACCAAGGATGCAATTCGATGGCAGCTTGGTTGGCCAGATAAAGCAGCGTACTTCGATCGTTACAAAGGACGAATCGCGTCTCGACTTCATCGCGATGCTTTGACTCGACTAGTACGGTCTCGATCCAATCGGGTGCGTGCTCGGGAGTCTCTTTCTGAAAGAACGAACCGCCGTCGATTCCGTTCGGGAAACGATTCAAGCTGAGCGGCCGATCTTTCAAGTAAGGCAATAGCCAGTCCGCCATCTGCTCGTAGTAATCGATCAAGTCGCCTTTAGTGTATCCAGCCTGCGGCCACAAGACTTTACTGCGATTCGTGAACGCGATGGAATGCGTCCGCGCGGACTTCTGTTTCCGCTTGTGTGGTCCACGCGGACGGCGAGGAGTGCGTGTCGCGGGAATCCAAAGCCAGTCGTCACTCGCACCACGCCGATAGGGACTTGCTGCCGACTTGGCGACGAGCCCACGCAACCCAACGGCCGACGCAGTCTCGAACAACTCCGCTGCGCGACTGCGTTCGTGATCGACATAGACCAACAGGGAGTGCTTCGGAAGAATCGACGACAAGGCAGCCTTTCGCTCAGCGAGAGAAACGTCTCGCAAATCCCACTCATCGTAGTAAAGAAGATCGAACGCGTAGTAGAAGATCGGCTTCGATACCTCACCGAGCAGTGCTCTGTCGAGCGTCAAGGGACACGGACGGTTCTCGTCATCGGGACAGACGAAGATGCCATCCATGATCGCATTCTCCGCCCGCGTTCCCCCCAGCGCCGCGACAACGCGATCTGCCACGGAGCCGATCCGCTGACGAGAACCTCGAAAGCGGATGGCGTTCCCTTTTTTCTCCGCGAACAAACGAAGCCCAGGAAGCATCGGCTCGTAAAGCCATTCGGGATCGACAAACAGAGAGCTTCGGTCGCCGATCTCCATCCGGCTCAAACGCTGTGGCATCGGCTGACGCCGAGCGTTTAGCAATCCCAACGACACAGGCGCGTCGCCCTTTTCGCGGGCGTAGGCGTCGCGCGATTTGAACAGGAGCCACTGGTCCTTCTCTTTCTTCAACTTGACCATGTGCCATTCGCCGCGCAGAAAGCTGCCTCGCATTCGCAACTCGATCTTGCCGGCATCAATCGCAGCATCCCACGGACCGTTTAACAATTCGTAGGGGCCACGGTCCCAGATCGTCATCATCCCGGCACCGTACTGACCCTGCGGGATCACTCCGTCGAAGTCTTCGTACTCAAGCGGGTGATCCTCCGTTCGCACGGCGAGATGCTTGTCTTTAGGATCAAACGAGAAGCCCTTCGGCACCGCGAACGACTTGAGCGCGCCATCGACTTCAAGTCGCAAGTCGTAGTGCAGACGTCGAGCTTCGTGACGATGCACGACAAAGACTGGCTCGGTTGCTTTGCGATGTCGCTTCCGCGAGCGAGGTTCGAGCGTTTGCGAGAAGTCACGCTTCTTGTTGTACGCCCGAATGTCTTTGCTCATAACAAGTAGGTCACTTTCGCCGAAAGTGACTAGAGGCATAACAGGTAGGTCACCTACGCCGGAAGTGACTGGCCGCATAACAGGAAAGTGGCTGCAGCCGACGAAAACCAGTGGTTTTCGAGGTCACGCTCGGCGAGCGTGACCTACTCTCAATCCACTCTCTCCCTGATACGACTCGCTACACGTGACCACAGATCTCCGCCGCTGTCCAGCTCAGACTCGAACTCTGCCTCATATTGAGCTTGTTCGGGAATGGTCGGCTCGCGGAAATCAAGCTGCACGAGCTCCGTTCCCGAAATGTCGCCATCCTGGCTTCGATCGTAGTAGATTCGAAAGTCAGCCTCGCGTCCGTCATGTGTTTGCCACGTGAACCTCAAGTCGCCCGTCGCCGAGCTGCGTAGCTGATCGAGTCTGAGGCGACGCGGTTCGTCGTCGGCCAACGTCGCGGCGCTCTGAACCAACGCATCGACCAACAGGTTGGTGCTCGAGCTGTTCCTGGCCTTGTTCTCGCCTTCGCGTTTTGGAATTGCGTTCATGCTGTTACTCGTCAATCAGTGATCAGTTTCTCAAAGACCGGTTCGCGGAAGATGCCGTCTCTCGTGCATTCCAGGTAGCGGACGACACAGTACAGACCCGGCATGACCCACGTCCCCTTCTCGTCGCACGGAACAAGCGGCGCGTCGCACCGCCCATCCCGCAGCAGATCGTTCAACGGCTCTCGCAGAGCCGCATCGAATCCTGTTCCCACTCGCCCAACACAATGCAACTCCCCATCATCTTCAGTGGCGATGATCAGGCTTTCGAAATCATCACCTTTATCGACAAACCCCAGAATCGCACAAAGGGCGCTGCTGCTCTTACGAACCTTGATCCAGGCATCGCTACGTTTGCCAGGAAAGTAGCGGCTGTTGAGACGCTTCGCAACGATACCCTCGAGGTCGCGGGCAAGACTCTCGTCGAAGAAGCTGCGTCCAGGACCAATCACTCCGTCTGACACGGCCATGTGTTCGCCCAGCTTCGGTGCAATGCGTTCGAGCATCGATTCTCGCCGGTCGCGCAACGGTTTGCGAATCAACTCGTTGTAGTCGAGATATAACAAGTCGAAAGCAATGAAATCAGCCGCTGTGGCCTGTGACAAGTGTCGGAATCGCAGCTTCGTCCGAGCTTGCGCGCGACTCAAGACAGATCGAAAACTTGGTTTGCCGTCGGCATCGAGCACAACGATTTCCCCGTCCAGCACGCAGCCGGACGGAAGCGAACGCAATGGCTCGAACTCGGGATAGCGTTCGGTGACGTCAACACCGCGTCGGCTCATCAGTCGGTACACGCCTTGCTCCACGTACGCCATCGCGCGAATGCCATCCCACTTAATCTCGAACAAGTGCTTGTCGGAATCAAAGGCCTCGCCAGATTCGGCCAACATCGGCTTGATGAAATCGGGCGAAGAACGATCCATGTGAGAGGGCCTTCCACTTAACGCGAGCGACAGTTGATAACTTACCAGTAGGCCGGAACAAGGCTTTGCGCAGTTCCGGCATCGGCGTAACGATTGGCTCATGCCGGAACTGCGAAGACTTGTTCCGGCCTACGGATGACATCACTGCTCTTGGTACGTTCTCATCTGCCGCTC
>PBSM01000040.1 GCA_002726245.1 Planctomycetaceae bacterium | reverse complement strand
GTCGAACCGTGCTGGTCCGTCGTGAAAGTGGGGCAGGCACCAAAGCAGCGAACCACTTGTTTTCTAGTGGTAAGTCGATCGCGCTGCTTTGGAGCCAGTCCCATTTTCACGACTCCCGTTTCCTTTGGACGGACAACCGATGAACAGCGTGTTCCACTTAAGCGGGATTACTGCTTTGTAACTGCTTCATCGAGATTGAGAATCATACTTGCGAGCATCGTATAGGCGGCGACTTCGGACTGGTTGAGTTCCGATTGCACCGGGTGTTCCCCGACGCTCACTAACTGCGAGGCCGCGTCAGGTTCTGCGACGAATCGCTTGAGATGTGACGCGAAGCTGGCTTGTACGATCCGCAGCTCACGCGGATCCGGCTGACGAGCCAGGACCCGCCGGAAGATTGCCTCCAGCCGGGCTTGCTCAGAACTCTCTTCCGTCATCGCCGCCTGGGCCAATGCACGAGCTGCTTCGACGAAGGTGATATCGTTCATCATCGTGAGGGCCTGGAGTGGCGTGTTCGTGCGACGCGGACGCACGCGACACATCTCACGACCTGACCCGTCGAACGCGGACATGGCCGGCGGCACGACCGTGCGTTTCCAATACGTATACATGCTGCGTCGGTACAAATCGGCTCCATGGTCTTGTTCATAGTTGCTGTCGGTTGCAATGTCTTTCCAAAGACCGGCCGGTTGGTACGGCTTGACGGACGGTCCGCCCAGGCGTCCGGTAAGTAAGCCTGCTGTGGCGAGTGCTTGGTCGCGCACTGTTTCGGCAGCCAGACGATATCGCGGGCCGCGGGCAAGCAAGCGGTTCTCTGGATCGTTAGCGAGCAATTCATCTGTCATACGCGACGACTGTCGGTAAGTGAAACTCGTGACGATTAACCTCTGCAGCGATTTAACATCCCAACCCGAACGCACGAATTCGGTCGCCAGCCAATCGAGAAGTTGCGGATGGCTGGGCCGGTCGCCTTGTGTTCCGAAGTCCTCTGCGGTTTTGACCAGCCCCGTTCCAAAATACATCTGCCAGTAGCGATTCACCGCGACTCGAGCAGTCAATGGATTCAAGCCATCCGTCAGCCAAGTTGCCAACCCAAAGCGGTTACTTGGTGCAGACTCGGGCATGGCCGAAAGTCCCGATAGCACACCTGGAAGCACAGCGTCGGCTGGCTTGTTGTACTCGCCTCGCGCTAGCACGTGAGTTTGGCGAGGTTGTTTCATCTCTTCCATGACCATGACAGTCGGGAACGTCTCGACAAACCTTGCTCGCCGGTCCTCCAACATCGCTAATGTTCTCGCCGCGTCGCGAGTGGGGGAAGAGGCCGCACGAGCCAGGAAGTAATCGCGCAGCTTGTCTGCCTGGGCTGGCGTTCGCTTGCCCCGAGGGATCTCAAGGAGTCGGTCTACCGATTCGACCTGCGCGAGGATGCCCGCTTCGGTCACATTCAGGGCGCGGTCGTAGATCTTGACATCATCTACCAGGCCACGGAATCGCGATGTTGGCCCACCGCCGGCACCAATGCGCAGTGGCGCCTCGGCCGCAAAGCTTTGGTTGATGAAGTCGTAGTTAACTTGCAACGGTACCAACTCGCCGTTGACATACACTCTGATCCCGCTGGCAACTCTCGAGGCGTCGTAAGTGACGAGCAAGTGAGTCCACTCGTCGGTAGGAACGCTTGCCTCGGTCTCGACACGAATACAATCGTCGAGCCAGCGTTTGACGAGATCGACGTGCACGCGGCCATCTTCGATCCGCAGGGCATAGCCGTCACCTTGCTCGACATCCGTCATGCGAGAGACAACGGTACCGGCGTCTGCACGCGTTGGGCGAATCCAGGCCGCGATGGAGAACTTGTCGAAGTAACCAAAGCCCGCAACGTCACCTCCGTCGATGAACCGCGCGCCATCGAACTCGGCGGCATTGCCGTTAAGCCAGAGTTGATAAGCCGGCTCGCCGTCGCGAAATCTCACGGGCCATTGCCCATCTTTGCTGGCGACGTCAAAGTCGTACCGCAGGATCTGTCCAGCTTTGATCGTCCAGTCGGTGCCCGCCGCGACCGAACGCGTTTCTTCCCAGGCACTCTGCTCTTTCGTAAGCCGCGACTCCTCAAGTTGCGGACGAACTTCGGCGATTTGCTCGTCGAGCAATCTCAACTGCCGCTGCTGCTCAGCGGTTGGGGCCTGGACGTAGGGAGGTGAGTTCCCCTCTTTGATCGCTCGGCCATATTCGGGAACGTTGTTGAAGAAGGAGAAGAGTTGATAGTACTCTTTCTGCGAGAACGGGTCGTACTTGTGTTCATGACAGCGTGCGCAACCGATTGTGAGTCCCAGCCAGACGGTTCCGGTCGTTTCGACGCGATCAACGACGTATTCCACTTGAAACTCTTCCGGGATCACTCCGCCCTCCGCGTTGCCGCGGTGATTGCGGTTGAAGCCGGTCGCGATTCGCTGCTCGAGCGTGGAGTTGTCCACTAAGTCGCCTGCCAACTGCTCGCGAGTGAATTGATCGAACGGCATTCCGTCGTTGTATGCTTGGATCACCCAGTCGCGCCATCGCCACATGTCGCGGGGACCATCGTTTTGGTAACCACTGGTGTCCGCGTACCGGGCGGCGTCCAGCCACACGACGGCCATGCGTTCACCGTATTCAGGAGACTGCAGCAGTCGATCGACTAGCCGTTCGTACGCGCCTGGTGCATCATCAGCAAGAAAGGCTTCGACGTCGGCGGGCGAGGGAGGCAGGCCGGTCAGGTCAAGTGCGACTCGGCGAATCAATGCCGTTTTATCAGCGACGGGAGATTGCTTCAGCTTCTCTTCGATCAACCTCGCCGCCACGAAGTAGTCAATCGGGTTCGTAGCTCGCATGTTAGCCGGCAGCTTTGGCAACCGTGGTCGCAAAGGAGGCGTGAACGCCCAATGCTGTTTCCATTGGGCACCCTCGTTGATCCACTCCCGGATGAGTTCGATCTGCTCGGGCGATAACGAGAGTTTCGAATCGACGGGCGGCATGCGTTTGTCGGCGTCAACGCTACTGATTCGCCGGAACAACTCGCTCTTGTCAGGCTGCCCCGAAACAATGATCGGACCTCCGTCGCGATCTCCCAGCAAACCCTCTTGCGCGTCGAGTCGCAACTCTGCTTCGCGCGGACCTTCATCCGGCCCGTGACATTTGAAGCAGGTATCGGAAAGGATTGGGCGTATGTCCCGATTGAAATCGACCTCCTTGGCCGCAGTTGCCGTGGCGACGTTCAGAGCCAAAAGAATCAGCGGAAGCGATGGTCGTGCAAACATTGTTATCTGCCTTGGGGGCCAAAAACTTCTGTCTTGTTGCTCCTGCAGTTTAGACAACCCATCGGCAAGACTCAATCGATGCGAGTCGTCCTGCACAACCCTCGGACTATTCACCGCTGTCCCAGCCCTTGTCTGGCTGCCACTTGGACGAGCCTACTCCGAAGCCAACTCCGCCATCGCTTCGTCGGGAATGTTGAAGTTGGCTGAGACGTTTTGCACGTCGTCGTGGTCGTCGAGCACTTCCATCAGCTTCAACACCTTGCGCGCGGCACCGACGTCAAGATCGACGGTGTTTGTCGGAATGCGAGTGATTTCTTTCGTTTCGGGCGTTAATTCTGCCGCGTCGAAGGCATCGGACAACGAGGTAAAAGTGTCCGGTTCGCAGAATACTTCGAACTTGTCACCCTCTTGGCGGATATCCTCGGCACCAGCTTCTAGTGCAGTTTCCATCAGCCGCTCTTCGCTAACGCTATCCGCCGAGAACATGAACAACCCCTTCCGTTCGAAGAGGTAAGCAACGCAGTTCGTCGCGCCGAGCTTTCCACCATGCACTTCGAACATCTTGCGAATCTCTGGTGCGGTGCGATTGCGGTTGTCTGTCAGGATCTCGCACATGATCGCTACCCCGTTTGGTCCATAACCTTCGTACAAAATCTCGTCAACATTACCGCCATCGAGCTCTCCGGTGCCCTTCTTGATAGCGCGGCTAATTGTATCGTTCGGCATGTTGGCCGCCTTGGCGTCGGCGATCGCTAGCCGTAACCGAGGATTGGTATCAGCGTCGCCCCCGCCCATCTTCGCCGCCACGATCAGGGCCTTGGAGCACTTGCTCCAAGCCTTTCCGCGCTTACTATCGATCAGCGCCTTCTTGTGTTTGATCCCCGCCCAGTGCGAATGTCCAGCCATACCGTTCTGTTATCTCCGTTCTGCTATCCGTTCGCTTCTATTGTAACAACTGTTTCTCGATTTTCAGCGTGACACGCTGAACCGCGTCCGCGTCTTTTGCCTCGGAGAAGGCTCGCCGAGCGCGTTGCCATGTCTCCAGCGCCCTTTCTACACTTCCTGCACTACGGTAGGCATCACCCAAATGATCGAGGATGACGCCATCCGGCGCGGAGCCTTGAGTTGCATGTTCGAGCTCGCGTACTGCATCTCGGAATCGGCCTAGCCGATAGTAGGCCCACCCCAGACTGTCGCGATAGGCGATGCTGTCGGGCTCTGCATCGACCGCTATCTCGGTCATGCGCAGAGCGCGTTCTAGGTGCTCACCTCGATCAGCCCACAGATAGCCCAGATCATTCAAGGCACTGCTGTTATGCGGGAATTCGTCCAGAATCTGTTCCAGCCACTCTTCAGCTTCTCGGAACAGATTTCGCGACGTGCAGATGTTCGCGAGCAGATAGCGAATGTCGCGCGCCGTTTCGCGAGACGCCAAAGCATTGTCGGCGTCGTATCGCTTCAGCAGTGCGAGGTAGCGATTGTGCGCCTGCTCATGACGCTTGGCGTGATACAGGACCCAAGCCGCCCGCATCTGCAATATCGCGACGTCCTGGCGCAACTTTGCCCCTTCTTCAGCCGCTTGGAGCGCTTCGTTCGTCTGACCGGCCATCTCCAACGCACCCGATAAATAGTAGTAGAACTGCGCCCGTTCCGCGTCAGTCTCCTCGCGGATCGCCGCCTGGAAGACTTCGGCGGCGAAGGCGTAATGGCCGCGCGTGAATAGCGACAGACCTATCGCCTCACGAACCGTGTCTGCTGCCAACTCTTGACGAGTTAGGGATGCCGCGAGCATCGAGCGCGTAGCGTCAAGATCATCGCATTCTACGGCGAGCAGCGCGGCGGCGGTCGCGAGGGACGCGTCCGTTGCAGTACCTTCGTCAGCGAGCCGTTGCTGCGCCAGCTTGACGGCCGCTGCGAGCAATTCCTTGCGTGCCAGCGGCTCGCCGTTCGCTTGAAGGATATCGATCGAGCTGGTTTCTTTGGTCGCTTTTGTAGCAACGCGGAGGAGCAAATCGGCGTCGGCAGTCCGAGCCGACAACTCTGTTAGACGTTGGTAGGCAACTGCGGTTGCCGAGCTTTCCAGCAACTCCAGATAGTGGTCGCGAGCTTCAGGATGCCTTTCCTGCTCGGACAGACGCTGGGCCAGACTATATCGCAACGCAGTATTATCGGGATCTTCGGTGTGCAGCTTCTGCAACTTCTCAAGCACGGCCTGTGCCGCGATCGCGGGATCGGGTTGCTTGAGCAAGGTGATGGCAGCTAACAAGTCATACGGTGATGTGCCTTCGTAGGATTGCTTTGCAGCGAAGTAGGCTTCCAAGTGCTCTTCGGCGGTTTTCGCCTCGCCCCTTGCCTTGGCGACTCGCGCGAGGTGAAAGCTCAGAACGGCCTGCTCCCGCTGTTCTGTGTATTCTTTCTGAAACAGCGTAGCGGCTGTATCAGCATCGCCAGCTCGCAGGTAGGCCTCGCCCATGACCGCAAACAACTGAATCTGTTGAGCAAGCAAGCGTTCGATGGTGGATTCTTCCAAGCCATGTTCTTTCGGCTCGTCGAGCGCCTCGCGAACATAAGCGAAACGCTCGACAGCTCTGGCGAAGTCTTCACGCGCGAGGTGAAATCTTCCCAACTCTGTATGCAGCGATACGAGCTTGCTATCTGGCGGATCGTCCTTGCGTAGCTCTCGCGCCTTCTCGAAGAGTGGAATCGCACGCCGCGTATCACCTTGTTCGACAAGATACAGTCCAAGTCGTACCAGGAGGTCGGCGTTGTCGGGGAATCGTTCCGCCGCCAGGATGGCGTAGCGTGCTGCTTCGTGTGGTCGATCCAACGATTGGGCGAGCGGAACGATATGCTTCAGGATGGAAGCAGCTTCCTTGTCGTATCGCCAAGCCCGCTGATAACGCCGAAGCGCATCGGCGCGATTGTCCTGCAGCTCCAGTAGCCTGGCATGCGCGTAGTAAGTAGCTGCCGCTTGACGGTCGCGCTCGCTTTCGTTGGCTGACGTTCTAGGTTGTAACGGCGGCGGCGTATCGCCAAATTCAAACTGCGCGCTGCTGACGGATTGGTGCGCTACCCAAAAGCTGCTGGCAATCAGCAACCATCTGTACCCGCATGACTCTGTCACCGGCAACCTCCTCCTCTGACAGCCGGTCGAGGCAAATCGCGAAGTTGCCTAACGAGGCTTCTTCTTTGCCAAACGCTTCGTGGCAGACTTCTTCGCGGCGTCCTTCTTTTGGGTTGCCGACTTCTTGGCGCTAGTTGCAGAGGTCTTTTTCTTCGCGGCTTGCTTTGGCTTAGCGGTCTTCGACTTGGCCGTCTTCTTCTTTGGCGATTGCTTCGGTGCACGCTTGGGCAGACGTTCTTTGGCCCTGGGTTCGATCTCCAAGATTATTGAGCGAACACGCGACGAGAACGGTGAACTCATGAAATCGACAGCTAACTGATGCAGCAGAGAACCGAACTCTACGCCTTTGCTCTTCGGGATCGCGCGTTCCAGACCGGGAATGCGTTTTTTCGCTGCTTCGGCTTCGGTAATCGCACCAAGCACGATGAACAGACCAAACACACCTTTATTTGCTGGAATCGAGTGGCCGGACAACGCGTTTTGAGCGACGTAGGAGACAGCGAACCGTGACACGCCGTTAAGAGACTCGATATCCTTGACAGCTTTCCCAAGGTTTCCCTTCTTGAGGAAGTCGATGTCGTAGGAATAGTGGGCTTCGAAGACGCCTTGCAGCGTCTTCTTCAGTGTCCTCGCTGCATTTTCCGCATCATTCAGACCGGCCATGACGTCGGCTAGTTCGGCGACTGTCGTAACACGCACTTCATTCCAATCGAAGTACGTCTCCTGCAGCCTGGCAAACGCGTCATCGCTCGGTTCGTGATTGGAAGATTCAAGGCAGCAGGCGTACAGAAGATGTTCCAGAACGGAACGGTTGGACGGAGGCGAGACGGGTTTGTAGTGCTTCTTCAGCACTTTGGCAGTCTTCGTCAGCAGGGTAGCACGGTCACTCATTCTGGGTCCGTAGGTTGATCAAGGGATGCTGGTTCAGGTGTAAGAGAATCGTCGGGCGTGTCACGCGAGGCTTCTTCGGCAGGAGGATCCGACGGCAGCACTTCCTGGAGGATTCGGCTGACCTCCATGGAATGCTTGACTCCGTGATCCAGAACGAATTTCAACCGCGGAGTATACCTCGTGTCGATGCGATTGCCGACTTTGCTCTGTAGAAATCCGCTGGCGCTTTCCAAGCCTTTGAGACAGAGCGCCTGTTTCTTTTCGTCTCCCATGACCGAAACATGGACGCGAGCCTGCCGCATGTCAGGTGATACCTCAACGTAGGTCACCGTTACGTCGCGCACGCGAGGATCTTTGATTTCAACCAGAATCGCCATACCAACGACTTCTCGAATCGCTTCGGCGGCTTTCAATAGGCGTCGAGAATTCATGCTCTTCGGTGGATTGAGAACGGGAGTTGCAGGGCGACACGACTGGTGACGGCTCAAAGTGTACGAGCGACCTCTTCGATCTTGTAAGCTTCTAGCACGTCGTCTTGCTTCACGTCGTTAAAGCCTACGAGTTTCATACCGCATTCCATGCCTCGCGGAACTTCCTTCGTATCGTCCTTCTCCCGACGCAATGAATCAAGCGAGTAATCGCCAATCGTGCGTCCATCCCGGTTGACCCGAATGCGGCAGTCACGCTCGATCGATCCTTGAATGACGTAGCAGCCGGCGATCGTCCCGACGCGGCTGATCGGGAAGACTTGCTTCACCAGCGCCCGGCCCAGTTCCACGACTCGCTCTTCCGGCTTCAGTTTGCCTTCGAGCATTGCCTTAATGTCGTCCTTCAATCGGTAAATGACGTCGTAACGACGAATCTCAATTTGCCGGTTGTCGGCGAGGAGACGGGCAGCCTCATCGGGGATGACATTGAAGCCCAGAATAACGGCGTTTGAGGCATCGGCTAGATGCACGTCGGCAACCGTGATGCCACCGACGGATTGCTGCAGGATCTTGATCTGAACCTCGGGATGGTCGAGCTTTTCGAGTTCCTTGTTGATCGCTTCCAGAGAGCCTTGAACATCGGCTCGAATGATCACGTTGAGCGTCGCAACTTCTTCGGCTTGACCGAGGTGGCCGTCGGCAAGCAATTCCTGGAAGCGCTCGAAAGAAACCTTGGTGGTCCCCTGACCGCTTAGCCCCTCCGTATGCGTGATGGCAGCCCGGCTTTCGGCGATCTGGCGTGCTTCGGAAATATCGTCCAACACGTAGAACGAGTCACCTGCACTGGGGGCAATATCCAAGCCGGTAATGTTCACGGGTGTTGACGGAGCTGCCGTATCCAGCGTGACATTCGTATCTAGCGGATCCTCCATCGCTTTGATTCGGCCGTGAGCTGCGCCGCACACGACGATGTCACCGACCTTCAACGTGCCTTTCTGAACGATCAACTTGGCGACGACGCCGCGTCCCTGTTCTAGATGCGATTCAAGACATACACCGAGTGCAGCACGATCCGGATTCGCTGCGTACTCATTTAACTCGGCAATGGTAAGCAGTGTCTCCAGTAAGTCATCAACGCCATCTCCCGTGATGGCGCTCGTCGCGACAACCTCGACGTCGCCGCCCCATTCACTGGGCAGCAAATCTTCGCCAGACAATTGCTGCATGACACGATTCGCGTCTGCTCCCGGCAGGTCCATCTTGTTCATGGCCACGACAATCGGCACGCCAGCGGCTTTGGCATGGCTGATCGCTTCTTGTGTTTGAGGCATGATGCCGTCGTCGGCGGCAACGACAAGCACAGCGATGTCGGTAACATTTGCCCCGCGAGCCCGCATCTCGGTAAACGCTTCGTGGCCCGGCGTATCGACAAACGAAACGGGACGACCATCGTTGTCAACCTTATAGGCGCGAATGTGCTGGGTAATACCTCCGGCTTCGCCAGAGACGACATCAATGCCGAGAATTCGATCAAGCAACGAGGTCTTGCCGTGATCGACATGTCCCAGGAAGGTGACAACTGGCGGCCGATGTTGCAACAAATCTGGATCGTCCACCATCTCGCGAATGGCCGCGATCCGAGACGCTTCGAGCGTTTCCTTCGCCTTGAATTCTAACTCGACACCAAGTTCGGCGGCCAGAAGTTGGACTTGCTCATCATCGATCTGTGCGTTGATCGTCGCCATCACTCCCAGACCCATCAACGCACGTTGGATCTGCGACGAGGGGACGCCAGCGGCTTCCGAGAAACTGCGCACCGTGCAGGGCAGCTCTAAAGCAACATTGCCCTTACGGGGCGCAGCCGTATTTGTGCCCTTGCGAGTCAGCGTTCGACGACGTCGGTGCATCGAGTCGTCCATGCCGGGTCGCCGACGCACCGTGCCCTTACGGCCGCGTTGGCGGTCGGCCCGTGCACTCGCCATCCCGGCCAACCCTTTGGCCTTCTCATCGGTTTGCTCTTTGCCGGCCTTTGCACGGCGACCGCGTGCGGGTCCGAGTGGTGTTGGGCTGGGGGGAACCTCGCGACCGCTTCCGGCCCTTCCGGCGGCAGGCTTCGCCGGCTTTTCGGTCGATTTGGTCAAGTGCTTTAGCGGTGCACGCGGCCCCTTTTTCGCAGTCGTGATCGCATCCTTCGGCAGTCGAATCTCCGGCTCTTGAGCTGGCGGCTCATCATTTGAAGGGGCGGAAGGGACTGGCTGCGGAGCATCGGGCAACTCGGCCAGTCGGATCACTGGTTCCCGCTTCTTCTTGGGCTTCGGCTCCTGACTGGCATCGTCTTTCTTCTTCGCTTCAGGCTCCGACATCCCGTCGAGCACTTTGATCTTCCCGGAGTTAACCGGCGCGATGTAGTCGTTACGCGTATAGACTTCGGCCGCATCACTCGTCTTGTTTGGCGAGGCAGATGTTGTCGCCGCGGCTGGTTTCTTGTCGCCGCCAGCCATATAGCTCTTTAGCTTTTCGACTTCTGCGTCTTCCAAGCTGGCAAGGGCCGAACCTTTGCCGGTGATGCCAACCTTCGTGCAGATTTCGACAAGCTCTTTGCTATCGACTTTCAGTTCTTTTGCTAACGCGTAAATGCGAATTGCCACGCTCAGTCTTCCTTTCGAGAACGCCAGTCAGTTAGTTGCCGCGTTCTCATGTTTACTTGATCAGTGCTACATGCTGAAGCTCTCCTCAACCTTCGACATAGCTACGTCAGGTCTCTCTTTCACACCGGACTATCTTTCTTTGACAGCTCTTCGCCGGAGGAGGCCTCTTCCGACGACCCCTCCGCCGCCTCGGTTGCTTCTTCCGCGGTTGGTTCGGCTGCCTGGGCTGCGGCAACTTCGGCCTCCGCTTTGGCAGCGGCTTCGGCTGCAATAGCAGCCTTTGCGTCCTGAGCTTCTTGTTCCCTCCGCCGTCGTCGCTCTTCCCCCGCAGCAATTTCGGCTTCTTCGGCCTTTGCTTCGGCTTGCGTGACGATGGCATCGACTTGTTCTTCCGTCATGCCGCCCATCTCGGCCATTGCAACGGGTTCGATAACCGACAAATCGTCATACGATAGATAGCCCTGCTCGACCAACGCCTGAGCCAGTTCTTCCGTCATCCCTTCGAGTTCGGTAAAGCCGACGACCGCTCGTTCGATCTGCTCCTCCAACTCGTCAGGAGTCATGATTTCGATGTCCCAGACACATAGCTTGCTGGCCAAACGAACATTCTGGCCACGCCGCCCGATTGCGAGCGACAACTGGTCTTCGCGGACGAGAACGATCGCTCGACCGATCATGTCACAAAGTAGCACCTGCTCGACTTCCGCTGGCTGAAGAGCGTTTGGAATCAGGATCTCCGGATCGTCATTCCAGCGAACGATGTCGATTCGCTCGCCCGACAGTTCATCGACGATGTTCTTGATTCGATTGCCGCGGACGCCGACACAGGCACCAACACAATCGACCCTTTGGTCTGAGCTGCTAACACCCACCTTGGTGCGGTATCCAGGCTCACGCGATATGCAGTTGATCGTAATGACACCATCCGCAATCTCGGGAATTTCCTGCTCGAACAGCCGTTGCACCAGTTTGGGGTGATTACGGCTCAGAACAACCTTCACACGATTCCCCTGCGCTCTCACTTCATAGACAACGGCGCGTACACGTTCGTTGGGATGATGCGTCTCGCCTGGAATCTGTTCGCTGCGAGGCAGGATCGCCTCGATCGGTCCAAGCGCAACGGTTGTGGCTCCACCTTCATTTCGCTGGACCACGCCCGAGACCATCTGGCCAATTTGTTCTTCGAACTCTTCGATTAAGGCATCGCGTTCCGCCTCACGAATCTTTTGAATGATGACTTGCTTAGCCGTTTGGGCGCCAATGCGGCCGATCACTTCCGGGTCGATCACCTCGCCCTCGCAAGTACCCTGCAAATCGCCCGTCTCGCGATCGATGGTAATCGTGACGTCGGATTCTTCTCCGTATTGCTTGCGCGCAGCAGTCACTAATGCCTGCTCGATCGCGACGAATACCAACTCGGAGTCGATGTTCTTATCGCGATGCAGCGAATCAACTATCCGCAAAACGTCATTGGGATTCCAACTCATGGGACCCTCTTGTTTCCTTCTATGTTATGGCCACACTCCAGCAGCCGAGGACTATCCGCTGTCCAGTTTGTCGGCGGGTTTCAGCCCCGCATTGTCAGGTTTTGTCCGCTTTCCGGGTCGAACAAGTGAAGGTGTTCCGAGGCGATGTCTAACGCGACTCGGTCTCCTTGCTCAAACTTCGTTCGCGGGTCAGCTTTGCTGATCAAGGTTATTTCACCATTCTTCGGCTGGGACGAACCGCCGGCAATCTCAACGTACAGCAACGTGCTGTCCCCAAGAGGTTCCACGAGCGAAATGTCGCCAAAATTCAGGGTTTCGTTCGGATGGTCTTGAACAGTGCTGTGCTTCTGGACTGTCATATCTTCCGGCCGAATTCCTAGCAACACTTCGTCGCTACCGCTGGTGAATTGCTTCTCCTTTTCTTCTGGTATCGATACTTCCAAACCGGGCGACACGAACCGCATGCCGTCATCGGCTCGGGTCAACTTACCGGAAACAAAATTCATCGGTGGCGAGCCAATAAACCCTGCGACGAACTTCGTGGCTGGTTGGTCGTACACCTCCATCGACGTGCCAATCTGCCGGACCTCACCGCCTTCCATGACGACGATTCGATCTCCCAAGGTCATCGCTTCTGTCTGGTCGTGGGTGACATACACCATGGTCGTTTCCAACCGCTGATGCAGTTTGCTCAGCTCCTTCCGCATTTCGAGGCGAAGCTTTGCGTCTAAGTTCGACAACGGCTCATCAAATAAAAAAACCGCCGGATGGCGGACGGTGGCTCTCCCTAGGGCTACACGTTGCCGCTCGCCGCCGGACAGTTGCCTAGGCATGCGATCAAGCAAGTGCTCGATCTCCATAACCTGCGCCGTTTGTCGAACCTCGTCGCGAATACCGCGTCGCTTCGTCGCCACTTCGGCGAACTCGGTTGGGCTCGTCAACCGCTTCCAGGTTCTATGAAACCAATTCCCTCCATATCGGAGTTCCAGACCAAAGGCCATGTTCTTGTACACCGACATATGCGGGTACAATGCATAATTCTGGAACACCATGGCGATGTCCCGATCTTTCGGAGCGACGTGAGTTACCTCGCGGTCTCCGATGCGAATCTCTCCGCTGGTGACTTCTTCCAGACCAGCGATCAACCGCAGAGTCGTACTCTTTCCGCAACCACTTGGTCCCAAAAGAACCAAGAACTCCTGATCGTGGATCTCCAAATGAAGATCACGAACGGCCTCGACGTTGCCGGCAAAGACCTTCGAGACGCCTTCAATCGAAACGCTCGCCATGTCCTACCGACCACTGCGGCCTGAGCATCACTCGTCGGAACTAGTCGCGAATCCTGTGGGGATCGCTCGAAATCCGTTTAAGTACACAACTTAGTGGGATTCACAAGCTGGCTAAGATACCGGTCGCCGGAGAAAGTGTCAACCTGCCGGAAACGCTGGTAGTGGTGCCGTTTTCGAACGGTATCACTCGTTGAAGTGACGTAAGCCCTCGAAACTCCCTAACGTTAGGCCATCAGGAGAATCTCTCTCGCGCGAGTGGCTCCACAATCGGCCCTCGTCGATGCCCGCGGATCAGGATCGCGGCAATGACATCTTCGGAGCGTTTGCGGCATGCAACGATTCTAGTAGATATTCCGCCAGCTAGTACTCACCGGGTGTGAGCGAGCTGCGAAGCTTTGCGATGACCGCTTTCCTTGTTGACGAGTCTACGTCTGGCAAGTCAACCAGCGAAGGCTCCGGGTCAAAGCCATCTCGTGCTGCCTGACTCATTCGGTATGAAGCTCTGGCAGCTTCAATAGATCCCCGTTCGACGCCCCAGGTTGACCAACGGCTAGGGAGCAGTGACACGCGAGATAGACGAAGAGAAGTTGCTTCATAATTGGTGCCTCGCGATTGCCTAGCGGAAGCTGCATTCTAGGCTATCGGAATAGTGAGAGCGAAGCGGTCCAGCAACAGCACGGCAACCACCCGAGTGCGGCGTCCGGGAGCTACCCTGGCCGTGCAAGTCAGATGTGAAAATCGGATGGAATCTGCGTGTAGAGGGGGAAGTCGGGAGCCGTTCGGTCTTTCGCAAGCTGTACAGACAAGTACCCGAGCAGACCCGCTAGTGCCAGACAAAACGTCATTTCGGCAACCGCTCGGCAACCGCTCGCCAACCGTGTCTCTGCGGCGCGAGGGACTCTATGCGGAACAGTCCGAATCCAATCGGTATAAACATGGAGAAGATTAGACAGAGAGGCAGCACCATTGAACGCTGTGTGGTGAATAAGATCGGATGCCGTTGCCCCATAAACTCGCCGCGAACATCCGTCGCAACCAAAGACTCCGAAGTATCCGTGCCATAGATCAGTTGAAGCGTCGCGCCATCTCCAGGTTCCATCAGCCTAAAGTGGACCTGGTAATACGAGATGCTCGGAATGATGTCATGAGCATCCGGGCAACTTCCTGTACCTAGACGATGGACGAGTCGGCCTCATCGATTTCGGTGCTGTCCGCTACTTCAACGATGAAGAATGGGCGTACCTCTACCGGCAAGAGAAAGCGAAGCGAGGGACCGATGAGGATGTCCTCGCCATTGTCCAGGAGTCGCTTCAGATGACCGACGAAGAAGCGAAGAAGAATCCGGAGTTGGTGCAGCTTATCGTCGAGGGCTTCCATTACTACACGCTGCCTCATATGCAGGACGAGCCATTCGACTATAGCGACGTAGAGTACTTGCGGCGAGGCGTTGACTGGATGAAGCGGGTATCAAAGCATCGTCGAATGAAAAAGAAGCCCATCAACATCTTCTTCCACAAGCAGATATTCCAAGGCAGCGCTCTCGGGCTTGATAAAGCAACACTCATTCTGTAAATTCGAGTAGATCGGTTTCGGGGTTTCTACTTGTGGAAGGTGAGGTATTTCATTCC
>PBSM01000039.1 GCA_002726245.1 Planctomycetaceae bacterium | reverse complement strand
CCTCGCAATTCCGGCTTTCCTGTTCTCTCCCGCTTGAACCGCCGGTCCCACATCGGCAGCCTCCTGTCACCAGAAATCAACAGGCTGCTAGCTCGCTGCGCGCCGTGTTCTGCCTCAGCCACACGCCCCACGAGTTGATCACGCTCTATCCGCAACTCGGAAAGCTCATCAAGTAGTCGCTCGGCATCGACTTCGTGCTGCCGCTCGTTGCCGCGGCCACTTGCGCGCGGAGGCGCTTCAATTCATCGGCCCGTACGTTGAGCAGCTTTCGAGCCTGCGCGAGCTGTGCTCGCAGGTCCTGCTCTTCCCGACTGGACACGGCAGACCCGGAGTCGCTCGCCCCGGCCGAGGACGGTTCGCCATCGGCGTCCAACTGTTCCGCGATCGCTTGCTCGAGAGAACGAATCCGCTCTTGTTGCGATTTGAACAGACGCTGAGCACGCGCGCGGAAGTCTCTTAACGCTTGATGCGAGGTGTCGGGCGTCGTGCCGTTGGGTGACGTGTCTTGAAGCGTTGTCATGTTCTTATTAATCGCGGTCGCGAACTCCGCGCGCAAACCGCGCGCAGAGCGACTACTAGTAGATAGGTTAGGATTCGAGTGCGGTCAAAGAAGCCAGGGCGGTGACAACGATCGTGTGCGTCGTAACGGTTACTCTAGCTTTTCGAGGTTCACGACGTTCTCGGGCACTCCGCCACACAAGCGAGTCGCGACTTGAGTTGCCGCGCGACGTCGAAGTTCTTCGACCGATTCAACGGAGACGAATGCTGTGTGTGGCGTGACGATGACGCGAGGATCGTTATATGGAGGTTGGGTGAGATCCGGAGGTTCCGGTGTCTGCACGTCGAGCCCGGCTCCTGCCAGTTGGTTCTGTTCGAGAGCCATCGCGAGGGCTGCATGATCGACTAAGCCACCCCGGGCTGTGTTGATCAGGAACGCGGTTGGCTTCATCAAAGCGAGCTCGTTAATGCCGATCAAATGATGAGTCTGTTCGGTCAGAGACGCGTGCAGCGAAACGAAATCACTTTTCTCGAGAAGCGTCGATAGGTCAAGATGCTCGACGTCGGACGGAGGAGTACGAGAATGCACGATCACCTTCAACCCGATCGCCTCGGCGAGTCGAGCCAAGCCACGTCCGATGTGTCCGAAGCCGATGATGCCGAGCGTTTGCCCCTGCAAACGCCGAGGCGGGCGTGTCGCCTGCAAGTCATACCGACCCTCTTTCGTCTCGTGGTGAAAGAACGCGACGTTGCGGGCGAGAGCGAGCATCAACGCCAACGCATGCTCGGCGACTTCTTGCACACAATAATCCGGGACATTGGTAACCGGAATGGCTCGCTTCGTGCAGTACTCGACATCGATGTTGTCCAGCCCAATACCGAGCCGTGACACGATCCTGCAATTCGGAGAGGCTTCGATCACGGCGGCCGGCACTGTGGCCCAACAAGTTATGATCGCATCAACATCGACGGCAAGCGACGTCAGGGTTTCTTCATCATGCTGTTCGGCAACCACAAGCTCGGCATCGATCTGCGACAGCACTTCTCGCTCGATCGCTAAGTCACCCCAGGCGTAGTCGGTCAACAATACCTTGAATTTCGACATCGCTACGGCTCCGGATGATGGCGGTCCCGCAGGCCAACGAGTTCCAGCAAACGTAGAGCGTTGGTCGTGGGGGCGACGCCCGGTCGCACTTTGTAATCGAAGGTCATTGTCTCGTCGTCACCGCTGCCGTGAATTGTCTCGCGCAGGTGGACGGCGGTAAAGGAGTCAGCCAGTTGTTCGCTTTTGGCAAGTTCCAGGTCGTGCGTCGAAATGGCTCCGAACGTCTTGCTGCTCAACAGATGTCTCAGCACTTCGACGACGGCAATGTGTCGTTCGGTCGAATTGGTTCCTTGCAGTATCTCGTCCAGCAGAAACAACAGTCGCCGTTCCGAACCAGCCGCGTCGGTAGCTTGATCGAGGATCTCCTTCAATCGCCGCAGTTCTGCCATGAAGAAGGAGACATGATCCTGAAGCGAGTCACTGATCCGCATGCTCGTCGCGACTGTCACGGGTGGCATTGTCCACGAGCTAGCACAAACAGGGGCTCCCGCTTCCGCGAGGACCGCGTTGATTCCAATCGCTCTCAGCAACGTGCTCTTGCCTGACATGTTCGACCCGGTCACCAACAAGAACGTACCGGGTGGCCCGACACTCACATCATTATCGACGCGTTCGTCATCAGTGAGCAGTCCGTGTCCCATGTCCGTTACTGTCAACTTGTCGTGCGATGCCGAAACAGATGGAAAGCACCAAGTTGGATTCTCGTACTTGAGCGACGCCAACGATGCCAACGCTTCGAACTCGCCGAGGGCGTTGAACCAACTGCCAGCTAATTTGCCGTAGCTGCGCTGCCACAACTCGAGCCGCGCCAGAACATGAAAGTCCCACATGAAGAATAGCTGCAGCAAGATATACAACACGAAGAAGATCGGATCATGACTGATCCGCGCACACCACACGATGCGTCGAAGTTGATGAAGGCGATGCAAGGCGGAGCGATCATGAAGCGTGACGTCATTCTTGATGGCTACCAGCCGCTCGGTCGAATCGGGAATGTCGTACATCAACTCGAACATCTTCACGTAACGGCCGACTTCGCCGTTGCGAGTCGAAACCATGTTGAAGATGTCGTGCACTTGCCCCGTGAAGACAACGCTGATCGCGCTGTTGACGACGACGACGGCGAGTAGACCGAAGCCAACTACTTCGGCTGAGAGGAGTCCGGCGACCGCGAGCACGACAATCGACAGTCCAATCGCCGGTACGATCCGCGCCATCCATAAGAGCCAAGGGCGATGGAGTAGCCACGGCGCGCCAGTGGCCCAGGCGACGAACGTCGCCGGCCCCGCCGTGCTCTCGCCAAGCAATCGCCCTTCAACGTTGAAGTTCTCGCGCAAGTCGAGTGATGACTGCAGTGCCATTGCCGCCAACTGCCTTTCTTCGATCACTTCGGGAGAGGCTGGCTCAAGCAACCAGTCGCGGAGCGTTACTTGTCCAATCTGCGTATCAGCTCGATTCACGAGTTGAAAAAGCGACGATCGGCCGAAAAGGTCAAGATCCCTGGCGACGGCTGCCATGTCGGCGGTGGCTTCAATATCCGAGGCTGGCAGTTTGGACCAGTCTCGTGATAAGCGAGCCAGGCCTTCTTGGTTGATCTGCCGTCGCGTAACAACACGGAGTAGTCGCCGCTTCAACGAGTCGTGATAGCCGACAACAGCGACGAAACTCGCGATTCCGACAGCCCCCAGCCCGTAGAAGAGTCGGGACCCGCCGCTGGCCCAGCCGATAAACAAACAGGCGATTGCGGCCAGAAACACGACGATTCGTGTACCCGCGACCAGGCGGTCTTTCGAGGCGATCGCACTCGCCTCTGCGGTCAAACGCTCAATACGATCGTTATAAATCGCTTGTATCTCGCTCATGGACAGATCAAGAAAGGTTGATGGTTTCGGCTCCGTCTGATATTAAGATAGACGCAGGAGCACTGCGAGGAGGGTCTAATGCTGTCGTTCTTAGAGAAAACTGGCAAGCACAGTCGCCGCGATTTTTTGCGAGTGGGTGGGTTGGCGTTGGGAGGGCTTTCGCTTCCGAGTCTTTTCGCCAGCCAAGCGGCAGCCTTGCAAGACGGGCGTTTCGTTAGAGACAAATCGGTCATCTTCGTCTTCATGCATGGTGGCCCTAGCCAGACGGAGACGTTCGATCCGAAGATGACGGCTCCGGCGGGTATACGCAGCGCCACCGGCGAGATCGCGACCAGCATCCCCGGCGTCACCTTTGGCAGCACGTTCGAAAAGCTGGCTCCTCTCGCCGACCAATTCTCGATCGTTCGCTCCTTCAAGACTGGCAACGGCAACCACGATATCAAACCGATTGTCTGCCGTGACACGATCGGAGCGAACATCGGCTCGCTTTACGCCCGCGTCGCGGGAACGAGCCACCCGAAGACTGGCATGCCTTTGAACGCTGCCCTTTATCCGCGAGCCGTCGATGCCGAAACGATGCCGGCGATCAAGCAGTTCGGCGACTTTGAATCAACGGGAGAACTCGGCTCCGCTTACATGCCGTTTGTTCCCGGCGGAGATGGCAGTTTGCAAGAGGCCATGAAGCTGTCGATTCCACGCGACCGATTAGATGACCGCAAGACATTGCTGGCCACGTTGGACCGCATCAAACGTACGGCCGACAGCGAAGGCCAGTTGGAAGGCCTCGACCGTTTCCAGCAACAGGCGTTCGATACGATCGTCGGAGGAGTTGCGGAAGCGTTTGATTTATCGAAGGAAGATCCTTCGACGATCGCTCGCTATGACACCGCTCCGCTCGTACGCCCTGACCAGATCAGCAAGGCCTGGAAAAACTATCCCCGGTATGTCGATAACGCGAAGAGCCTCGGCAAGCTCATGCTCTTGGCTCGGCGACTGTGCGAAGCCGGCTGCGGGTTCATCACCGTGACGACAAACTTCGTCTGGGACATGCACTCCGATCAGAATAACGCGGGCGTCGAAGAAGGTATGCAGTACATGGGCGTTCCGTTCGACCACGCGATCTCGACGTTCTTGCAAGATGTCGAAGATCGCGGTTTGAGCGAAAAGATCTTGCTCGTCTGCTGTGGCGAGATGGGACGCACGCCGAAAATCAACACCCGTGGCGGACGCGATCACTGGGGCGGGCTTGCTCCGTTGCTCCTGTCCGGAGGCGGCTTGAATATGGGGCAAGTACTCGGTCAGTCTACGGCCGATGCTGGCGCGCCCGCGACCGATCCCGTCACAATCGACAACCTTGTCGGTACGATCATGCACACGCTGCTGGAGGCTGGCAAGATCCGCACGCTTAGCAACATCCCCGCCGAGGTCGCTAGGATCATCACCGACAGCGAACCGATTCACGAATTGTTGGGGTAAGCGACTTGTCTTTCCCACATCTCACCACCGACCCCGCGTCGGTGGAAGTATGACTGAAGGGCTACAGTCGAAGCACCACGGACGCAGGCCCCTCCGACCCCGTGTCGGAGGAGCCACGATACAGCTTAAGCCACGCCATCCAACGTCAACTCGGCTCTCTGGCACTAGTCGCTTACCTGGTTATTCGTCACGATGCCGGTCTTGATGCCCGCATGTTCGCTCTCGACGTCGGTGAGGACATTGTTCGCGAAGACAATGCCTTGCGGAGCGTCCTTCAGCGTCAATGCCTTGTCGGTTAGTCCCGAGAAGACGTTTCCGCTAATCGCCACATTGTTCGCACCTTCCAACACCAGACCTGCCGCGGCCATATCGTTGGTTCCCCGTCGAACCGTGCCGTCGCCGATGTAGCTGTTGCAAAAGTTGTTGCCGCCGACCGTAATGCGTCCGCTGGCAGGACCGATTCGCAGTGCGTTTGTCTTTAGAATTGTGAACGTATTGGCAGAGACGGCACATCCGTGGGCATCGCGCAGGTCGATCCCGCCACCGTTGTGAGCAATCACGTTCGCACTGAGTGTGATTCCGTAACAGTCTCGGTCCAGGATAACAGCCGTTCCGTTGCACTCTTCGATCATGTTGCCCGACACGACACTGCCGTACGTGTTTTCAATGACGACGCCATCGCCGAGATGATCGTCCACGCAACATCCTGTCATACAAACGTTGAAACCATCGAAGCAGTGAAGAGCGTCTTGATTCTCCTCAAACTGGCAAGCCGACACGACGATGTCGTGACAGCCTTGCAGATTGACGCCTGTCCCTTTGTTGTAAGTAAGCAGGCAGTTCGAGATGCGAGGGTCTTCATAACAGTAGTTGAGAAAGATTCCGTCGCCACCGTTTTCGCTGACAGTAACGCCTTGGATGAAGATCTCGTCGATTTGCCGCGCCTCGATGCCAGCCCCACTCTTCTCGTTGCCGGTCACACGAAAGTTGCTGAGTCGAAGTCGCCATAGATTATGCTTTCGATCCTTCTTAGGATCTTTGCATTCAGGATCGGCGAGCAAGATCGCCGGCTGCCCTTCTTCGTTCAGGTTCTTGATATGAGTTGCCGTGCCCGCGCCTTCGATGCAGACATCTTCTTTTTCGATGCGCAGCGACTCCGTAATCTCAAACAGGCCTGCAGGCAGACGGACCAGCCCGCCTTCGTCTGGTAAAGCATCCAACGCGGCCTGGAGCGTCGGGTAAGTGGCAGCATCGATCATGACGCGAGCGCCAAGAAGGCCGTTGGCCGCGGTTTGTGCTTCCGTGTTGGAAGTCACGACCCAACCGAACCACAGAAGCGATACGGCCACGAGTAACGAAAGGATAAAGCGTTGCATGATTGTTGCTCCTGGGAGTTGGTACGAGCTGAATTCACAAAGCCCTAGCGCGGCGTAGCCGCAACCAAAACAAATAGGCACGTTCTGCGTTTCATCACGGCTGTCTCTTCAGTCCCGTAGGGACGATAGGTAGTAGCCTGGGGGGTGTAAACCCCCGGAAACGTTCTCACAACAGACACAAAGCCCCGGAGGGGTGACACCATTGATCACACACCGCTCGGATGTCACCCCTCCAGGGCTTTGGACGCGGTTTACCTTCTTTCCTGGGCTTACGCCCTTGGCTTTACCCACATCTTCAGCCGCGCAGCTGCGACAGGATGTAGCCGTGGGCGTTAGCCCACGGAACCATTCGCAACACGAACCCAAGCCCCGGAGGGGCGACATGGCGTGTCCCCGTCTCACGAATGTCGCCCCTCCGGGGCTCTGCTTGTTCATGCTGTACCATTTCCGGGGGTTGACACCCCCGCTACATCATTTCGTCCCTTCGGGACTAGGGGGGAATGTGGGTAAACCTAAGGGCGCTAGCCCCAGGCTACTACATGCCGTCACTCCGCGGCTAAGATGCGTCCGCGTTTAGTCGTCCGATCAAACCGAACTTCAAGCCAACGCATCTGGCTCGCCGTCTGAGGAATCTTGTTTTCTGCGATGATTCTCAACGTCAATAGCATATCGGTCCCAGTTGGCTTGCTATGCTGAAGCATAAGCTACACAGGAACTTGAGACTTACTCTACGACAGGCAGTTCATCGCTACAATGACCCAACCAACGACGTGCGGAACCATGAGATGATCCACCGACGAACGTTTCTCGCTGCGACGGCAAGCCTCGCCGCATGCTCTTTGCTGCGAGCCGACGATAAGGGCGACCAACGCGAAGGCGTCACATTCAGCTTCGGAACGTACGGCATGAAGTCGATGAAGACGGAAGATGCCATCCGCACCGTTGCCCAAGTCGGCTACGATGGCATCGAGTTGGCAGTCCGACCCGATTGGGATTGCGCTCCAGCAAAGATGCCGAAGCCGCGTCGTGAGGAGATGCGGCAGTTGTTGGGCGGCTCGGGTTTGCGAGTCACTGCCTTGATGGAGCATCTCTACCCTGAGCAGGATGACGAGAAGCACAAGGCCGCGTTGGAGCGTTTGCTCAGCGTCGCCGAACTTGGATATGACCTATCTCCCGGGAATCGGCCGTTGATCCAAACGGTGCTCGGCGGCGGGACGTGGGAAGAGAAAAAAAGCTTTTTTGTCGATCGCCTCGGCGATTGGGCAGAGGTTGCCGAACAAGCCGAGACCGTGATCGCGATCAAACCGCACCGCGGAGGCGGCATGTCCAAGCCGTCTGAAGCCGCCTGGCTAATCCAGCAGTTGGGAAACACGCCATGGATTCGGATGGTCTACGACTACAGCCACTACGCCTTCCGCGACATGCCGGTCGAAGAGACGGTGAAGACCGCGCTGCCGTACACCGCTCACATCGCCATCAAGGACACGATCAAAACTGACAAAGGCTTTCGATTCGTCTTGCCTGGCGAAAGCGGCACGTTTGACTACGGCAAACTCTTCCAACTGTTTTACGAAGGCGGATACCGCGGCGACATTTGCTGCGAAGTGAGCGGGATGGTTTGGAGCCAAAGCGGCTACGACCCTGTTGCGGCAGCACGAATTTGCCACGCGCGTATTGCTCCGATATTTGCCGCGGCGGAAGTGCCACGCGTCGAGTAAGTTAGTTTGACTAAGCCAGTACTTCGGCTGCCTTCACCGATGACATTCGAAACAAGCCTCATATTGATTCTCGGCCTCGGCGCATTGTTCGTCGTGATTGCTAACGATTGGTGGAAACGGCGGCTTGCGGGCCAGGCACGCGGTAAGCGAAAAGGGTTCGAAAGGACTTGCTGGCTAACCGCACGCAATGGGGCTTGGTGGTAGTGTTCCTTCTGGTTTTCTGTTTTTATGCATTTCTCAAGAGTCATCCCGAGTTGACCGATGGCGATCTCGGCAATGTAGTTGATTGGTTTTTCGCTGGACTTCCGAGCGAAGCACCATAACTCGCATTATACACAACCGTGCCAGCGCGAACTGTAAGGACGCCTTTCCAGCGAGGGCCTCGACGATGATTGCCGCTGCAGTCGGTCAGGACAGCATCAGGCTCGGCTTGCAAGACAGTTAAGTCGGCACATCGGCCAATGACAAGACTACCGATCTTCTCTTGCAGGCCAAGAAGGCGAGCCGGAGTCGCTGTTACCCCCGCAATGATGTCGGCTTCGGGCATGCCTGCCGCAAGGAGCTTGGACATCACCAACGGCAAGTCGTGTCGTGCTTCTTGGTCGATGTGCCGAGCCTGCAGGTCAGTCGAGATCGTATCGGGGCAGAACCCGTCGGCGATTGCTGCTTCCGCGACGTCGAAGTCGAACGATGCCATGCCATGCCCCACGTCGAACAACACGCCTTGTTCGCGCGCCTCCAGCACCGCTGGCAGCACGCGACCGTTCTCGACAATGCAGTGCGGCTGGCGTCGGAAACAGTACGTCACGACGTCGCCACCGCGGAGCAACGCAAGCTGTTCCGACAGCGGCCAATCTTCGGGACGCCGCATTCCGAAGAGCAATGGCAGTCCGGTTCGTGAAGCGGCTGCCAGACCTCGCCGCATGATTTCACGAGGGTCTGTTGTTCCGCAAGCGTGACTGCTGACGTTGACGGCGATTGCCCAAATGAACTCGCGCTGCTCTTCGGCTGCAGCGACGCACAAATCGACATCGGCATATTCCAAGCGATCGAAGCATCCTTCCTCTGTTGACTCGCCGACTCGCGATAGATTGATAGCGAGCCGAACGCGCGCTCGCGAAGCGAGGATCGTCTCTTCAACGTACTCGGCGATGTTGTCAGCTCCCGCATCGCCTTGTGAGCAGACCGTTGTCGTTCCACGCGGCAATATGTCACGATCTGGCTCAACGCCAAACACCGAGCCACGACAAGCTGGATGTGCATGCAGGTCGATCAGGCCGGGGAGCAACACGGCGTCTGGAAAATGGATAGTCTGTGCAGCCGAGGGCTGAATGCTTGGCCCACTCGCCACAATTCTGTCGGCTCGCACAGCGATCGCAGACGGTGCATCGACTCCCCGCGCGGGACACATCACTCGCTCAGCTTCGATGACTAAGTCGTAGGGCTTCGGTGGTGTGGTGTTTGTAGGTGTGGTGTCTTGCATCGATCGACAGTATACCGACGGCGAAGGCGGCTAGCACCAAATGGAATTCGGGTGAATTCGTATAAACTTTGAAATCGAACGCTTTCGTCCCCTCGGAGCTTGCTCAGAGGGGACGAAGTCGTAGAAAGCGTAAAACTTCAATGTGAACGCACCCTTGGTCAAATTCCGTTTGCTGCGCGGAACGCGGCGCGAACCTCCAAACCGACGAGGCTGGGGGGCTCGCTACCCTCGCCCCAGGCACTCTGCCATCCAAGTAGGTCACTTTCGCCGGAAGTGACTTCCGCCGACCGAAAACCATCGGTTGTCGAGGTCACGCTCGACGAGCATGACCTACTTCCCACTCGTCAGCGCGTACAGTTTCGCATCAATGAACTCGCCTTGCTTGCGCAACCGCTTCTTGAGCAGGCCTTCGAGTTGAAAGCCGTTCTTTTCCAACACGCGAGCGGAGGCATGTTGGATGGAAAGACGCGCGCGGTGATGCGTACGAGATTCCATTGCTCGAACGCAAACTCCGCTGCGACGCGGACAACGTCGGTCATGATCCCCTGCCCCCAGTATGGCTTGCCGAGCCAGTATCCAAGCTCGACGCGATGGCCGAAGCAGAGCCCTTCGAATCCGAAGCCGCCGATCAGTCCGTGCGCTTCGTGGCGGATCGCGAAGTGCACGGGATGCCCATGCTTCCTCGTCGCCTCTGCTGCGATGGTAAGGAACTGCTCGAAGTCCGCATCACGATACGGATGAGGAACTCGAAGCAGACGCTCGTACATGTCCCGATCATTCAGGAGGCAAACGCACTGAGCTTTGTCGGCTGCTTTCAAAACCGACAGCCAAACTTGCTCATTCACTTGAATTCGGGAGCCACTCGACATCGGGTCACCTGATTGCTCGTGAGTCTACGGCTCTCCCGACGTGGCAACAATAGATCGGAACGCTGGTCTACAACTGATTTCGGTTGCGGGGATCCGGTGTAGGGTCTGTTATTTCCGCCGGATTCCTTTAGGCTTTGAGGTCTAGTAAGACTGCCCATTTCAAGATTCGATCCCGAAACGTCCAGAGACAGGAGCCGATCGCGTGGACTTGACTCTATTCGCGCAGGCCGATCCAGCACCGCTGAGCTGGGGCCTTAGAAGTTCTCTCTCCACGATGCACTTCCTCGAGTTCGCAATCTGGGGCGTCTGGTGGGTCGTGCTGGGAAACTACCTCAACACCCTCGGGTTCACCCGCAAGCAGATCGGCAGAGTCTACGCCACCATGGCGCTCGGATCGATCGTCGCGCCCTTGTTCATGGGTACGATCGCGGATCGGTACCTAGCCAGCGAGTGGGTGATGGCCGGGTCGCACATCATCGGTGGCATCCTTCTATTCGCTCTGGCGAAGATCCGCGATCCCAAGGCGTTCTATTGGACGACGCTGGCATACTGTCTGGCTTACTCGCCCACGCTGTCCCTCGTCAACTCGATCGTCTTCACCCACGCGGACGTCAGCCACTTTCCGACCATCCGGGTTCTCGGCACGATCGGATGGATCCTCGCCGGACTGTCGCTGAAGCTCGTCATTCCGGTGGGGCAGCCGATGAACAACCGCCCGCTGCTCATCGCGGGAGCGCTCTCGATCGTGCTCGGGATCTTTTCTTTCGTCGCGTTACCGCACACACCTCCTACGGCCGAAGAGGGGACGATACCTTTCATGCAGGCTCTTGAACTGCTGCAGGAGCCGTCCTTCGCCGTCTTCTTCGGCGTGTCGTTCGTGATCACGATCGCGCTGGCCTTCTACTTCAGTTTCACGGCTCTCTACCTCGAGCAGAAAGTCGGTGTGAAACCGCGCGACATCGGCCCAATGATGTCGATCGGGCAGTTTGTCGAGATCTTCTTTATGTTCACGCTGGCCTGGTTCGTCGAATCGCTCGGTATGAAGATGGTGCTCGTCATCGGAATGTTCGCTTGGGCGTTGCGCTACGGCCTCTTCGCCGTGGGAAGACCGTTTCCCCTGATAATCGCCGGCATCGCCCTTCACGGTATCTGCTTTGACTTCTTCTTCGCGGCCGGTTTCATGCATGTCGACAACACTGCCCCCAAGGCGATCGCCGCGAGTGGCCAAGCCCTCTTCGCCGTCCTCACCTACGGTCTTGGCATGTACATCGGCACCGAGGCTTCCGGCTGGCTGAACCAGAAGCTGACGACCGAAGAGACCCACCCGGAGACCGGCGAGACGATCAAGGTGACGGACTGGCGAAAGTTCTGGCTCGTCCCGTGCATCGGAGCAGCGGCGTCGCTGGTGCTGTTCGTGCTGCTCTTCCGTTGATCCGAAAGACAGAAACAGCACTCTCCACTTGCACGAGATGAAACAGCAGTCTGTCTCAAGAACTGTCCGCCGCTGGCTTACGCCAACAGCCGCTGGACGCTTTCGATGAGTCGGTCCATCGGGAAGGGCTTGCGGATGTAGTCATCGACGCCCAGCATTTCGGCGTAGGCTTTGTGGCGACTGCCTTCGTTGGCCGTGATCATGACGACACGAATTGGCACGTCCCGCGTACGGCGCAGCTTTTCGAGGACGAGGAATCCGCTGCGCTTGGGCATCATCATGTCGAGGATTACTAGATCGGGATCTTCCCGCTCGGCCATGGCCAGCCCTTGATTGCCGTCGCGAGCAATCAAGATCTCGAAGCCTTTGGCTTCTAGCGCGTATCGCAAAGCATCGACGATCTCCGGATCGTCATCAACAAGCAGGACGCGCTTCTGATCGGCGCCCTGAGTTTCCTTAGTTTCGGCCTCTGCGTTTGCTTTCTTCGCCATGGCGTTCAACCTTCAGTGCTAATCTCTTCCGTAATCCAAGGTTATGTCTGCGAAAGAACGATGTTACTCCAAACCAAGCCACCCATTCAATAACCCGCCAGCTATTTTGCCGGGATTGCGTCACCGACAGGCGATGGAGATGCCGTGTTGCTACACCACGACTATGATATGATGGACGTACGGAGGGTGCCGATGAGCATGAACGTAGAAATCCCCTTGGCTTTGCAGCCAGTCGTGGCGGAGATGGTGACCAAGGGAGGGCACGACAACGAGGACGCGCTCGTTTCCGCGCTGATTCAGATGGCAATTCCGGCTTTCGCGAATTCTAACGAGATTCGCCGGCAGATGCGGTTGTCTATCGAGGACGAGCGAGCCGGTCGGGTTAAGGAAGCCGACTTCAGTCGAGCACGACAGCAACTTATTGCTGAACTCGACGGCAACGGTCAGCCGAAGCAATGACGCGCGTCGAGTGGACCGACACGGGCGAAGAGAGCTTTATCGGGGTCGGGCGATTCATTGCCGAACAGAATCAGAGCCTCGATCTCGGGCTCGCCATGCTCACGGGCATCCAGACATCCAACGTTTGTTCCGCGAGAAGGTTGACTAGTGCTTCGTCAAAACTAAAACTTGGGGTCGTAGTTTCGTGGCGTAAGCTTCCAGCTTGCGATTCACCGGGCGAAACACACGGCAAGCAGGATGCTTACCCCACTTTCTAGACTTGACGAAGCACTAGTCTCGTTATCGGCGAGGTTTCACTGAAAGGACACGACCATGGCAACCGCCGATTTTCGTGATCGACTGCTCGCTGGTTTGGGGGGCGCTTGGCCGGAGCCCTGTCCGTTGAAGCCGACGATTATCGAGACGACTCAGCAGGAAGGCTATCGGATCGAGAAGATCACGTACGAAGCGGAAGCGGACGATCCTATTCCGGCTTTGCTGCTTGTTCCCGATGGCGTCAGTTCATCGAGCCCCGCGCCAGGCATCTGCATTTGGCATCAACACGCAGGACAGTGGCATCTATAAACGGCGGTCAGAAAACGTAGCGCTCGGCGGGCGAAACACGTAGCGCTAAGTTTGTGAGTGAATGCCCGAGCAGCGGTGGCTCGG
>PBSM01000038.1 GCA_002726245.1 Planctomycetaceae bacterium | reverse complement strand
GCATTGGCACATTTGTAAGATGGACGAGGCGTCCGTCCTACTTTGGTTGCGGTTACGCCACGTTAGGAAAGCGACAATGTCATCCGCGAGCAGTATAGCCGACCGTTGCTGTGCGTTTCGCTTCATCGCCGTAGAATTGCAGTGATGTCGCGAGTTCGATATGTAGACGGGCTCTGCGCATGCCACCGCTCTGCGGTTTCGGACTTGTGTAAGACAACAAGGGCTCACGCCCCCGGCTATTCCATTCCGCCACTTGGTGGCTAGGACATGTAGTGTTGCTACTTCCGAACCGCGCAATCTTTGCAAAGAGGGACTGTTTCCCACTTCAACAAGGGAACGAGGATCTTCGGCGCGGCAACTCGCTCTCGAACGATGCAGCCTTCGTGCCAGCCCGCCGGCTTCGCGCCAAACAGCGTCACACAACCTGACTTGGTGTAGCACGAGCAACGCAACGGCGGTAACGGCATCTTGGGCGACGTTTGCAACGGATCCTGAATCAAAGGCAGATCGCCCGGCCCTTTCGAGTTGCAATCACAGTCCCGCCATATCTTGCAGTAGGTATCGCAACGATAACCGACGTGACAAACAGCCCCCTTATCAGGAAAGAAGACCTCTTGCTTCAGAGAAGCGTACTTCGGGAGTTCGACCTCCTCGCAAACTTTGACCAATCGCACGACCGGTTTCACGTGCTTATCACTGCCACAGTGATGGCAGATGCGTCCTCCCGCGATCGCCGCGTGAGCCATTGAACAAACCAGCGCCAGCACAGCGAGCCGGCGGACATGTTTCGAGTCCGTCTTCATGATGATCGATATCCTGCTTCCATTTTAGAACTTGATTAGCAACTCCGATCGAGCCCCTTGCGACGTTCGCTCGCCTTCCTGCTTGGCCACGAACCCATCCAGCAGGAAGATCCAATGCTGGTCAAGCGCCTTCTGATATCGCAGCCCCGTTCCAATGGTGCCGCGTCTCTCGTCCTTCGTTTCGTTGAATCCTCCGAGTTCCCAGATGACTTGCTGCTTTGCGCCTTCGAAGAAGAACTGGTAGCCCAGGCTGGCACCGACAACGTCGTCGGTTTTGGCGGGAATTGGGGCCGCGTAGTTTCCCAGGCTGATCCCGGCAAACAGCAGCCCAGTTTGTCCCAGCGGACTGCCCATCCTTGTACCGCGCGCCGACGAGGTGAACTGATCGATGGCCCAAAAGGCGTTCACGTAGATCAAGTCCTCGCTGTGGTGCGGCGTCCACGACGTTTGAGCAAACAGCAACTCGCCTTGGTCGGTGTAATCGGTCCGGGGCCCGTCTGGGAACGACGCGAGCACGTGGACCGACGAGTTATAGACGTTGTGGTACCCGTGATGCCGCCGGATCGCGCTGGCACCAAAAGCAAACAGGTCGCCAAACGCGTCGTCGCCATAAACATAGGCGGCATCCAGGTTGACCGTTCGTTTGGCGAAGTCGCTCTCGGTCAGAATCGCAATCATTTCTGAGCCGGGATCGAAGTCGTTCGGCGGCCCGACGGGGCTGTTGCGATTGATGCCGCGCCACGAGTAAACGCCGGTCATGCGAAGGTTAATGTTCCCGTGACCACTGAGCGTATTGCGGGTCACCGTTACGGCGTCGATCGCGTCTTCGTTGATAAGCAGTCCTTGCTGAGCCAACAACGGCATGCGTCCGACGGAGAAACCGTAGTCGAGAGCGCGCACGTCGTACGGATCGAGATGCGGGAATATCTCGCCAAAGTCGCCCTCGAAGAACAACGTCTGGAAATCCGGATTCCAACCATCGATCCAATCGCCGTTGTGGAAGTCGTATCCTGTGAAGGTGCGATCTCCGCCATGCTCTTCGTCCAACGGTCGCATGCCCACTAGGATCCGTTCCGTTCCCGACAAGTTCACTTGTCCGAAGAGATCGAGGCGGTTCGTCCACTCTGCCACCGGATCAATCGCCCGGTCACGATCCATGTACTGGACGCCTGTGCGAAATTGGCCGAATACCCACAGCGACGGACGCCAGACGGCGCCTGTGGGGATTTCGATTCCCTGTTCAAGAAATCCTGGTCCCAGAAATAGCTCGTTCCATTCCAAGATCAACGGCGGACGCGAAGGGATCTCCTGTAATCCAAGTGGCTGTTCGCTCAGTTCTGTTTCCGATTGATAGCGATCGGAATCCAAGACACCGCTGAAGAAATGGCCCAGCGGCTCGTTCGGCCAGGACAGCGCCGTCGGCCCCGCCTCCAACAACTTGTTCCACAACGGCGGCTCGTCAGAAGGGAAGTCGACAACGATCTCGAAGTCGTCGGGAGACAACAGCTCTTCTTGGGACAACGCGACGGGTGCAGTGGAGAGGGCAAGGACAAATACGAAACTAATGCGAAACCATAATCTCAAATGCTCAATAGCTCGCCGTTGCGAGACTGGCTTGATGCAGGAGTTTCGGGGCTTGAAAGTGGTCATTTGTGCTTGTTTTCGGATCTCGGATTTCTTATCCGCGTCTATTCATCAAGAGGGAACACCGCCGAGCGCGAGTGAAGCACCATGTGCCCGGCGACGACCGCGTCAGCAACTTCGCGCGCGCTCATGCCGTAGTCGTACCCGACTGACGAGATAATATGGATCAGGTTCACGGGTACCATGCCAGCGACTAACTGTACTTGGCAGCAGTAGGGGCCGTCGCACGTCAGTTGGGAACGACGGATGTGATACCGCGCCCAGCGATGGCCGCCGACTTCGATGCCCTGTTTGTGCTTGCGCGCACCGAGCGGACTTCCTTGCACGGTGAAGGGACGGGTCGCCGGCCGCGTGTAGACAAGTGGGTCGAGCGAATACGGGATGGGAACGATTTGCTCGCGTTCGCCTCCGCGGACGTTTCTGGTAATGAACCGCGATTGCAGCGAAAACAGTTGCCGGTCGGGCGGCAATTCGCCGTTGTGGACGTAAGCCGAGTGATTGTCACGAAGATCACCGTTGGGGTCCAAATCGCCCGAGACGAACACGAGTTGACTGTTCCGGTCCCAAACGCTGACGCGTAGGAAGACCACTCGCTCGGCATCGAATCCTGTCGGCACGCCATGCCCATCAGTACCGTTTGCGACGTTGATGCTGAAGCGAATACCATGGCGGTCGATCTTGTCCAGAATGATCTCGCCGAGTTGATATCCGGCCGTCAGCACTTGATGCCGAGCACGATCGGCTTCCTGTAACAATTCAAATTGATCGTCGAGAATGTCTCGCGCCCGGAAACGACGAGCCTGATCTTGCCACGCTGGCGGGAACGTCTGCGCGTCCGGAGCAGTTTGCTCAAACCGCTCCGTTCCCCAGCCGGCCTCATGATCGAACTGCAGCCACTCGCGCATCGTGGCGAGCCCCGTTTCGAACTCGTCCTGATAGGCTGGATTCTCTTCTCGCACGGCCGCCGGATTGTGTGGGAACAGACCGGGATGGATGATCGAGTAATCGGGGCCAATCATCATGTGATTGGTGCGCTTGCGAGACTGCGTCCAGGCGTTGCCAACTTTCGCCGCAGGCTCGAACGCGTACCCTGAAGCCTCACCGGGCGAGATGCCCATGTGGCAATCCTGACAGTTTTGATGCTTCTTCCTCGCGGACGGTGACGTCTTGAACTCACTGAAAGCATCTTCCAGTCGGAATCCGTTTGGAGCAAGCACGTCGTGGCACGAACCACAGCTCGAGGATGTCGTCAGTGCAAAGAATGGAACGACTTCGCCATGCACTTCTCTGCCTCGTTCGTCCGGATCGCCGCTTGACGTCATCACACCGTACCGATCCGGATTGGACAGCACGTCTGCCAGGACTTGGTTACCGACAGGGCCATAGATCGGCGAGTTCAATCCGCCAGCGACTAGCGCTTGCCGGCCCGCACCCTTTCCCCAGTTCTGATTGATACGATGGCACACGACGCACGTTACCCCTTCCCGCGCCGCGGGATGTCGATCCGCATTCGGCATCACTTTCGGTTCCAGCAGCGCCATGCCAACGGGCGTGTGACAGCGGATGCAGAAGTCGCCCAACGTGCCATTGTTCAGCGCGATCAACGCGCTAGACATCGCGTTGAAGACCGGACTGAGTTGTGAGTACGCATGCGGCGATGCAGACCATTCGCGATAGTGCCCCGGGTGGCAAATCTGGCATCTTTTCGCCGAGGGGAATGGATCGCCTTCGAAGCAGGCTGCGTGCGACTCGTTGATGGCAACACTGACAGACGCAGGACGAGGCGGCGACGAATGTTGTTCGCCATCGCCTATGTGCATGCTCACTGGTTTCGATTCGACCGGCGATTCACTCGACACCGTTCGTACGACGGCTGTCGCGGATCGCTGCTGAGGGTCGGTTGGGCAGCCACTCGATGTGGATCGAACGCCGGAAGAGATACCGTGGCGTTTCAGCTCGCTGACTGCGGCATCGCACACGCGAGTTCGCTCGTTAAGCTTTGCTTCGAGCAAGTCGTACGGGAAGCGCTGCGCGGCTGCTTGCTGTACCTTTGGCGTCTGCTGTGCATGGACATTGAGTGAAGCGATGACGATGCACCACATACAACTAATTCCGGCGAACCGACTCGTATTCGTCATGACTGGGCCTTTTTGAGCTCGCGATTAAGCAGGAGATGCCGTTACGGGCGGCGTGAACTCTCCAGCTTGTTGCATCCTGTTAAACTTTGCGGGTCAGGCAAGGCTTACGTCCGTTAAGTGTTGTCTATAACACACTTTACGGATCGGTCCGGTTATGACGATTTATCCAGTTATTCCGGAGATACTGGTTCTGAGGGCGCCAAAGCGAGGGTTACCGGACGTGATAGTTGTGGCAGGTCAAGCAACTGTCTCGGCTGGTCTGTTCTGTATGGCATTGGACGCAGCCAACTTTAAGCGGCGGAGCGAAGTTATTTTCGAACACGCTGGCATCCGTCGCAGGAGTCCAATCCGAGTGATGAAACTCGGGGCGATAGAGTGACTCGGAAGCACTTGACAACGAGACCAACTCGTGGCAGTTCGCGCAAGCCTCATCCTTCAACATCGTGACATGCGGGGCGTGGCTGAACTTGGTGAAGTCGTGCCGGTCAAGCGGTGGCGTGTATGGTCGCCAGTTCACATGGTTCTGGCCTCCGAAGTACTCAACGCTGTGACACTTCGTACAACGCCCGACCGCAAACGGCGATGACAGTTGGCGATAAGCGTCTCGTAGTGCGCGGTGAGCGACACCGAGCGGCGTGGCAGCACGGTGGGGAAGCGCGCCTGCCCTAATGTCGAGCAACGTCTTCAAAAGCGGATCCGCGTGACCGCTCGGACGATATCGCAGCGAGAAGCTGGATGGATGCAGATACCACCCGCTGGCTACTCCGGTCACACGTGCTCGTTCGGCCGCAAGCGCTTCGGTCGGATTCGGCAATGTTGACGAAGCTTCGGTGTCCTCCGTGCCGTTCGCTTCAGAAAGCCAGTCTCGCATGTCCATGAGCGAGTCGATCGGAAGCGAGTTGGCAAGTGCCAGCGTCTGTGCCTCGGCAACGGCGCCGCCGAACACAGTCAACAACCGGCGTTTCACTTCGGGATGACCACCGGTTGCGATCTCGGATAGCATCGTCTTGAACTGCATGATGACTTTCCCTACCGCTTGCAATTCCTCATCACTTGCACTCGTTAGATCACTCAGATCGAGTTTGCCAATGGTGAAGTACGCATTGGGGAAGTCGTCGCTGCCGCTCAGCAGTAATCGGGCGAGCGGCGTGAGTTGCCCTGAGGCTTCAACATGTAATGGATACGATTTCGGCCAGTAGCCGATCTCAATCTGTTTCTCGCGCAGGGTTGCAAGATCGAGAGCGGGCAAAGCAAGGATTGCAAGCCCCGGTAAGCTGTCATCTTCGATTTGCTCTTGATGGCAACTCGCGCAACTCTGCTCGAAGTCTCGAACAAGCATGTATCGCCCAGTCGTGTCTGGGACGTGGCAACTATTGCAGGCGTGTTTAGCCGCCTCCGAACCGGTCTCTCCGCCGGCTTGCATAAAGTGTTGGCCGTAGTGCGATGCATGGTCGAAATAGATCCGCGTGCGACGTTTGTAGACATAGTTCGCAAACTCTGGATGCCCATGAGCGAAGCTGTCGAATGCTCTCGCATGGCATGTCTGACACTGATTGTTTGTCAATTCGGTGAGCGAGTCGTCGCCATGATGTTCTTTGTGGCAAGTCGCGCAAGCAAGCGCGGCGTGCGTCTCAGTCGGGGAACCGAAGATGCTCTTCGCGATGCTAACAATTGTTTGTGAAGAGGCTCGCTCATCGCGAGCTTCTGCCGCCGAGGTCAGTGACGCCAGCGTCAGTGCGGACGAACCGTGCGGCTGCATCGCGTGGTCACCGAGGTCGCGATGACAGTTCACACAGAGTTGACTCTGCTGCTCCGCTGCCTTGCCATCAAGTGACGCATGGATCCAGTCCGATAACTTGCCATCGCCAGCGACATGGCAGTCCTGACATCGCTGAACAACTTGACGATGTTGAGGGCTAAGGTCGCCTGGTGACGCCACGTCACTTCGAGAGGGGGAAGCCAACATGATGAAGCCGGCTCCCACGGCGAGCGCGAAGACGCAGAGCGAGACAAGGCCACGCTTCGAAAGAACGTTGCGAACTGGTTGGCAGCGTTGGATCGAGGCGCAGCACGTGCCGTCCGGCAATGGTCCCTCCTCACAGGCGCCCCCGTGAGCTTTCGTCCTCGCGCAGGTCCACGTATCGCCTTCCTTATAGGGAGCGCATTCGTGCGCCGAACGGCAGATCCCCAATCTCGTCGGGCCAAGCGAACAGGCGTTCCCTTCGTCAGCCCAGCCGCAACGAAACGGTTGAAAGGGCCGAGCATAATCGTCCTCGTTGAAGTTTGCTCCATGCCTGGGTCCGTCGCTCACCATGCACCTCCCGCGAATGACGAAACCAGCATCAAATGGAAGACGGCGAATGCCACGAGAGCATAGGTGATCGGAATGTGAACGAACAGCCAATACTTCAGCGTCGCCTGCAATGTATGTTGATAATCGAGGTCGTCCTTCGCCGCGACACGATCCTCGAGGTCTAGCATGACGAGGCGTTCGTCGTCGTTCAGAAAACGATGATAAGCCTTCATCTCGCTCAGTAATGCGAATCGCGGCCGATTCGATTGCAACAAGTGATGCCAGAAGTTGCGCGTAACAGAAAAGTACGGCCGTAGGCGTTCCGCGTAGAACTGGGCTATCGCGGTCGATTCCGAAGTATCGAGAGAAGTCAGCACGATCGTCTCGACTTCGGACGCGATGCGTTTGCGATAGACGGGGATCCGTTCGAACATGACTTCGTTGCCGCGCGTGGTCAGTCGTTTCGCAAGCGAACGGGAGAGGGCCAGTCCGGCGACACCGCTGACAAACACGATCCCGTAAAGCGAGGCGAGAAGCGTCTCAAGGCCGCCGTTCGGCAAACGCCATCCAATATGCAGCCCAAACACGACCGCTGTCAGTAGTCCGACGTAGATGTGAAACTGCAGCCAAGCCGCGGAGGAACCCAGTGGAAGAAACGGCAGTTTCTTCCGCACATTGTACGCCGCGAGGAACACGATCATTCCAAATAGCAGCCAGCCGCTAAGGCGAGCCGTATCCCGCAACGCCGTCTCTGCCAAGCCGTGCAGCAACCACAACACGACAGCGCTCACGACGAGCAGCGAAAGGTTGCGGATTCGGTGACGATTGTGCTTCTGCATGCGAGGTAGTTCGTGTCGGGCAATGTGGCCCTCACGCTCCGCGTGAGGAAAGCGGAAGTTTGTATGACGTTGATTGTTGGTCGTGCTGGATGCTCTAGCACCAAACGGAATTTGACCAACGGTGTGTTCACATTGAAGTTTTACGCTTTTACGCTTTCGTCCCCTCCAAGCTTGCTCGGAGGGGACGAAAGCGTTCGATGTCAAAGTTTATACGAATTCACCTTTATTCCATTTGGTGCTAGTGGACGTCGATTCAACTGCCGCTCGTCATCACGCGGAGCGTGATGGCTACATTACGTGTATACCAATCGGTGAGCTTCGGGATATCACTCATGTCCATGCGTACCAAGGCATCATGTGGGCAGGCGCGTTGACACGCCGGACCGCCCCATTGATCGGCACATAAGTCGCACTTCGTCGCCTTCACGATCGGGGCATGCTTCTTGTCATCGCGAATGAAATCGCCACCGTCGTGTCGAACTTCGACGATGCAAATCGCATCATAAGGGCAATTGCTCGCGCACACGCCACAGCCGACACACGTCCAATCGTTGATCGTCACTTGACCTTCTTCCACACGACGCTGAATCGCTCCAGTCGGACACTCGATCATGCAGACAGGATCTTCGCAGTGCATGCAAGCGTTCGCGACCATGATGTTGTTCTGAATTGGACCGCGGCGAAGAAAGCGAGGATTATTGTCGTGAGCCGTGGCACAGGCTCGCACGCAATCATCGCAGCGTGTGCATCGATCCATATCGATCAGCATCGTTGCCGTGCCGTTGACATAGCGATTCTGAACAAGAAAGTCCACGAAGTCCGCGTTGATCCGAGTCGTATCGATCTTCGGGCTGTTTGTGAGAGGATCTCTAGCGTCCTTGCCGCGCTTCGCCAGGCGACGACGATCAGCGTTCTCCAAGAGCAGCTTCTCGATCAGACGCGTTGGGATCACGACGACCGTCGCGATGCCGATCGCTCTCAGGGAGGCAGACAGCGGTTTCGGAGTCTTGCTCAACCAACCGTCGATGATCTCATCTAGTCCATAGATTTGTCCTGGAGTGAGATAGCCGATCGTGCGGTGACCGTGCTCGTAGCGTTTGCTGAGGCGAGAGAGTCCGCTGCGAATGATGATGACGCCGTTGGGATGGTGTCCTTCTTCCGCGATGACAGGCTCGTGCTCGAGGTTCGTTTCGATCCCTTGCTTGACAAGATGCTTGAAGCTTTCCGCCCAATCGTATTGACCAGCCGTGTCGAACTCGGCTTGGCTAACAACTTCCGCGATCTCATCTTTGTCGAGGTGTTTGAAGATCGGCGTGTTCATTAAGAACCACTTCAGGCCCCGTTCGCGAAATACATCGTCGATATGCGCCCGAATCCCGTCGTCGCGGCGCATCAAATCGCGTAAGCCTTGCCATCGGATCTCTAGCAACTCCGTCGATCGTTCCGCAAAGACGGTTGCCTGGCGCGGCGTACGACCAAGTGCAGCGTCTTCGCCAAAGAACTGCCCCACTGCGATGGTGGCCGTGCGGTATTTGTCGAGAACCGCGGACACGTCTTGCAAGTAGATGCGTGTCTGCGAATCGACTTCACGAGTTCCGATCCTCGGATCCGTCCGATAGCTTTCGACGTCACGGACTTCGGGGTCGGCGGGATTGTTCCACAACTGAGCAAGGATCTCAAACAAGCTCTTTCGTCGCAGCTTCTGACGCCCGAGCACTTCGCCGGGAAGGCTGCTTGCAGCTCCTAAGTCAGCGCGCAACAGGCCGGAGACAACGAAAAAAACCGAGTTGCCCCAGTCGCCTTGTCGAACGACGATGTCGCCGGGACCGTATCGCAGGAGCCTCGCGTCGTTCTTCAGAATTCCTCGCAAGGTGACTTTGCCGCGGAAACGTTTCGGGTCCAGTGTTCTGAACGGTTCAACGGTGAGTATACGATCAACCCTCTTGTCGGACATGTCGGCCGAAAAGGGAACGCTCCAGCGCTCGGGACGTTGAATCGATTCGAAGGTAGGCATGGCGGGCGAATGACCAACGCTTTTAATGACCAATGACCAACGGGTGGCTGGGGTCGAGCACAGCGAGCCAACCGCGTCGCTGCAATCTGGGGGTTCGCTGCGCTCGACCCCAGCCCTTAGGTTCACCCATATCTTCAGCCGCGTAGCGGCGACGGAATGTAGCCGTGGGCCTTAGCCCACGGAACTGTTCGCCCCACGAACCCAAGCCCCGGAGGGGCGACATCGGGTGTCCGTGTGTCAAGAATGTCGCCCCTCCAGGGCTCTGCTTGTTCATGCTGCACTACTTCCGGGGGTTACACCCCCGGCTACATCATTTCGTCCCTTCAGGACTAGAAAGAATGTGGGTAAACCCAAGCCCCAGGCACCCGGTTCAATGCTTGGCTTCGGGAACATGGCAGTGTTGTTGCTCACGGTTGATAAACACCTGCGAAGGGACCTTCTGGAAGCAAGTCGAGGTCGTCGATTTCTTCGAGCTTGCTACCGTCTCGCGCGGCAAAGGCTTGCGCAGCTCTCCCGACTTGCAAGGCCGCTTCGAGATAGAGTTGCTTGTCGTCCGTCGAGAAACCATCGTCGTCGAGTTTCTCGAAGACCGGATCCACAGCTTCGACGGCTTGTTCGATTTCCGGTAGCTCGGTGTCTTCGACCTCTTCGAGCAGGTCTTCCGCGAGCAAACCAAATGCCTCGTCAATTCGATCGATCATCAGGTCAGTGAAATCATTCTCTTCCGTGCCCGTCGCTAAGCTTCGCAAACTTGTCCCCAGATCGACCAACTGGCCAACGATAAACACCACACGCTTTCGCCCGGTCGAAGTGCGGCCGGCGGCGTAGTGCAACGAATCCGTCCAAAGCGTCGCGACTTCTGCATTCGTTGCCGTATCCTGGGAGAAGTTGTGACGAACCTCACCAAGCATCTTCGTGACGAGTTCAAAGCGGTCGCCGTGATCATGCTCCGCTTCGACGAGCTTCTCATCGCTAACAACGTGACAGGCAAAGCAGCGTTTCGCGAGCTGATACAGATTCTCGGTGCGAAGCTGACCGGCTGTTTCGCAAGCCGCCGCTCGAGCCTGATAGTGGCTGTCCGACTCTTGCTCGCGGCGTGTCCCGCGGGGTCCGTAACTCGCGTGCCGATTCAACCAGCCGTCCTCGCCGCCTGCAGCGTTGTGGCATGATTCGCAAGAGACTCCGCTGAGGACGCTGCGCCGGCCCGCTTCATCGATCATCGGAGTGGCGTGACAGTTCACGCAAACGGACTTCTTGGCGATATCAGATGGGCGGATACCGAGATGCTTCGCGTACTTCCTCGATCTTGGCGAGGTTCGCAGCAGATCAAATGCACGTGTCGCGTGCTTCGAAGCAAGCCACGCTTTGACCTCCAGCTTGTGGCAATCAATGCACTTGGCGTGGCCTTCAACTCGCATCGGGTTAACGACAGGAGGCTGAACGGCTTCCAGCTCGTTAGGTGCGTCTTGAGCACTCGCTCGTCGCTGCGGATAGGAGACGCAAACCGCGATGAGCAGTATGAGGATCGATAGCGTCAACAAGAGCGTTACGTTAAGCCGTGATTTCGGTGACAAGTTCCGACTCCTTTCGCTGTTTAAAGTAGCCCTCACGCTCCGCGTGAGGGCTACTTTAGGGCACGTATGCTTCGCCTTTGGCTTTGGTTGGGATGTCGATTCCCGCGGGCAACTTGTTTCCATCTTGATGGGCTTCGACGAACTTGCGTGCCGCCGCTGCAACTGTTCCCGCCACCTTGCCATAGATCTGCTTGTCGTTGGCCGTGATCTCGCGAAGCGACTTCTTGTCGATGCCCGCGAGAGCGTCTAGCGCGGGCTTCAACTCAAGAACACCGTGATCCTCGAGTTCCTCTTGCAGATCGAGAATTCGATCGTTCGCTTCGTCGCCGAGCGAGCCGCGTTTCGTCGAAGTGACGGTAGCTCGATTCTTCAAGCTAATCGCCAAGTCGGCCAGTTGCCCGGCGACATACATCAACCGCTTGCGACCTTCCGCCGTCCGTCCTGGACCATTGCGCAACTCATCGGTCCAGTTTGTCGGAACCTCTGCATTCTTCGTGGCATCAAGCAACAAGTTATGGCGAACCTCGCCTTGTGCCCATTCGACGAACTCAAATCGAGTCGTCATGGCGTGGCCCGCCTCAATGAGTTTCTCGTTCGGCACCAAATGACAATTCAAGCAGTTCGCAGCAATGTCGAACGCGTTCGCCGAACGCCTCATGCCCGCCTTATCGCAGGCTGCGTCGCGCGCGGCCCGGTGTTCTTTCGTTTCCTTAGCACGGTCGGCCAGCAGATCCGCCATCTTGATGTCGCGAGTGATCTTACGGCCGAAGCCGAAGTCGCAGTGTTGTTGCAGCCACCCCCCTGCTCCACCCGCGCCGCCGTGGCACGATTCACACGAGTTTCCTTGGGCAATCTTCAGCGTACCACGCACTTTCTGTTGTGTGCCGTGACACTGCGTACAGGCCGACGCGCCTTTGATATTCGTCACGCCTATCGCCTTCGCAAAATCAGCGGCTTTCGGGTGATCTAACAGGCTCCAAGACTTTGTGTTGTGCGACGAATGCTCCCACACTGCGTTTTCCGACACGTGACAGACCTTACAAAGTTGTCGTCCAACAACCTTCTCCGGAGGAACTGTTTGCTGAGCTGAACTGACCAGTGGTAGCAGAAGGACGCTGACGATTGGCGCGGTTGCAAACAGCGCGATGCGGCTCATGATGTGAAGACTCCCTGTTGTGTGGCTTGCGAATTCGCCGGATCGTGATTTTAACTTGGCAACGAGCAGATTCAAACTCCGCTGCAGGCTTGAAGCCACAAACAAGGAGAATATCGAACAAGGAATGTCGAAATCTGAACTTCTACTTTCTACATTCCTTGTGCGATATTCGATACTCACTGCGATCCGTCAAAGTTACATCGCTACGCATCAAGAACGACATCACCATCCGGCGCGGCAATACATGTCAAGCAAGTGCCTTCTTCCAGTTCAGCACCGTGTTCGGTGAGATACGTGACTTTGCCCGTCTTAATCGCGACGGCACACGTTCCGCAGTTGCCCGCGCGGCAGCCTGATTCGATCTGCACGCCGTTGGCCAGGGCAAGATCAAGCAAGTTCGTGCCATCTTTTTCCCAACCGCACTGTTTCCCGGATTTCGAGAACGTAATGCTTACGGAGGCGGCTGCCGGGGCTTGAGTACTGGCGGCTGGCTTGGGCTTCATAAACGCCCGGCTGACGGTCGCGGGACCGAACGCTTCGGTCTTAATGTCTTTCTTCGCGACACCCCACTTCAATAGTTGCTGGTTGAGTGTTTCCATCATGGCCGGCGGGCCACAGATGTAGAACTCGTAGTTCGTCGATTGCAGGTAGCTCTTGATCAGATCAATATCGATCCGGCCGGCATGGTGATAGTCCTGCCCTTCTCGCTTTTCATCTTCTGGCGTTGGCTGGCTGTAGGCGACGACCATGCGGATATTTGAGTGGTGTTCGATCGTCCGCTCGAACACTTCGCGAAACGCATGCTCGCCGCCGTCGCGAACGCCGTAAAAGAACAGTATCTCTCGACCGCTACGCGCCTCGGCGATCGTGCTGATCATGCTCAGCAGTGGCGTCACCCCCACACCACCCGCGATCAGCACACACGGGCGTTCCTGCTCAACATCGAGGAAGAACTGGCCGCGCGGCGCCTGGACATCGAGGATTTCACCCTCGTGAAGCTGCTCGTGAAAGAAGTTCGATACGAGGCCGGGAGGGGCGCTCGGCGCGGCGCGCGGCGTTCTAACACGCTTAATGGTGACACGATACTGATCGGGACGAGGGCGATCCGACAGCGAGTAACATCGTACGACAGGCTTCTCTCGGCCGGGGATGTTCAAGCGAAACGTCAAGTACTGACCGGGTCGGAAGCTCGGCAGCGGCTTGCCATCGTGCGGCTTGAGGCAAAAGGAGCAAATACCATCCGCCTCTTCGACCTGTTGGTGAATCACGAACTTGCGATAACCATTCCAGGCCAGCGTGTTTTCGTCACGACGTTTCTTGGCCTCGCCGATGCGCACGCGAAGCAGTTGCAGCGCGAGTTGATCGTGCTCACGTTGATGTTTTAGTTGTCTCAGCGATGCGGCCGTCATGACTCCCAGACGCAAAGCAACGAGAGAAACCGTGACGATTCCGAGAGGCAAAATCAACGCATCTGCCACAGAAGACGCTCCGATGAGTTTTTCCGAATGCTTGAAAGCGCGTCGAGCCGCTAATTGTACAGCAAATCTAGATAAATCGCATCGTCCGAGGATTCCTGGCACTCGGAGTGTTGTCTCGTACGAGATTTGTCGAACAATTCATCTAGAATGAAGAAAGTGACTCCTGTTCGTAGGTCCGCCTCGCCGAGGCGGACGTGATCACCAGCATATGCGTCAGCGAGCCGTCCGCCTCGGCAAGGCGGACCTACGTTAATCGAACACATGAACGCACGAAGTCCTGATCCGACCGATATCGAAGACAAGTTCGCAACGACGAAGCAAGCTGGCAGTTCGCCGGCACCGCTCACGCTGCAATTACGCAACGCTTCGTTTCCGATTGCGTTTGGACGATACGAGTTGTTGCGTGCGTTGGGCGAAGGATCGATGGGAGGCGTGTATCTCGGGAAGGACACGCAACTCGAGCGCGATGTTGCCATCAAAATTCCAAAGTTCGATAAGACAGAACGTGGAGCGATCCAGCGATTTCAGCGTGAGGCTCGGGCCATGGCGACGCTGCGGCACGCCAACCTATGTCCGGTCTACGACGTTGGCGAGTTGGACGGCGTTCAGTACTTCACGATGGCGTACATCGAAGGCGAAACGCTTGCGAAGCATCTAGCGCCGGCAAAGCATTGCCAGGACGTGAGGTCGCGTTGTTGATCCTGAAGCTCGCGCAAGCGGTCGAGGAGGCGCATCAGCGAGGCATCGTGCATCGCGATCTCAAGCCTGCGAATATCATCATCGATCACAACAAAGAGCCGGTGATCATGGACTTCGGGCTGGCTCGCCTGGCGGAAGCCGCTTCCAACCTCACACAATCCGGCTTGATGATCGAAACGCCCGCGTACATGGCGCCCGAACAGGTCCGCGGCGAACTGGACCGTATCTGCCCGGCGAGCGACATCTATAGCCTTGGCGCGATCATGTGCGAGATGTTGACCGGACAGTTGGCATTCGAAGGATCGGTCGCCACTGTCGTCCAGCAGACTCTGATCGCCGAGCCTGATCGCCCCTCTCACATTGCTCCTAGTATTGCCCCGGGGATGTCGGGGCGGCGTTGGGTGATGGGGATGTGGGGATCTTGGAGGATCATGAGCAGTTGTTGCTCGGGGCGCTTGGGGAAGTCGAAGATGTAGTGGCCAGTTAGTAGGTGATATAGCGTTGCGCCGGCGGAATAGAGATCAGCAGAAGGCAGGGTATCGCGATAGTTCGTGATCTGTTCGGGAGCGACGTAGGGGTAGCTGCAGCAGAGCTCGCCGGTCTTGGTGAGTCCGGTCATCGAGAAGCCGCTGAGGCGCGAGTCTTGATAAACCTTGGCGAGGCCGAAGTCGGCGAGATGAGCGTTTTCATCGGAGCCGGGATTGGCGACCAGCAAGTTCGAGGGCTTGATGTCGCGATGGACGAAGCCTTTGCTATGGGCAAAGTCAAACGCTTCCAAGAGTTGACAGATTAAGCGTACTGCGCGCGGGATTGGCAGCGGACCTTCGGCCTTGAGAATCTGGTTGCATCTTGGCCGCGGATATAGTCCATGGCGAAATAGAAGGTGCCTCCGCTGTTTCCCATATCTACGAGCGAGACAATACTGGGATGGTCTAGTTCGTGTAAGACCTTTGCTTCGCGAATGAACCTATCCATCTCGGCTGGCGAGCCACTGACGGCGGGAATCACGGTCTTGATGGCGACCGGGCACATGCCACTTTCCCACCACGCCAGATGAACGACCCTCATTCCGCCTTGTCCGATCTTCCAGGCGATGCGGTACCCTTCAATCGATAGTTCCCGGGCGCAGGCTTCATGTTTCTCGATTTCCGACTGACAGTTGCGACAATACGGGAGAGGAGTCTCGCCTAACTGAGCAGTTCCGCCACCGCCCTGTGCGGACATTGCAACACCGCACAAGGGGCAAGCGTTCGATGGCTCGGGTGGATCGAACGCGGAAGAGACTGGCGCAGCGTACTCAAGCGTCGATGCCATCACGGGCGGCGGGCCAGCGTAGTTAGGAACCAGGTCGGTGGCCGGCGGTAACATCAAGACGCTACTATCACTGAAATCGATCGACACTTCGAAGAAACTATCGCCGCCGCTAATAACGTCACCCTCCTTCAGCTCGCACGCGGAAACCCGCTCGCCATTGACGAGCGTGCCGTTGGTGCTTCCCATGTCCATCAAGCGACAACGCGGAGGATTCACTTCGACCAGAAAGTGAATGCGCGAGAAGTAAACGTCCTTGGCCGGCAGTTGACAGTGTGCGCGGCGACCGCGCCCCACGATGAAAGTATCGTGCTTGGTGAACTCGAACCTTTGCCCCTGGCATGGCCCCTGGACAACAGACAGGACGACTTTCATGCTGCTTCACGCGTGGAAAGAGCGACGATCAGTGCGCGGCCCAGTATCAGGAACGAGCCTCATATCGGCAAGTCGCGGACGTCACGTTCCGCGTAGGTCTTGCGAGCCGAGCGAGACCTGAGTCGCACAGTTTCGGCGCGTGGTAGATCGCGCTCGGCTTGCGGGATCTACTTCGACAATTATGCTAATCGGGTTCTTGCCCAAATTCCCGTGGCGTCGCCACCGAGCATCGATCTGAGCATTCGCAGTTCCTGCTGATTCGTTTCCTACCAGTGTTGATCAATCCGATAAGGGCTGTGAAACAAACGACTTACGCTACAATCCTCGCTACACATCAAGCTCGGGAAGTGGGGCTCCACCGGCAGACGACTCCGTGGGACTAGCGGAATGCCGGGCTCGCGACTGTCGCAACTTGTTTTGCGGAAAACATCTTGGAAGCCAATAGGTCTGTTGACGTAGGATACTGACCCCCTAGAATTCGTGTTGCGGATGTCGGAGTCTGCGTAACGTATGTCAGACACTTCCGCAAAAGAGATGTTATTGAGGACGCAAAAGAGATGGCTGAAGGTACGATCAAGCGGTTAACGGACAAAGGTTTCGGGTTCATCGACACAGGCGGGAGCAAGGATTTGTTCTTCCACATGTCGGCCCTGGAAGGTGTGACTTACGAGGAACTCCAAGAGGGACAAAGGGTCTCCTACAACGAAGGTGAGGGCCCGAAAGGACCACGAGCGGAAAACGTTCAGTTGGTCTAAGCTCTCCCAGAGAGTGATTTCAACAGCAAGAAGCCGGCGCCTTGGCGTCGGCTTCTTGTATTTTTGAACAATCGGCGACGCCCAGTAATATGGGTACCAGCATGTCGGATCGGTCGCAAAGCATTCTTGATTCGCCGGCTATCAGCGGTTGCTATCTCTTTCCGCAACCAAGGCGAGTGCCTGAGCCTTTCCTCGTCGATTGCGGCGATGCCCAACTGGCTTGTTACCGGAAGATCGTCGATGGCGAAGCGATGACGCTCGTCCACTTCCATGGCAATGGCGAAGCTGTCGCAGACTATCTGCCGGATGTGGTGGATGGACTCAGCGACCTGGGACTGAACTCTCTCTTTGTCGAGTATCGCGAGTATGGCGGATCGACCGGCCAGGCTCAGCTTGTCGCCATGCTCGGCGATGGTGAAGCAGTTCTTCATACCGCTGGCCTCGCGCCGCAACGGACGATTGTGTTCGGCCGTTCGATCGGATCTCTGTATGCCATCGAACTTGCCCGCCGGCACCCTCAGATCGCCGGCTTGATCATCGAGAGCGGAATCGCCAATCCAGGCGAGAGGTTTCTCGCCTACACCGATCTTTCGCCGCTAGACTTTGGCGAGAACGAACTTTTGGCCGAAGTCAAACGGCACTTCGATCACAAAGCAAAACTGTCCAGTTACACTGGCCCGCTACTCGTGATGCACACCGAGCATGATGGTGTTGTCGAGATTTCACATGCCGAACGGAATCACCGTTGGGCTGGCAGTACGCAAAAGCAGTTACTGCGATTATCACGCGGAGATCACAACTCGATCATGGCGTTGAATTGGGACGAGTACTTTCGAGCCATCGGATCGTTCGCGAAAGCTGTGACACAACGATAACCAGTGTGACTACTCACATTGTTCACAATCACCGCGGCGGCTCCGGCCGGAATAGGATGAGAAAGACGTCCAGTTCCTCCTCGACCACAATCCCATCTTTATTGGCATCCGCTCGCATGATGTGCGGACGTTGGTCGAACGGAATCTCAGCCGCTCGAAGCACGCCGTCACCGTTACCGTCGAAGTCTTGGATGATCTGCGCAGCGGTTCGCATTGGCGGTCGGCGTGGCCGGTCATCGGGAGAAAATCGGCCCGGCAAGTCGCCGAGTCTTTCTGGAGGCTTGGGAGGGATACCCTCTGGAGCCGCAGGAGGATCCTGCGGAGTTATCGTGGCGTCGGCTGCACGATCCGGTAAGCTCTCCGCCGTTTTTGGTGCCATTGCTTCCGGTAGTCCATCGTCCGCGTCTTCCTCGCTCGTCAGGTTCTCCGAGGCAAGTTGTTCTGCGACCGGGGTCGTTCGAGTACTTTGGGCTACGGGTTCCGTGTGTTGATTGTTGGCAATCACGATCAGGAAGATCAGAAGCGGCACGATGCCGCAGGCACCAACTAACGACCACAACAGCCAAGGCTGCCGTTGCGTTCGTCGTCGTCGGTGTCTTCGAAGCGAAGCCAAATTGTTAACGGCTCGTGTCGGCACGGGCGGCGGAGCGAAAGCGGGCACCGATACGTCCGCCAATGTGTCGGCGACCGGAGCCACCGTCTTCGTTACGGCTTCTCGCGAATGCTTCAAGTACTCTCGCACCGCAGTGGCCATCGCACCGCCCGAGACGTATCGCTCGCCCGGTTCCTTTGACATCGCTTTTAGGCAGATGCTATCCAGCCCCCCTCTCCTCGCCTCCGCCATCACGCGATCACTATCGCAAGATCCCGCCAAACGCTTCGCAACCGCTACGGAAATGCGTCAAGCACTAGAGGTAACCTTTTGAGGGAATGCCCTTCTTTCGCCACTCGCCGCTGTTGGGCTTGTCACGCCCACAGTGAGAGCAAGACCAGTAATGCCGTAGGCTACTCGATCCCATCCAGTAATCTGTCGAGCTTGTCATCGAGTGAATCTGGATTCGGAGCGCCGGCTGCCACGACAGAACTGGTGACACGAAAGCCGAGGTAGCTGAACAGGCTCGACGGCGAGTACACGCTGCGATCCGCCGCTCGGCAACACTGAGACGCGTAGCTCCAACTGCCGCCCCGTATCACACGGTCTGAGCCTGACGCAGGCCCTGCCGGATCGCGGCTGGGAGATCCGCCGTAGTAATCTTCGCTGTACCAATCCGAACACCACTCCCACACGTTGCCGTGCATGTCGAACGTTCCTTCTCGCCGCTGCTCCGCGAACCGGGCGTCAGGCCGAAGAAGTTCGCCAGGCTCCGCGGCGAAGGGATTGGTCGGGTAGTGCCATTCGAGGTTGTTCTTGCGGAGCACAAAATGGATGCGGTTGAGCGTCTTGGTGCACGCGGCGGCGAGATTCCGTCGCG
>PBSM01000037.1 GCA_002726245.1 Planctomycetaceae bacterium | reverse complement strand
TTCGGCTACGCCTCAGCCTCCAGAACACAGTCGAATTACTTAACCCCGATTCTCTCACTCGTACTGGATCAAAGTCTGGGGGGTGGTCAGACTCTCTCGGCGGATCCCAAGCGTTTGCTCATCGGTGACGACGAGCACTGCTGGACCGACAACGGCGTCTTTAACATCGAAGGAGGCTGTTACGCGAAAACCATCTTCCTGACTCGCGATGCCGAGCCGCAGATCTTTGATGCCTTGCGTTATGGCGCGGTTCTCGAAAACGTGGTGTACGACGAGGGCGATCATCACGTCGATTTCGACGATTCCCGCATCACGGAGAACACGCGTGGTTCCTACCCCATCGAATACATTCCCAACGCCAAGATCCCCTGCGTTGCCGGTCATCCGACCGACGTGATCTTCCTGACGTGCGATGCGTTCGGCGTGTTGCCTCCCGTAAGTCGTCTGACGCCAGCACAGGCCGAATACCACTTCATTAGCGGCTACACGGCGAAAGTCGCTGGCACGGAAGTAGGAGTGACGGAACCACAGGCGACTTTTTCGCCCTGCTTCGGCGGCCCATTTCTTGTCTGGCATCCGGGCAAGTACGCCGAGTTGCTTTCGCAAAAGATTACCGAGCACAAGGCGAACGTCTGGCTGATCAACACCGGCTGGAGTGGTGGTGCCTACGGCATCGGCAACTGGATCAAGCTCGCCTATACAAGAGCCATCGTGGATACGATTCACTCCGGCCAACTTGCCGACGCGCCAATCACGGTCGATCCGTTGTTCGGATTCGCGACGGTGACAGAATGCGCGAACGTGCCGAATGACATCCTGATTCCCAAGAACACTTGGACCGACCGCGCAGCCTTCGACGAAACAGCTTTGAAGCTTGCCAAGCTCTTTCAAGACAACTTCGCCAACTACGCCGATGGCGTTAGCGCTGAAGTCCGTGCAGCGGGCCCTAGCGTGCAAGAGTTGTCGGTCGGGAGCAGTTAACTCTCCAATTCGCGCACGGCAAAGTCGCCTAGCGTTGCTGATACGCTTCGTAGGTCTGCACGGCCTGAATCACGAGCGGCACGACCGATCCATCATCCGAATGCGAATCGGCGAAGTGCGGTCAGCCGCACTTCTTGTTCAGAATGCTGAATGGCCGCTTTGACCTTCGCTTCGGTGAGACGCATGTTGCAGCCGTTGCGGGACACGCAGAGGTCCAAGGAGATCGGAAGCGACATTGTACCCCTTTCGTTGGCAACTAAACTCGCGTCCCATTCAGAACGGTGAGTTGCTCCCCTGCTTACCTTTCCAATACGGGCAGAAAGGACAGTCTTCGCCCACAGGGGAATCCTCACCTTCTTCGTGCGGGCACCCCATGTTCTCGTCAATTGCCGCGACTGACTTTACGCCGTGCTTCGCGAAGAACTCCTGAATCCCTTGCTGGACCTTTGGATTGTCTTTCACGTCGGTTCCGACCCACCTCTCGATGATCGCTTCCGCGTCATCATCAAGGATCACACCCGCAACAATCTTCGTCGTCGTCTTGTCGTCAGGACCGTACAGAGCGACCGTGCCAATGGGATACTCTGGTTCCGTGACACCATGTTCCGCCTGGTACTCCTCGATGGCCGCATTCCACTCATCAAGTTCCACGTCGGAAAGAAGATCCATGTTCTCTTCCGAGACAATCCGTCCCGTCTTTTCTGTGGCGTAGATGATCGCTGGATCGATCCCTGCTTCCTTCATGATCTCTATCATCTGGTGTTCCATATGCTCAGGGTGAGGCATGTCTGGAAATACCAGATCATCAGGGCCGGGTTCCCGTCCGTGCTTCGCGATAAACGACTGACGCTGCTCATCCAGTACATTGGCCAGCTCATCAGAGATCGGCATCGACTTGAAAAGGCTGCCGTCGTCGTCTTCGACCCATTCAAAGTCCTTGCGGGTGCAACACTGCTTGTACTTCCTTCCGATTCCACAAGGGCACGGTGCATTGCGGGAAACTTTTCGACGAGCATGACTGTTCCTGATCTGGCTTACGACGCGAATTTGATTAGCGTTCATTCTTCTGTCGCAGGGTCATGAATACAACCAGACCGTCAGCGAATTCCACAGTCAGGTTGCTTCGTCGGCGGACACCGCGTAGAGTTCCGCTGCTCCGTTGGCAAGCTTAAGGATCACAACATGGCCCAGTCGCCCGAACTCACCGAAGAAACGCAGACCGCCGCAACCTACATGGCGATGGTTGTACGCAACGCGATGGAGGACTTTCACTGTGAGCACTTGTCCGACGACCAGATGAAGGAGCTGAATCCGATCATCCGCAGTGCGATCGGCACGGTCTTGCACGCGTTCACAAATTACCAACAAGTTGACGCGGCAAAGAGGTTCATGGACTACAACCTCCGCATGGTACCGAAGTACTGGGAACCGCCGGGGTTGCTGGAGGGGTGCGTGAAGATGTGGGAGCGGGACGGATGAGCAGCAAGGTCGGCAAGCAAGCGATTGACTTTGAGTTGACAGATGCCGATGGCTTGGTGCATCGGCTTCAAGATTATGCAGGACACTGGCTGCTCTTGGTATTTCACCGGCACCTCGGCTGACTGCCGTGCCGGGAGCATCTGTCGCAGTTGCGAGAGCACGAGGATGAGATCGAAGCGTTGGGCATGAAGGTGCTGGTCACAACCTTCGAGGCCGGGCCACTCGCCTTGGCCTACGTGAAGGAAGCTGACATGCATTGGCCCCTGTTGATCGACGAGTCGCGTGCTCAGTATGCTGCCTACGGAATGCACCGTGGCCGATGGCAAGACATCCTCGGTTGGTCTTCTTGGTGGGCCTACGCGAAGCTACTGTTTCGCGGGCGACGACTGCGGAGATCCTCAGGAGACCTGCAACAACTTGGCGGGGATGTGCTTATCGATCCAACAGGTATCGTTTGCTTGCATCACGTCGGCACAGGACCAGCCGACCGACCATCTATCTCATCGCTGCTGGAGGTCGTTCGTGGCCAAAGCTGATTCACCATGAGCCGCCATGCCTGCCGTAGTCAAATCCGAACCAGAGTTCGGATTTGAGTTGCCGGGTCAAATGCTGACCATTGGTCAGCATTTCAGAATCGCATTTGCTTTCGATCACGCTTGGATCGACTTCGCTGCAGTTCCCGTCGCTTACGGATCGCAGTCGTGAAGCGTGAAACTTCTAGGACACGTTTACCAAAACACTTTCAGGACTTTCTTGGAGAGGAAAGCCGACAATTCTCGCGAGTTCCTGTGGCGGATGTTTGCCTTGCACTCGATTTGCCAATTGAAATCACTCACGCGGACGTTGTTGCCCTGCTTCGCGAATCGCGTCGAGTGTTTCCAAAACTGTGCGAACGTCCGTAGAATAGTCATTTGGTTCGTTAGTCCTCCTTGATTCCTATCTCTGACTAATGTGACGATTTCGCCATGTCGGTTCCCGAAACACTCGATCAACGGCTCGCCAGTGCATTATGGGATTGGGCTGACGCCTCAGAGCAATCCTTCGATGACGGACCAAGCGTTCAGGAATGCCTCGCGAGCCTGCTGGAGTCGTTTCTTTGTGATGCATTTACATACTGGCCACACGCGTCGCGGCAGGGATGGTGGTCGGATGGAGTCATTGAACTACATCTCGAAAGAATCTCCCCGACCGCGATTCGTGCATTTGGATCGACGTACTGGGCGGGCAGTAAATCGGACGAGTTCGGGGACGGTCCGTTTGAGATTGAATTCTACTTCGTCGATGATCACTCTTTAGGTTTTGCTCGCACTGTTGTTCGGTTCGGGTGGAAAGACAAAGACGGAATCATTACCAAATCCTCAAGTATCCATCCGCGATTGCGAAAGCAAGGTCGGCAATTCAGGAACTCCGAGTGGGCTATGGCAATTGAATTAAAGCCACCCAAGAACACGTAAGGATACAAGTTGTTACCTACGCTTGGAAGTTCAAGAATACGGTGGTTGCGATCACATCCAAGGACGGCGAAAAAGAGACTGCCGCGATCATGGGACGGCACGCGAAGACCGGTGAAGTCTACAATCTGGCCGCAGACAATGAAGGTGGTTCCAGTATCGGAAAGTGGGAGCTTGAAGAGGGCGATGCAGTTCTTGAGCTGAGATATGTTACTGGGCAAGGCAAGGAAGGTGGGGTGAAACTTCGACATCACCTTGAAGACGACGACACGTTGATCGTGACCATCGAGTTACCGCAGCCGATCAAGATTAAAATGTTGCGGGCCAAGAAGTAGGACAAGTGTCAGCGGGCGTCGTGTCTGGCGTCGTCAAATCCGAACCAGAGTTCGTATTTGAGTTGCCGGGCCAAATGCTGACCGTTGGTCAGCATTTCAGAATCGCGTTTGCTTCGACGAAGATGCAGTTCCCGTTCGCAAGAAATAAAAAAGGGCCGCTAGGTGGGGCAGAAACCTGACGACCCTAATGGGATGCCATCGCGGTGGGGCAGATACCGCGAAGGCTGGCACGCTGGTGGGGCAGAAACCTACGAGCCGTTAATTCAGTCTACGCGGTCACGATGTCGTGGACAAGCGATTGGTGTGTGATGAGAGTAGTCGCTCGGTCGCTAGCTGCTAGAATCGCGATTGGTACAAGCTAATGAATACACCACCAACTAGTCCCAACAGATCAGACGCTGATGCAGCGGTACGAATTGCGTTGGTTCGCGAGATGACCGAAGCCGCTCGTCACGGTGTGATCGGATGGAAAGTTCGTGATCGCCGCCTGCGTGAACTGTTCTGCGTCAACGAAACGAGCCGAGCGTTTGATAGTTCGCGTCCTTGTTAAACCAACGATTGCGGTTGACCGAGGCAACGCAGGGACTCCGACGTCATGGCCGAGTGTATCATTCGCATTGCGGTCGAATCAGACGTGCCCGCCCTTGAATCGGTAGCTCGCTCTGCAATAGCAACACTTCGCAAGATATACCGTCCGACAGCCAAAGCAATTGCTCGGAAGCGGACAATCGTCCCAGAATTGCAGCAACTCGTTGCAGTTCTCGATGGTCAGGTTGTCGGAAGCGTTGAGTATCGCATCAAGGGGGATCGCGTTCACTTCTTATCGCTATTCGTCCATGAGGATTACAGGCGACAGGGAATTGGGAAAGAACTGCTCGCCGAGTTGGAGGGAGTCGGCAGGTGGCTTGGTGCACAACGGCTTTCCGCATGCACGGTCAAGGAAACTGGAAACCCAGAGATATTCCGCCACATGGGATTCATTGTGTTGTCAGAAGAACCGACCGACCTCTACCAAAGCGACAAGTTTGATCGGTTGCACGAATCATATATGGAACGCCCTATCGAATAGAGCTGCACAAGACTTGGCGTTGGCGTTCTGCTGTGTTCCGTCACTCTTGACCGTCGTCCAGCCGGTCAGACTTCGAGTACATCCGTCGCTTCGTACCGACTGGCGACAACCAGTGGCAACCGATTGCCCACTTCTCGCCGATGCGTCTCGACAGCCAGCTCCGGATCGTTGTTATCCTCGGAGAGATGGGCAAGGCAAGCCCATCTCAGTCTGTTGCCGGCCGCTTGCACCAGCTCAGCCGAATCACCGTTAGAGTGGAGCGATATCGCGAGTCGCTACTTGGCCCTGTGATCGAAACTGCTGCTGCGTTGATCGTCTCCGCTCTCCCGCTCGTGTTGTGTTCGTGCTTACTTCACGGCCTACGCGGCCAAGACGAAGACGTCAGTGAAGTGTTAGTCAGTCAGCTTGTACGACAATCGCCTGAATTGCTTGGCAACGCAAATTCCCAGGCAACTCCCGCGCATGGTGCCAACAGCCACCCGTCTCGCCGTAACCGGTTGTAGAAAAAGTACTTGGCGATTGTCGCTGTAGAAAACAAGCCTAACGACCGCTGTCATGACCGGAATCGTGTCATCAAGTCGTCAGCAACGTCAATGTTCGTAGGAGGCCGCGAGAAACCACCCACAAACGAAACTGCCTCTTCGATGGTCGCGCGACGCAATCATTCCAGAACTTTTCGATGCAGAAGCGAGTAGTATCGGAATCGCCCTGGCATGTGAGATCCAACCGATGCAATCACAATCACGACGGACAGGATCGCTACGCGGTAATCCCACAGTAAGGGAATGATTCCCAGAAGTATCAACTTGAAAAGAACAAACACGCCACGACCTTGGTAGAACCAGCGACAATGTGGATAGGCTTCGATCACAATCAGACCCAGGCCAGTAAAGATCGAAAGGTAGAGCCAAATCAAGAGTCGTTCCGCCGAGACATCGAACACGTGGCCACCAAACAAGATCCCCGTCACGCCGATGTGGGCCGTTCGAAGTGCAATGTTCCAGGCCCGCGCGTGGGGCAGAACGCGTAGCTGTTCAGGAAACAGGATGTTGTGTAAGGTCTTCACAGGCGCCTGTTGAGGTCCTTTCTACCGGGCGGTCGCGCAGTGTGGATATGCGGACCTTGGCATCCACTTTATCCGCGTTACGATGGTAGAGTCAACGGAAACCGACTGCCAAAAAACAACAAAAACTCGCTCGCGCCAAGAGGACTCGAAACCATGCTCCAACCTCTGCCGATCCGGTCGGTCAATCACATTTCCCACGTCACCAGCCGCTTAGAGGAAAGCACGACCTTCTATCGCGACGTACTCGGTTTTCGGCCAATCCAGCGACCGCCTTTCGATTTTCCTGGAGCGTGGCTGTACAACTACGGCGTTCAGGTCCACCTGATCGCCACGCGAAAGGACGGTGAGGCGCCTGGTGAGATTTCAGTCCGCACTGACCACGTGGCCTTTCATGTGGATGACACCGATCACGTTGAAGGGTTGCTCAAAGAACGCGGTATTCCGTATCGGACGAACATCGTGCCCGGCACGGGAATCAAGCAGTTGTTCTTTCACGACCCAGATGGAAACCACATCGAGATCGGCAGCTATCCGCCAGCAACCGAGTTGACAGAAGAATGAGTGCGACGCGTTCGGTACAGTCATGCAATGAAAACAACTCAGCGAATACAAGACCTTGTCATTGGTGCGGGAGCCGTTGGTGTCGCATGTGCTGAGGCTCTGGCGTTGGCGGGGCGTGATGTGTTGTTGGTCGATCGGGGAGCCGTTTGCAGTGGCTGCTCCCACGGCAATGCCGGTTGGGTGACCCCTTGCCATTCGCTGCCGCTTCCGGGATCGGGCCTGGTCAAGCAAACCTTGAAGTGGATGTTGCGCGGTGATTCTCCGTTGTACATCAAGCCCACTCTGCGTCCTTCACGACTGGCCTGGCTATGGAGATTCTACCGGCATTGTAACGAAGAGGCGCAACTTCGAGGTTTGCAGGCACTCGCGGAGCTGAACCGGCAGGTTGTGCCGTTGACGCGAGAACTCGTCGAGCGGTACGGGCTCGATTGCCAATACGAGCAACGAGGCATCACGTACGTCTTTCGCACCGAGGCTGGGTTCGAGAAAGGGATTCGAGAGTGCGAACTGCTGCATGAACACGGAATCCCCGGCGAGATTCTTCAGCGCGAGGCCGTTCATACGCGCGAGCCGGTTTTGAGCGATGACGTGTGTGGTGGAGTCTTTTATCCTGGCGAGGCCGATTGCGTGCCTGATCAATTCGTCAAGCAATTGGCCGCCCGACTGCCGCAGCTTGGTGTTCGTATCTTGACCGACACCGAAGTAGAACGCTTCGAAGTCTCTGGGCGAGAAATCACGGCCGTAGCCACTTCAGCCGGCACGATTCAGCCGGAGAACGTCATCCTAGCCGCCGGTTCTTGGACGCTGGTGCAGGCGCGCAAGCTCGGTTTGCAACTGCCGATGGAGCCGGGCAAGGGATACAGTGTGACGCTGCGCCGGCAACCCGGAATTCCCAAACAGCCCCTGAACCTCTCCGAGGCCAAGGTGGGCGTCACGCCTTGGCAGGACACGATTCGCTTTGCCGGTACGATGGAACTCGCAGGGCTACAGCTCAAGATTAACCAGCGCCGAGTCGATGCGATCATTCGCGAGGCGAAACGTTTCTTGCCCCAGTTTCAGGCGGAAGACGTGTTGGAAACGTGGACGGGGATGCGGCCTATGTGCAGCGACGGACTGCCGATCATCGGCCGCACTTCGAAGCTGAAGAACCTGTTCCTGGCAACCGGTCACGGCATGCTCGGTCTTACCCAAGCGGTCGTCACCGGTCGGCTTGTCGCCGATCTCGTCACGAGCCAGCGGCCGCTGGTTCCGGTTGAGCCATTCTCTCCGGACCGATGTTGAACATCAGAGTAGCCAAAATCGTGAGATTTCGGTTAGCTGGATATTCCAACGCCCCGCGCGATTCGAAGATCGCGGATCTGGAACAAAATACTTCTGGTGGAGAGCGGGCGCGGCTGAGATTCGAAGTCGATCACGGCGCGGACGGAGTGGCTCATGCCCGCAGTCAATGGTTCCAAGTCTACGACGCCGATCCAGTTTTCCCCCGGCTGGCTTGCAGGCCGCACGCTGGCGCTTTCAATTGCAACTCCGGTCAACCGACCGGGCCGGTTCGCCGCGCATTCGGCGTATGCGGCCAACGCTGGCTGGTTGGTGCGAGCTTGTCGATGCGGGGATGGTCGATCTGATCTCGCCGTTCCCGGTTGAAGTAAGACGGAAACACCAGCAGCGGTCCGGCATCGGTCTCCTGTGTGAGACAGAATCCGTGATCGACCAGCGTCTGATGCATGGCCCGCAGTACGATCGCTTCTTCGCGAGGCGGCAGCGGACAGCGGCCATTTCGGAACAACTTCACGGTGAGAAATGTACAGGATTGACAGACACTACCCAACGATTTGGTCGCTTGCTCGCGACGCGCCACTGTGTAAGTGCGCAGCGAGGACGACAGATTGCAATTCCGTCGAGATTTCGTAAAGGCATCATTCACACCGAGGAAGCTGAAAAGGAAGGAGAGAAGCCGCGACGTTTCGTAACGATCGTCGCAATGGGGTTGTACGTCGAGATCTGGAATCCTGGGTCTTGGGACAAGTACATGAGCGACATACGCCACAGTTTCTGGACGCTGTTCGGCTCACTGGCGGCCCCATTGGTGGTGTCCCCAAAGAGTGAGCGTGAACAAGAATAACGCAGAGGAACCTTCTGCGATCACGGAGGTAAGCATGACAGGCCGATTGATTTTTCGACGTTACGAGGAGTTCGCAGTCAGGGCGGCAAGCGATTTGGGAATGCCACTCGTCGATTCAATCGACGAAGCCAAGTCCGGCTGGGGCTTGCGAAGGCTCTCACGCTCCGCTTTCGAGAAGCTGGAAGAACGCGCGAGAACAGATCACGATTTCGGGCAACGCTGGTTGAACCGATTACAAATCGGTTACGACCGGGAGAAATCGCAGATGGCAATTAAGATCGAAGATATCTTCGCCGATGTTCCGTGCCGCACCGACGTCAATTGCGACGGTCACGAAGACGCAGCTTAGGTTCGGTTAGCTCATGGCACGTTCTTTGACCCAGATAAGCACATCGTCATCGTGGCGATCGCGTGCTGCGACTGCGAGTTCGAACAACTCGTTTGCATCTTGAGTGTCCCAGTCGATTCGCAAGCCTCTCAGGCCCAAAACGCAATTACATACATTGGCCACGTATGCCTTGGCGGAATCGCTGGATTCCAAACGGCAGGCTAGGGCCACCATCACAAGTGCTGCGGCCTGTTGTGCCGCGATCTGACCCCAATCATCATTTTCGGGCGAAGAGTCAAGGATAACTTGAGCTTCGAGAAAGGAGCGGTGGATCACTTCCGGGTCGTGGTGCCGACGTTGTCGGAGCTTATCAACGTGGGCCATTTGCTCAAAGACGATGGCTGTTATCGATCGTGCGTCGCCGAGCGAATCACCGACCGGCTGTTTATCGTCCTTTGGTAATTCCTTTTTGGCCTGCCACGCTTCGGCTTCTTTTACGACACCGCCCCAAGACTTTCCCCATTCCTGCACTTGTCGGCTAAGGTGCTGACGCGCCAGCGTCTCGAAGTCGGAGGGCGACTTGTACATCCAGTACAATACTCCCGACTCGGCAACTTCCTTGCGAAACTCGTTGACCGATTCCAGTTGTTCAGGGTCTACCTCACTTAGCTGGGCAGGCGGCGAATTCCTGAAGTAAAACATGACACGGAGATGAGATCGGGGTCTTGATTGTGTCGCTCGCATGCTCTGACGAACTCTTCTTTTGTGCCTGACTCCGCTCTACCGGTTGGTTCACCGAATCGCTTCCACATGATGCCGAGAAAGTGTCAAACTCGTCGAGTTGTTTGTTGATGACATCCTGTGCATCGGTGCCCCTATCGGAATAGGCATGCGTTTCCCATTTCACCAGTTCCAATCGAAGGCCGCATTCTCGGCTCCACACGAAATTCAGTTCATCCACAACGCGTTCAAGACGTTTTCTCTCATCGGCGACCTCGCCGGGTGATGCGACAAATACACTCAAAACCGTTTCTATTCTCGCCACTTTGCTTACCTCGTGATCTTTGGCCAATGCTCATAGTATCTTCTGTTATGCGCTCACAGCCGTCGAGTCGTAGCGGGATGAATCGTCTTTGCTGGTTGGTGGGGTCTCGGAAGAGTGCGGTGTGTCGTTCGAGCGTGACCCATTCGGAGTCGAAGGCGGCCGTGCTCATGACCAGGACCAACGTCCGCGAGCTTTCCAGCCCCTGTTCGATGGCCAGCGGGATCGAATCGCCGGGTTGGATCACCCACTCATCCAACCACACGCGCAGCCCATCCCCCTTCAGCCGCTGGGCCAAATCCCGAACCGCCGCCTTGTCCGCGCTGCTGTGGCTAAGGAAGACGTCGTATTCAAACTCGTCGGTCATCGGAGTACTCCGAATCACAATATCCAGCGGCAACGGTTGATCCTGGTTCAATCTTGGCTCAATGATTGCAGCGGGTGTGCTCGGCCAAGACAGTCTCCCCTCGCGTACTCTGCTAAGTGTAACAGAATTGCGATCTGCACGAACCAATCAAGCGCATCGTTGCCCACAACGAAACATCCTCTAGCCCTTTCGTTTCACCGTGATATACACACCTTGGATCGCCGTGGATTGCTCGCCGTCGTACTCGGCAAAGACGTCGCGGCGATCATAGACGTAGAGCCGTTTGCCGGGCTGAACCTCAACGATGCCGGTGTAACCGAAGCTGCCGCGCTGGTACTCGTAGATCTGGATCCGGTCAGTCCACTCCCGGCCCGTGCCGTCGATGCTGAACATGATCCGGTTGCCCGGCCGGCCGCAATCCAACAAACGGACACGACATCGACTTTCGGTTTTTGCTCCACAACATTGCGAATTCTCCCTCTCCTTATACACTCGGACGATGCAGCCGTCATGATCGGCAAACCGACGCGTTCGAAGAAGCGGACGATCTTCGTTAAGCCAGATAGACTCAACCAACAGACGCTGGCTTTGCATGCGGGCCCGGACCGGATTGTCTTGTTGTGGCACGGAGCTTCGGCACTGCGGTGGCGACTTTCTGGACGGTCACGTTGACTTCCTGTTCAGTGGTGAAGCGTCCGAGACTAAAGCGGATTGACGAGCATGTGCAAGAGTCGCACATTCCGATGGCCTTGAGAACGTGGCTGGGTGAGCCGCTTTGGGATGAGCACGCGGAACCTGTGGAAACGGCGACGTTGCCCATTTCTCGAATCAAAGTCGGGGCATCAACGCCAAGAAAACGAAGGTTGGACGTGTTGGGTAGGCGGGACTGCCCGTCCCCATTGATAATCACATTTGGCAACGACCGAAGCCTTTCTTCGAGCAGCCCGCGCAGGCGCGAAGTGCGTGAGGCTTCCTCGCTCATCTCCATCTTGGCGATCCGACAAGCCTCGCCGAACCCGACGATTCCCGGAACGTTGAGCGTACCACCGCGCAGTCCTTGCTCTTGTCGGCCCCCGGCAAGCAGCGGTTGAAGCTTGATCTCTGAACGGCCGCCACGCACAAACAACGCTCCGACGCCTTTTGGTCCGTAAAGCTTGTGAGCAGAGAACGCCATCAAATCCACTCCGCTTGCACGCACATTTACCGGAATCTTACCGACTGCCTGTGTGGCGTCCGTGAAGAACAATGCGCCCGAGCGATGCGCAATTTCGGCGGCCTCGCGGATGGGGTAGATCGTGCCAATCTCGTTGTTCGCCCACATCAGCGAAACAAGAAGCGTCCGTCCTCTTGGCACACGATAAGTCACGCCAAGCAGATCGATGCTGCCCGAACGCGTCACGGAAAGAAAAGTCACTTGAAGCCGATCCTCGAGCTGCCGGCAAGTCGCGAGTACGGCCTCGTGCTCGGCGGCGGTTGTCACGATCGTCTTCCCAGCAGCCTGCCCTGAGTAAGCGAGACCCTTCACGGCCAGGTTGATGCTCTCCGTCGCACAACTCGTGAAGAAGATCTCATTCGGACTTGCATGGACCAGTTGGGCGACGTGATATCGAGCTAGCTCGACGGCATCTGCGGTCTCCCGGCCAAACGAGTGGTTACCGCTGCTGGGGTTGCCGAACGCATGAGACAGAAACGGCATCATGCACTGGCGCACCCGTCTGTCGATGGGTGTCGTCGCGTTGTAGTCCAGATAGATGGCGTTTTCGTCGTGCACGGGACAGATCCTGCATTGCCTGCGGTTGTCACCCATAGTGTTTCCGCTCATTGGTTCATTGTACTTGCTCATTTCTTGGGACGTAGATCTGAGATCAGATCTGCAAGCTATTGATGGGGGGGAAATCGGTCCTTCCAATACAACCCGGTTCACCGATCTGGTTTACCCGTTGGTCAGCGGAATCTACACGGCTGATCCGGAGAGTTGGTTGGTTTCGAACGCCGCGATTCAGATTCCCGCACCCGGCGGTGCGGCACCATCACTGCCGTCTTGGTTCTGGCCTGCTGCGTTGCCGGTCAACACAGGCCGCGCCGAATCACGACCAAAATGCCTTCTCAGGTCGTTGACGTAAGCACACCCCATCGTGCCACCGTTTTCCATCAACCACTCCTCAACACTGGCCGTGCCAAGGGGGACTTGTTTGGACACCAGGAGTTCTTGTTTGAGCCCCAACAGCTCCTCTTTCGTCAGGACAATATCCCGCAGCAGCAACTCGATCGGCTTGAGGATCAGCAAGGACAGCCAGCCAGGCACGGCCGGCATCCAGCGGCGGACACCGCAGGCCTTTTGCAGAACCAGGAGATACTCGCGAAAGCTCATGACGTCGGGGCCCGCGGCATCGATCTGCTGGTTGTCCTTACTCTCCCCGGCATCCACGATGATCCGCGCGGTATCCGCCAAGGTGATCGGTTGCAGTCTGTAGCCGCCACCATCGGGCACGGGAAAGAAAGGAAAGCGGCGTAAGAACCAGACGATGTTGTTGGACAAGACGTCGTTGGGGCCGACCACAAGAGTCGGCCGTACGATGGCGTAGTTGTCGAACTCAGCACGAACGAAGGCCTCCACACGATCCTTACCCGCGTAGTAACCGAGGTTCGTTCCTTGTGCTGCATTGCTAACGCTAACATGAACAACTCGATCAACACCCACATCCTTGGCCGCACCCAGCAGCAACTTTGAATTGTCCACCGCCGTATCAAAAGTCTGACCGCCCCAGGGAATTCGGATCCAATACGTGTTGATGAACAGGTCTGCCCCGGCAAGTTCCCGCCTAAGGTGCTCTCGTTCAAAGCAAAGTGGCGCGGCGCTGATGCTCTCGCACTCCGGCGGCGTTGTGCGATTCGTCAGCGTATGCACTTGCCAGCCCCGTCGAAGCAGTTCCTGAGCGACGGCCGAACCGGTGTAGCTAAACCCTCCAGTGATCACAACCTTTTTCATTGTTCGCCTCCCATCGATTCGAACTCACTGCCGGTGCCATGGCGACGACATCGTTGTCAGGGTCATCGTACACTGGCCCCGATCATCCGTCATCCGCGTCGATGTCGCTACCGACGCTCTGATGCCATCGATCGGGCCTTTGTTGCGACAGACGAAATCGGTAGATTGAACTAGCACCAAACGGAATTTCACCGGTGCTGTGTTCACATTGAAGTTTTACGCTTTCGTACGAAACCGTTCGATTTCAAAGTAAACACCTTCGCCCCGATTTTCCATTCGGTGCTAGTCTCCGTCTCGTCCCTGCAGCAAAGGACTCCGTCTCATGGCCCACTCCACAGACCGCCGCCAGTTCCTCGCCGGCTCACTCACTGCCACCGTCGCTCTCGGCACGGGAACGCAACTCGCGTCCGCAAATGACGAGAAGGTCGCGCAGGAATACTACGAACTCCGTACCTACCAGATCCCAAGTTCCGAAAAGCAGGCTGTCGTCCACGACTACCTCGAATCGGCACTCATCCCCGCACTCAGACGGCAGCGTATCGACCGCGTTGGTGTCTTCACGCAACTCGACAAACCCGCCGACGTTTCGATCTTCGTACTCATCCCGTATCCCACACTCGATGCCGTTGGCAACCGCAACGCCCAACTCGAATCCGACAAGGCCTATCAGCAGGCCGCTGCGAAACTCTTCAGCCTACCCAAGTCAGATCCCGCCTACACCCGGATCAACAGCCGATTCATGAAAGCCTTTTCTGGCATGCCCGTCATCGAACTACCAGAGACAACCGCCGCCAAACAACCGCGTATCTTCGAACTGCGCACCTACGAAAGCCACAACGAAGAGAAAGCCGCACTCAAGGTCGATATGTTTAATGCCGGTGAAATTGACATCATGCGTGACGTCAAAATGGCACCGGTCTTCTACGGCGAAATGCTCATCGGTGACGATGTTCCCAACCTCACCTATATGCTCTCCGCAACCGACATGGACGCCCACGAGGAACACTGGAAAGGCTTCCTCTCCCATCCCGAATGGGACCGCATGAATAAACTGGCCAAGTACAAAGACACCGTCTCCAAGATCACGAAATGGTACCTCCAGCCGACACCTTACTCGCATATCTGAATCAGAACACAGGATACGGCGACAGCGCCGTATTGGATGCTATCAGCTCGTAACCCTGAGAGAACCGCCGCTCCATGACACCGTTTGTGTACAATCAGCGGGCGCCTTGGATATAATGTCAGGCAACCGCGTTGTGTCCCCGTACCTCCCCAGGCGTCTATCATGAAATGCGCATTATTGCCGATTGCTGGCCTGGTGGCCCTGTTGAGCATCGAACAAACATCACTTGCCACGGATCACTTCCTCACGATCGGTGGTGGGTATTCGCCGACAGGCAACCAGATTTCGCTCGAGAAAAATGTTCAGCTCTTTCAGCGGATGCTGGGCGAGATATATCCCAGCGAGGTTGCGCATGACGTTTACTTCAGCGATGGCGACGATCCTGGGCGCGACCTGCAGTATCAAGACTCCAGCGTCGAAATCCCTCGGGCGCAACTGCTGTTGGCTCGCATCTTCGGACAGACGCGGTATCTAGATCTGCAGTACCGCTCTCACGAAATCACCGGCGTGCGGGGCGGCACGAACAAAGACAACATCGAGAAGTGGTTCAGCGACGTCGGCGCGAAGCTGACCGCGGGCGACCGGTTGTTCATCTACGTCACCGCGCACGGTGGACGCGCCAGCGACAAGAAAACGCCCCATAACACGGGGCTGTTTCTATGGAATTCGGAACGCTGCCAGATGCACGAATTCGCCAAGTTTTTGGACAGGGTCCCGAACGACGTGCCCGTCGTCACGGTGATGGTCCAGTGCTTCGCGGGCGGCTTTGCCAACATGGTTTTCAATGAAGGCGATGCCAAGAAAGGTTTTACCGTCGCGCCCCGCTGCGGCTTTTTCGCCACGGTACACGATCGCGTCGCCGCCGGCTGTACACCCGATATCAACGAAGAAGACTATCACGAATACAGCAGCTACTTTTGGGCCGCCATCCGTGGCAGGACGCGAACCGACAAACCGATCGAGTTGCCCGACTACGACAAAGATGGCGCGGTGTCGCTGGCCGAAGCTCACGCCTACGTCCTGTTGGCCTCGCCAACCATCGACGTCCCGACCAAGACGTCGGATGCCTTTCTTCGACAATACAGCAAGCTCCCACCCGAGCCCCCTTCGGCAACGTCACCAAATAAGAATAAGAATGACAAGCCCCAAGCAGGTGACGCAGCTTCATCGGCTCAGGACGATGTCAAAGACAACACGGATGAACAACCTGGCGAAGAGTCGCCCGCGACCGACGAGCCGCCAGCAGCGGAATTGTTGTCCGCGGACAGCGACTACACGCTGTTGCTGAAACATGCCACGTCGGCTGATCTTGCGGTCTTGGAAGGGCTGTCAGCGCAGTTGGAGTTGTCTGGCGGGCAGCGCGCCCAGACAGCGCGCGATCTGGCCAAGCAAACCCGGGACGAGAAGAAGAAGCTCGATGCCCAACATCGCAAGCAATCGAGTGAATCGAAGAAGATCGGCGGAGAGATTAGCAAGTCGGTAAAGATCCGCTGGCCGGAATTCGCCAATCGATGGCACCCACGGGTCAATGAGTTCCTGGAAAAGGATGGAGAGGAACTTGTGAAGCGCATCGAGTCGCATCCCAAGTACGCGCGATTCGAGAAGTTGCGTACGCAAATCCAGCAGCTTTCCGAGCAGCGGTTCGACTTGGATCGCCGCTGGGTGAAATACGAGCGTTTTTTGCGATCGCTGGAATACGTGGCATTGGCCGCAAACCTGAGCGAAGTTGGCTCTCCGGAAATCCAAGAGCGCTACCGGCAACTTGTCGAAACAGAATCCTGCACATTGAACGAGGTCCCGGCAATCCCCGCCGTCTCCACCACGTCTGACGGCGAGTAGGAGCCGATCTGTGTCAAAGCTGCCCATCTACCTCGCCCTCGCGACGAATGTTCTCATCGTCGGTTTCACGCCGGTGCTGGGAGCGGACGACCAAACCGGCGAAGATCCGGCACCGCTGTTGGAACGAGTCGATCGTGTCATCGCCAAGGTCCGCACGCGCGAGTTGAGCAGTTTGTCGGATACGCCGTGGGTTGTGATGCATGCCGTCATCGCCTTCGAAAAGAACTTGGAGGTCGTGGATGTGCGCGCCGAGAAAAAGGTCGGCGCCATCGACTACCTTTGCCAACACGCGACTCATGAGGGCAAGCAGATCTTTCGTGACGAAAATGGCCGACCGGCACTGCCTACGCGCGGTCTTCGTTATGGCCTGCAAGAGTCGTTCAAGGTGCAGGATCACGCAGATCAGTTTCTCATGGCATTCGCCGATGCAGATGTCGCGCTCAATACGCCAATCCTCGCCGAGGGAGGCAAGAGATTTACCGTCGAAGACATGCTCGCCGCCGCAAAGGCAAACTTGACGGACGAGCAAGAACTCGGCTGGACGCTCGTTGCCACGTCAACCTATCTGGCCGTGGAAGATCGGTGGACGGCCGGCGATGGCAAGTCCTATCGGATCGAGGATCTTGTCGCGTTGGCGATTCGCCGCGACCCGCGACGTGAAACCGAAGGCGGTCCGCACCATCTCTACGGTGTCGCCTATGCGTTGGACACATATCGTGGCCAGCAACGCGGCGCACTTTCCGAGTCGTGGGCCGAGGCGCGAAGCTATCTGGACCGGTACATTCGGTTGGCCAAAGAGTATCAGCAGGCGGACGGTTCGTTTTCTGCTGACATGTTTCGCGGCTCGCGGCCGTCACGCGATCCGCGACAAATGGTCTGGGCAACCGGGCACACGTTGGAATGGCTCACGGTCGCCTTGACTGCAGAACAACTCCAAGAGGACTGGGTCCGCCGCGGAGTGGAGGCACTCGTGCAGGTGATGGAAAGCCAACCACTCAATGCGTTCAGCGACGGGGGTTTGTATCACGCCGCGCACGCGCTGATACGGTACAGTGGGGAAGTTACCGACTGAACGCCATCGCGTGTGACGCCCGACACCATTCTCCGCTGGCACGGGTAACTCGCCTGCTCGCGCGTTGGGCTTGTGTACCACACTTGATTATGATTGCATTACTGATATTCGATTCATTCCACACTGTGACTTGTATTCCCGGTCCGACTCTTGATCGAAGCTATGTCAAACCGATTGATCGTTTCGCTGGTCGCGCTGTTGATCACAATTGCGCCGCGGCTGGCTTTCGCCGACGACGAGTGGTCCGTTTTTCAGACGCTACCGCCGCAGATTGCCGCGCCGTGGGATGTTGCCGACGAAGTGTGGGCGCAAAATCCGGTGGACGCCTTCGTCTGGCGGAAGCTTAACGACGCTGGATTGGAAGCGGCACAGGCCGTCGATCGGCGGGTTTGGTTGCGGCGCGTCACCTTTGATCTGATTGGAGTGCCGCCAACTCCAGAGGAAGTGCAGCAGTTTCTGGCTGATGAACGGACTGATGCCGAGGCTCGGGCAGCGGTTGTCGATCGTTTGCTGGCGTCAGCGCAATACGGCGAGCGGTGGGCGCGGCATTGGCTTGATGTCGTTCGTTATGCCGATTCGGACGGATTCGCCATCGACTCGGAGCGCCCGACGCTCTGGCGGTACCGCGATTACGTGATTCGCGTTCTCAACGAAGACCGACCGTTTGACCAGTTCGTGCGCGAACAATTGGCTGGGGATGAAATCGACGCTGGCAGTGAAGGAGCCGTTGCGATCAGCTTTTATCGGCTGGGCCCCTACGAAGCTGACAACATGACACCAGAGAACCGTCGGCAAGATTATCTCAACGAGATCACTTCGGCCGTCGGCAGCGCGTTTCTCGGCCTGACGATCGGATGTTCAAGGTGTCACGATCACAAGTACGACGACATTCCTCAAACTGACTTCTATCGCCTGCAAGCGTTTCTTGCGCCGCTTCAACGAACTGACATCACAGCCGACTTTGTCGATGCGGAACTGACTGAAACCGTCCTGCAGCAGAAGGCCGCAGCGGAGGCAGAACTCACGAGACGCCACAGCGAACGGGACGAGTTTCGCGAGTCGTTAAAAGCGAAGCTGATAAAAGCGAGTGAGAGTCCGGAAGCAGAAGTGAGCGACGAAGAACTCGACAAAGCCATCAAAGACAAGCGAGAACCGATCACGGACGAAGACCGGAAACGACTTGAGCAACTCAAGAAGGCGATCGACGACTACAAAGATGTGAAACGTTTTGCCGCTGTGTCGGTGGCTGTCGCCAATCCCGAAACCAACAAGGATCTTCCGGCAACGCACGTCTTGCGGAACGGCGACGTCTTCAACCCGGGCGAAGAAGTCCAGCCGGGTTTCCTGTCCGCGGTGCCATCAGGGGCGGACGAGGCGTCCAAGCAACCCGAGAGTACGGCTACTTCTGCGTCCGGTCGGCGGCGAATGCTGGCGGATTGGGTGGCCAGTAAGCACAACCCGATTACCGCGCGAGTGATTGTCAACCGCGTCTGGCAGTATCACTTGGGACGCGGTCTGGTGGCTACGTCGAATGACCTTGGCATCGCCGGATCTGGCGTGAGTCATCCGGAGTTGCTCGACTACCTGGCCCGTTGGTTCATCGACCAGGGCTGGCAACTCAAGCCGCTGCATCGCATGATCGTGTTGTCGCGCACTTATCAAACATCAATGGTACATTCGCAACACAAAGACTGTCGGACCGTTGATCCCGATAACCGGCTGCTGTGGCGGGCCGATGCCCGGCGACTGGAGGCGGAGACGATCCGCGACGCAATGCTGGCCGTGAGTGGGCGTCTGAGCCTCGAAGCAGGCGGCCCAGGCTTCTATGAGGCACTGCCCGATGAAATGGAGACGAGTTATCCGTTCTTCAAATGGAACGCATCGTCGGAGGACCAGCGTCGTCGCCGCAGCATCTATATGTTCCAACGCCGCAATCTGATCCACCCGATGATGGAAGTCTTCGACGTCGCGGACCTCAACGAGTCGTGCGAACGGCGTAAACCGGCCGTCACGGCCACACAAGTGCTGACGCTGTTTAACAGCCGGTTTGCTCATGAGATCAGTCGCCATTTAGCAGAGCGACTGCAGCGCGAGGCAGGTACGAACTCAGAAGACCAGGTACGGCGTTTGTTCCAGTTGGCGTTATCTCGATCACCGGAATCCGATGAACTGCTGACCTGCTCAGAGTTCCTCGCAGAGAAAACGAAATCGTACCAAGAGCATCCCTCATCAGATGATGGTCGGGTGGATGCGGAAGTCCGTGCACTTACGGACCTGTGCCTGGTCGTCATCAACGCGAACGAGTTTTTGTACCTTGACTGACATGAACACGCGAATTCCTAAAGCACCCAGTGGATTGAGCACCCGCCGTGAAATGCTACTTGGATCGTGCGCCTCACTGGGCGGTGTCGCGCTTCATTGGTTGCTCGCTCAGGAAGAACTGCGGGCATCGCAATCGAATGACACGGGCGCGTTTTCCGCGCTCCGTCCCAGACAGCCCCATTTTGCCGCCCGCGCCAAGTCCATCATCTACCTCGTGATGGAAGGAGGCCCCAGCCAGATCGACACGTTCGATCCCAAGCCGGCACTTGATCGGCGTCACGGGACGATCTTTGCGCGCGAGAATGTCAAAACGAATCAGGTCAAGGGCAAGCGATTTCTTGTTCGCTCACCCTTTCGGTTTCGGCAGTACGGCGAATGCGGGATGCTGGTGAGCGAGTTGTTTCAGGAAACCGGCGCGTGTGTGGACGATATGGCCGTGGTGCGAAGCGCGTACGGCGACAGCGACAACCATCCAGCCGCGCTGTTTCAGTATAACACCGGCTTCCCCGTGCAAGGGAATCCGTCGATCGGAGCATGGATGCTGTACGGTCTGGGTTCCGAGAATCAGAACTTGCCGGCATATATTGTGTTGCGCGACGGGAAACCCTTTGGTGGTACTTCGGCCTGGGGAACTGGGTTCTTGCCGGCCTTGTATCAGGGGACGCAGTTTCGCGGTGGCACGACTCCCGTGCTCGACCTGCAACCACCCGCGGATGTCACGCGAACGGCTCAACGAGAAAACCTCGACTTGCTTCAGCAGCTCAATCAGAAGCACCACAGTGGTCGGCCTGATCAGCCCGATCTCGAAGCACGTATCGCGGCGTACGAACTGGCTTTACGCCTGCAGACGGAGATTCCTGAAACGGTTGATTTGCAAAGCGAGCCGCAGCATATCCAAAACCTGTACGGCATCGACCAGGATCACACGAAGGCGTTTGGCCAACGATGTTTGCTGGCTCGTCGCTTGGTGGAGCGTGGCGTGCGATTTGTGCAGCTCTGGTCCGGCGGGTGGGATTCACATGGAGACATTGTCAATGGACACCGCAATGCAGCGCGAAAAGTCGATCGCCCGATTGCCGGTTTGTTAAAAGACTTGAAACAGCGAGGTCTGCTGGAGGACACGCTGGTTGTGTGGGGCGGAGAATTCGGACGTACGGCGGATACGAACGAAGCCCAATGGAACAAACAACAGCCGGGACGAGACCACAATCCAAAAGCGACGTTGATGTGGTTCGCCGGTGGCGGCACCAAAGGGGGCACTGTCGTCGGTGCGACGGACGAAGTCGGCGACCGCGCCGCCGAACAGCGACACCACTTGAACGATGTCCATGCCACGCTGCTGCACTTAATGGGCCTCGATCAGCACAAGCTGACCTACTACCACGGCGGCCGCCTCAAACGTCTGACCAATCTCGGCGGGGAGATCATTCAGGGAATCGTTGGCTGAGTGTTTTACCCCGTGCGGTCCAAGTAGTCGGCCGAACTGCCCGGTTTCTTCGTTCACTCAACTGTCCATTCGAGCATGCCCGCCGGAGGATTTCAGTGGTAGCTCGATTTTCAATTGATCGCGTTCTCAATTGTATTCTAGCGCCGCGCGGGCCGCATCGCTCAGCTATGCCCGCTTAGGTGTTGGTCGATAGGATCTCATCGATTGGCTGGCCGAATGGCAAAATCGGCATCGGCCGATCTTGCAAATCGTAGAAAGATATGTCCGTAATCGATTCCTAGATGACGATAGACGGAGGCCCAGAGATCGTTTGGCGTTAGCATGCGTTCGATGGGATGTTCTCCTTTGTCGTTGGTTGCGCCGACGACTTGGCCGGTTTGCATGCCGCCACCGGAAACCAGAACGGACATGGCTTGCGGCCAATGATCACGACCGGGTTGCATGACGCCGGACTTGGTACCTCGTTGGACAGAGATGCGCGGTGTGCGACCGAATTCGCCTGTCGCGACGAGCAACACTTTGCGATCAAGCCCTCGTTGGTAGAGATCTTCGATGAGCGCGCTCAGAGCCTGATCGTAAGCCGGCAGCCGCCACTTACTGTCCTCGAAGATGTGAGCGTTGACCGCGTGCGAATCCCAATTGTAAGCAGCCGTATCGGGCGTGGATTTGCCAGGGAACGGATGCTCCCAAACCATGGTCACGAATCGGACGCCAGCTTCCACGAGGCGGCGTCCTAGAATGGCGAGTTGTCCATAGGCGTGCCAGCCATAACGATCACGCAACGGTTGCGGCTCTTTGGAAAGATCTGGAAGCACTTTTTCGGTCGTGCATTCGTCGAACCAGAGGACGACATGCGAGTCACCAATCCTCCGACACATCCTGCTCTGTTGAACGAACTGGCGAGGTCGTTCATTGAATCAAACTACGACTTGAAGGAGTTGTGCCGGAAGATCTGCAACAGTCGCACTTACCAACTCAGTTCGTTCCCGAACGAGCACAACGCAGACGACCAGCAGAACTTTGCTCGTTACTATCCTCGTCGTTTCTCGGCCGAAGTTATGCTCGATGCCATTAATGACATAGCGCATGCACAGAATAGCTTTAATCACCAACCCGTGGGGATTCGCGCTGTCGCCTTGCCCGACGACTTGGCGACGCAAGAGTCATGCTTCCTTCGTGTTTTCGGTCGTCCGCAAATGGATACGGCGTGTGAATGCGAACGAACGACAGATGCGAATCTTGGCCAGAGTTTGCATCTCATCAACTCCGACGCAATGCATGGAATCCTGGTTGCCTCGAACGGTCGAGCAGTTCAATTCGCGCGAGGCAAGGATCGTGATGATCGAGAGCAAATCGCGGAACTGTACTTGCACGCGTTGTCTCGCGCGCCGAAAAAGAAAGAACTTGATATCGCGTTGGCGCACCTCGAAAGAAAACGTTCCCTGGCCGCGACCGCTCCGAGCAATATGTCGACCGAGCAAGCGGAGCGAGAGACTTACGAAGACATCATTTGGGTAGTTGTCAACACGAAAGAGTTTTTGTTCAACCACTAAAGAACGAGGCATCAAGCTATCATTGACCGCACGAATTGATGAAGAGCACGAACCTGTGTCCCCATTCGTGCTCTTTCATTTATTCGTGCGGGCCTCGCTCCTATTTTGTAGATGCCTCAAAGAATGAATATGGCACACTCGTTGACGCGAGATTGCTTGTGCGTGCTGTTCGTCCTCGCGACGCTGGATCGCTTTACGCATGCGCAACTTCCGACGGCCGACTTGAATCGTATTCACCCACCAGCCAGTCGCGTTGGCGAAAGCATAACCGTCAATCTTTAGGGCAAGAACCTCGAAGATCTCACGGAACTCCAGTTCACTCATCCAGGCATCTCGGCGGAACCGGTCATGCGTCCCGTTGACGAGTTCTTTCCAGAACCGCGAATGGACGGCTCAAAGTTCAAACTCACAGTCGCGAAAGACGCGCCTCCGGGTATCTACGAAGTTCGCGCAGCCGGGTATTTCGGTTTATCGACTGCCAGACCGTTCGTCGTGGCCCCGATCGATTCCAACGAGGTCATCGAATCGGGTGACCACTCAACTCGCGATAAGGCAATGGCGATTGAAGGCAATTCACTCGTCACCGGTTCCGTCGGCTCACGTGGAATCGATTGGTACAGATTCCATGCAAACTCCGGCCAGCGGCTGCTGATCGAAATCCGCGCCGAACGTATCGATTCGCGCATGGATGTCTTGATCGTTCTGTACGATGAGTCTGGCAGGGAAGTCGGACGTAACCGCGAACACTTCCAGCGCGATCCGTTTCTCGAATGGAGCAGCGAACAGGACGGCACATTCTACCTCGCTGTTTCCGATATTCTCTATCGCGGCAGCGGCGACCATTTCTATCGGTTGAGCGTTTCCGATCGACCGCACATCGATTTCATCGATCCACCTGCGGGCGAACCGGGCACGAAGCAACGGTACACGCTTTACGGCCGTAACTTGCCAGACAGCACCATGAGCGGAGTCAAAGCTCGCGACGGAAAGCCTTTGGAGTCGGTCCAAGTCGAGATCGAACTGCCCAATGAAACAGACACACCAGCGGAGTATCATCCTGGTGAACGAAGACAGGGGATGATGCCTGGATTCGACTATCGCATCGGGAATTCCAACGTCGTCCGAATTGGGTTCGCCACGGCTCGCGTGATTGCCGAAAACTCCAAACTGCATCTGCAGAATGTCACCGTTCCAGCAGAGATCGCGGGACGATTCGACGAAGCAAATGACGAAGATCTGTTTCGATTCCATGCAGAGCAAGGGAAGACGTATTGCGTCGAGGCAATCGCGGATCGGATGGGATCAAAGGTCGATCCGTATCTGGTGATACATCGCATCACAAATGCGGCGGACGGTCAGGAGACGAGAACGCAAGTCGTTGACAACGACGACATGCCATCCTTCTTCAGTGTCGATGGCAAGAACTCGATCAACGTGGACACCTATGACGCGGCCGTCACTTTCACAGCCGAAGATGACGGCGAGTATACGGTCACGATCGTCAATCAGTTCGGGGGCGGCAGTGCGGTGAATCTCTATCGGTTGGCGATTCGTGAGCCGACGTACGACTTTCAATTGCTGGCGACGACCGAACATCCGTTGCCAACCAACCGGACAGGTTTCTCAGTCACGCCTCATTTGCGACAGGTAAGAAACGCATCAACACAACAAACTCTATTGAGAAACCACGCGTGGGATCACGACCGCTACCTGATGGCTTGTCGTTGACAACAAGAGCTTTCTCCATAACATGGACATTAAGATCCAATCATCGGCTGGAAAACACTACCCTACTCCCTCCACTGGGACACGTTTCCTTTTCTAACAGTTCTGTTTTTGTGAAGTGTCCAATGCTAACCGCTTGGGGCGCAAAACTAAGGTGCGACAAAGGTCGTCACGCAAAGCGATCCGTTCGGCCAGACAATCAACATGGCATGAGAGCGTCTTCCGAAACCGTACATGCCCGCCGTTTTCATTCTCGGTATCGGTATGGCAGAAGTGGTGAGACATGAACCTGGAATTACTGACATCCCAACTGCGCGCGGTAACCGAAGCCGGCGACGAGCAGCACTGGCCCGCCGACGGCGTCCGCGTGCTCCGCGAGGCGGGCTGCTTCAAGCACATTGTGCCTCGCCAGTTCGGCGGCGACGGCGCGGAACCTGCCGCTCAACTTGCCGCCTATGAAGCGATCGCGACCGGCAGCGTCGCGCTGGCGCTGATCCTGACGCAACACGACGCCGCAGCCGAGGTGTTAGCCGCCGCCGCACCCGAATCGGTCGCCGCCGAGACCCTAGAAAGATGCGGCAGTGGCGAAGAACTGCTTACGGTTGGCATCAGCCAGGTGACCACCTCGCGCCGTCACGGCCAAGCCGCCATGCGCGCCCGGCATGATGGCGAAGGCTTCGTTCTCGATGGCGTCATGCCCTGGGTGACCAGCGCGCGACAGGCCGATCACATCGTGACCGCCGCCGTGCTCGACGACGGCCAGCAGCTTCTCGCCTGCGTGCCGACCGACGCGTCAGGGATTTCGATCCTCGAGCCGATGCGGTTGCTCGCTTTGCAGTCGAGTTGGACGAGCGAGGTCCGGTGCGAAACGCTACAGGTTCCGCGCACGTGGGTGCTGCGCGGGCCGATGGAGTCGGTTTTGGCACGCCGCGCGCCGGTCAAGGGCCTGACCGTTTCGTCCGTTGGAATTGGCATGGCTGGCGCGTTGCTCCAGGAGGTCCGCCAGTTGGCCGACAAACTTCCGGGCGCGGAAACCCTACTCGTGGAGACCATTGAACCGCGATATCATGTGGCGCGCCGCAAGCTGCTGGATGCCGCCAGTTCGCTGCACGACCCCGCCTCGGAGTCGCCCGCCGTCGCCGTCCGCGCCGATGTGAACGCGATCGTCAATCGGCTGGCGGCGACGCTGATGACGCTGGCCAAGGGCACTGGCTTTCTCTCGACGCGGCCCGCGCAGCGGTTGGTTCGCGAGGCCGCCTTCTTTCTCGTCTGGTCGGCGGCGCCGGCCGTGCAGGCAGAAACGCTCTACCGCATCTGGGATGCGCCCTCGCCGGACGGCTAAGTCGCCTTTCCGACTGGCATCCTTCTGATCGATGGCTCATATGCGCCAATGCAGTCGGGCAAATTGTCACCGGATCCGCAACCGGCAAGAGACGATTCTTGTCCAGGATGCAGGAACTTCGGATGCGCGGATCGCCAGAAATGAGGTCAACGCTGTCAATCGGTTCTGCGACCATCGGAATTTGCGTCTTGTCAGTTTCGACACCAAGTTCCCATAGGTTGTGCGAAAACCTCCAGCGCGCCGCGAAGTCGGCCAGTGGAACGTCCTGGATTCCGATCCCCACACTGACTAAACCATCAATCAACCCGAGGAGCTGGCGGCCGAAATTCTCGGTCAGAACGTTTTTTTTGTTGACGCTAGTCTGCGCCTTTTTCGGAAGCTGGCCCTGGCGCGAGTTCCGCTTCTTGCATCTGGCCGGCGGCGGCTACTTCCACTTCAGGATTCTTGGTTGCCAGCCCTGCTCGATCTCGGCGTACGCGACGAGGAACCCGGCCACGCCGGCCTTCTTGGCGACATCAATTTGAAGGGCGACCTGCTCGTCACATCCCAGCCCTGCAAGACGGCAATCAAACGAGAAGGCGAAATCGGCTGGGCCTGATAACGAGTAGGTATGGTTTGAAAGGACTTCACGGCATGGGAAATCCAACCAGCCTGGGGACCATAAATCGGTAGGTCGCGCTGGAACGCTCGATAGGGCAGCAGCACGCCTAGCGTCTGGCTCCTTTTCATGACCGGCGTCAACTGTGCTGTGTAGACTCTCCAGCAGGTTCCCTTGAAACAGCCGACTCCCGCGCACAAACCGTCCTTGCCGTGTCATGTTCCTCGCATTCGGTGGTCCAGACAGGAATGACGTTGGATTGCGGCAACAGCTTCTTGACAGCCACCACGAACGCAGCAGGCGCGTCGTTGCCCAGTCGCGTGGCGGTGCGTATCTTCCCGTAATCGGTGGTCCAGCGGCAGAGGTGATTTCCACACCCACAGGCGGACGGCGCACCCTGGAGATCGTTCAGGAAAACGCCCTTGGGTTGCGCCCGGTCTGCGAGCAACTTTTCCACGCGCTGCAACTGCTGCTGGAATGGCTCTTTGTTCAGAATCAGCACCCAGGGATACGTCTTGACGACCTCGTCGGCGCGAGGCGTCGGTGGGTCCTTGAACAGCCTTCAACATTGGGAGTGTCCTTGCAGGCTTGCCATCGACGCCGGATGCGCGTCGGCCAACTCGGGGCAGCGAGCGACTTCGATCCAGTAATACAGTGCCAGGTCCGACTGCCGGATTCGCTCGCAGGCCTGAGTTTGAGTGCGACGCGCGTCCGCGCCGCTGCGAAGTTGCAACGCGACCGCCTGAATGCCAGTGGACTTTAGCGAGCGTAGCCGCGACTGGGTGACCTGTTCGGCGGAAAGCAGCGCTCCCCGAAACGCGTTCGCTTGCTTTTGAGCTTCCTCTTTCGCAGGCTCGGCGGAAAGTGAGGTTTGCCGCGCGCAATGCGCCACGGTGACACAGACAAGTACCAACACCAGGCTATTTCGAGAAGTCATAAGAGCAGCCTTTCCGCGTATTCGGCTAGTCAATCGCTCCATCTGGCGGCGAGTCACGTTACTCAGTTTTTTCGTACAACTCCGTCTCCGGAAACTCGGCGCTCCATGCGTACCAGCGGCACTGGATGCTGTCGATCCATTTGAGTTGCTTGCCGCGCAGCCGGCCGTCCACCGCGCGTCCCGCGAGCGTCCAACGTGTTTGGGTTCCACGATCCTTGAACGGCGCCGTTTCGGGTGAAGCCGGTTGCTCGTAAAACTCGAGTGGTTGGCCGTTGATCTGAGTGCTGTAAGCCACCGCCGTTTGGGTCGGGCCGTACCAGAAGACAGCGATCGGCTGGCCGTCGATCGTGTCGGTGAAGCACGCGAGTTTGCCGGCGTCCTCCAGCGGATAGGCTTTGCGCTTCCCGCCGATCTCGACGCCCAACACGATCTTTCCAAACGATTGGCGAATTGGCACCCGGCAACGGCGTTCGAGTCTTCCACAGAATTCCCCTGCCCGATGCGCCGTCCCACTCGGTAGGGAGCTTGTCATACTCGGAGACGCCCGATCCTTCCGGGCTGCGGAAGCTCGGCCAGCTTTGGCGGAATTCTTCCGCGCTCGGAAGCTCGGGCGGGGGACTTTCGCCGATCGCCGACATCGGAGTCATGCATAGCGTCGCGACCACCGAAACGCAGGCGGTTCTCAATCGAGGAGATGCCACACGTTTCGCACTCTTACTCCTTAGCGTATCCAGCAGTCACCAACTCGATCTGAATCTCTTTAATGTTCGAATTCCCTTTGGCCGCCGTCTTTGCAGCTAGGACTTCCAGGTTTGTGTTGGCATCTGTGCCGGGGCTTTGGAACATCGCCGGCAGCTTCTTGCGACCTTCTGCTGGGGGCTTCAGGTACAGCATAGCCGGATGAAATCCTCCCCCCGCTTCGATGCTACGTTGCGACAGATCATCTTCGTCGCTAATGCGGGCAGGGTCCGTGTCGTCCGCTGCCGAAAGAAGCAACGAGAAGTCCCGAAACAGGGCTGTCGATTCGTGAATATCATCCTTTGGTTGCAGTGCGTAGCGCATGGTGTACACACCGGGGGCGATCTTAAGGTCCCGGAAGTCACCCGCATCTTTCTTGGGGAATCGTATGGCACCCATGAGTGTGCCCGACTCAATCGGGTAATTCCTATCGGTCCGCTTGCGAGACTCCTTGAGCACCGGCACATCCACTCGCAGCCAAATATCGCAGACGACCTTCCCACCTGACCCAATGCGAAGTCCAGACGGTCCAAGCGTCTTCAGCACTTTTGCAGAGAGTTCTGCCGGCGCGGATTCTTGAAGTTCGGCAACCGTCTGCTTGCTGGATTTGGCCACGCGCGCCGGCTTGGTTGGTGAGGCCGATGTCTTGCTTTTCTCGTCTTGCCGCTTCAAGACGAGGCAGAAGTTTCCGTCACCGGTGTTGAATTCCGTGGGCGCCTGCTTTGAATTCACGCAGTACTTAAGCGTATCCCCTTCAAGCGAGTAGATCCCAAACCAAGATCGACCCTTTTGCCCACCCTGAGTCCCGGTGGCGTCCATTCTCCAGGGTTTCTTCGAGAGGTCCAACTTAACCGTTCCCCCACCGATCTTTGATTCCTTATCGCCTTTTATCGTTATGCAGGAAACAAGATCAGGCGTGATCGTGAGCACATGACCCTGGGCGCCGTCCTCGACACCGCCTTTCCAAGTGCCCACGAGTTTCTTCCGTGCCTCAGCGTTGTCGTCCGCCTCTTGCCGCTTCAAGACGAGGCAGAAGTTTCCGTCACCGGTGTTGAATTCCGTGGGCGCCTGCTTTGAATTCACGCAGTACTTAAG
>PBSM01000036.1 GCA_002726245.1 Planctomycetaceae bacterium | reverse complement strand
AGGCTGGCTGCCCCACCGAAACCCCAGCACGACAACGAGCAACGACTTGCTCACCTTGTTTAGATTCCCAGATGCCCTCTAAGTCATTTGAAGTTGTAACACCTTTAGGCCGCCGGCACCGCGGATGCCCGCGAATCGCCGCGTTGCGCGCGGCCTACAGGTAAAAGATAGTCAGCCCAGGGCAAACCGGATACAGTATGAGGAACTGGTGTAAGCAACGGCCATTGGCGAGAGGAGCCCTCCATTGATGACCGAGTTTGTGAGAAGATCGTTTTACCGCGTCGGGACCGCCACGATACTCAGCCTCACATGGCTGCTGGTGGCCTTGTTGCTGGTGACTGGCGGGGCATCCGCGAGCGATGACCTGTTCCTTGTTGCTGGCAAAGCCGTTCCCGAAAACGCCGCCGACCTGCGAGTTCTCGAACAGGCGGCATCCGCCGTCGCGGCGAAAGCGATTCCATGTACGGTTGGCATTCGAGTCGGTCAGAATTATGGCAGCGGTGTTGTCATCAGTGAGAACGGCTTGATCCTGACGGCGGCTCACGTAACGAGCCGGCCAGGCCGGCCGGCGGAGATTCGTTTCCCCGACGGAACGACCGTCAGCGGCAAGACGCTCGGCATGAACATGGAAGCCGACGGCGCGCTCATCCAGATCACGGACGAGGGCAAATGGCCTTTCGCGCCGCTGGTGACCTTGGATGATTACCCTCGGCCCGGTGACTGGTGTGTCGCGACCGGACATCCCGGCGGGTTCGACGACAAGCGTTCACCGCCTGTTCGGTTCGGCCGGCTGATTGACGTTAACAAATACATCTTGCGGAGTGACTGCACGATTAACAGTGGCGACTCCGGCGGTCCGCTCTTCGACATTGAAGGCCGTGTCATCGGCATCCATAGCCGCATCTCGGAAGAAGCGACGGTCAACTTGCACGGCCCGGTTCTGGAATTTCTGGAGAGTTGGAGCCAGATGCGAGGTGGCAAGATCTATCCGAAGGTTCCCAACAGCCGCTTTCTGGAGAAGCTCGATGCTGACGGCGACGGCAGCATCACACGTGGCGAGCAGCCAGACGACACGCGTCGCCGCATCTACGACCGCCTGGTCGAGAAGTACAATCTCGACGCCGACGCGGCTCACCCGATCGACGACCTCGTCGATAAGTTCGAGTGGCGCGACATTGCAGCTCGCCTGGAGATCCGTCCGTACGAGACCAGCAGCAAGCCGGGGCATTCGTTACCTCGCGAACGATTTATTCGCGGCCAATCGGTTCGTGCCACCTTCGCTTCGCTCGCCAAAGAGGTCAGAAAGTCGATCGTCGAAGTTCGTTCTGACAACAAAGTCGTGGCGTTGGGCACCGTCGTTCCGCAAGGCGTGTTGACAAAGGCGAGCCAATTGACAGGCGAAGTTGTCTGCAAAACTCACGATGGTCGCGAGCTTACAGCAACGGTTGCCCATACGGATGCGAAGCATGACCTCGCCCTTCTCAAGCTCGAGGAGAACGACCTTCCAGCAATCTCCTGGTCCGACTCGACACCGGCAATCGGGCACTGGCTGGTCACACCGAGCTTAAAGGCCAAGCCGACCAGTCTCGGCGTCGTCAGTGTGACTGGACGGAAGATCGAAGGTGCCGGAGCCGTACTCGGCGTGCAGATCGATCCGACCAACGAGGGTGCTCTGATCGCAACCGTCTTGGACGGCAGTGCCGCTGCCAACGCCGGACTGCAACGGAACGATCTAATCACGCACATTCTCGAGCAACGAGTGGCAGGCCACAAAGCGTTGCAAGCTGCGTTGGGTAAATACGCCGCCGGAGATAAGGTGAAAGTAAGAGTCGTGCGAGATGGCAAGGCGATTATCTCCGACTGCGTTGTTGGTCCAAAGGCCGAAGCCGAAGGCGGAGTCCTTGGCGTCAAAATCGATCCGAGCACGGGAGGTGCTCTCGTCGCAAAAGTCTTTGACGGGAGCGGTGCCGCCAGCGCCGGTCTGAAACAGAACGATTTGATCACGCACGTTTTCGATCAACGTGTCACCGGCTTGGAAGAGTTGAAGGCGAAACTGCGTAAGTACCACGCTGGCGACATTGTCAAAACAAAGGTCGTGCGAGACGGAAATGAGACCGATTTCGACATCCGGCTTGGCATGCCGGAAGACATCTTTATTCAGGACGAGCGATTTGGAAGCGGCAAGCTGAACGGCGAGTTGAGCCTCCGGCGAGACGACTTCCCCGATGTGATTCAGCACGATTCTGTCCTCGAGCCCAACGACGTCGGCGGTCCCGTGCTAGACGTCAGTGGCAAAGTAGTGGCGATCAATATCGCCCGGGCGGATCGTGTTGCGACGTACGCCGTCCCTGGCCGTACGATTCAAGAGATGCTTGACAAGTGGAGTGATCCAGAGCCGCAGGAGTCAACTGAGTGACCATTTTTCGTATTTCGGTGATCGTCTTCGTCTGCCTGAGTAGCCTTGTCATCAATGCCTCCGCCCAGGCTCAAGGCCGCGGTGGGTTCGGAGGCGGCATCTTCGGACGCTCGTCGCTATTGATCGACATTCCCGAGGTCCGGACCGAATTGCATGTCGCAGACGAACAGAAGGAGTTGCTGGATGCTCTGGAAGCGGATCTCTCCAATCAGCGCCGAGCAATGTTCTCAGCAGGCGGGCAAGAACGCCCACCACAGGATCCGCACGGCCAAGGCGATTGGTTCGAGAAATTGCGATCGCGTTTGGAGGCCTTTGACCGGCGCGGCGAGCAGATTGTGTCCATCGTCCTGGAACCTGACCAAACGAATCGGCTGACCGAGCTGCGTCTGCAACGAGAAGGCGCGAGAGCGTTTCGACGATCCGACGTACTCGACAAGCTCGAAGTGAGTGAAGAGCAGCGGAAAGAGATCGCCGACGTTCTCAAAGCAAACGCGACTCCGCGGCTCGAACCGGTCTTCAACTTCGACCAGATGCGTGAGCAACTCGCCAAGCAGCAAGTCGCTGTCCTTGCCATCTTGACGGACGAACAGAAGACTAGCTGGGAGGAGCTGAAAGGTGCCCCGTTTCAATTCCCTCGGCGAGGGCGCTTTGGCCGGCGACCGCGTGGTCACTAGATGCTCCGAAGCACGTTCCTTCCTGCCGGAAGGGAGTAGCGAGCGTCGCGACTCGGAGAGGCTGTGATTTTTTGATTTAGTGCGTAAGGGCCGTACACCGTTGGAGGAGCGCTGACGCCGCTTCGCGGCTGCGATTGTACGGTCAAAACGCGATCACGAGTCCACCAATGAACCAGGACAACTTTAACTTTCTCATCTCGCGCCGAACTCTCCTGCGGCGATCAGCCGTTGGATTCGGCTCGCTGGCCCTCGCGTCGATGTTGGCTGACGAGTCACCGACCCACGCATCGGTCGATAATCCGCTTGCATCCAAGCTGCCTCACTTCGCGGCTAGGGCTAAACGCGTCATCTTCCTGCTGATGTCCGGTGGTCCCTCGCAGGTGGACACGTTCGATCCAAAACCACTACTGACTCGTGATGACGGTAAGCCGCTGCCGTTCGCCAAACCGCGAGTCCAATTCAACTCAACCAGCAACCTGCTCAAGTCACCCTGGAAGTTCCGGCAATACGGCGCGAGCGGACTGTGGGTCAGCGAGCTTTTCCCGCGACTCGCCGAGCGTGTCGATGACCTCTGCATGGTGCATTCGGTGCATGGGACGAATCCCGCTCACGGCGGCGCGATGATGAAGCTGCATACGGGCAGTGACAATTTCATCCGCCCCAGCATTGGTTCTTGGGCGAGCTACGGCCTCGGCACGGAAAACGCGAATCTGCCGGCGTTCGTTACCATCTGTCCGACGCTGGCGTTTGGCGGTATCAACAACTGGAGTTCCGCGTTCCTGCCCGCTGCACACAACGGGACGGCACTCGGAGATGCCAGCGTGCCATCGGATCAGGCCCGGGTGAAGTTCATTCAGAACTCGAAACTGCCGCGCGACATTCAACGTCTGCTACTCGACCGGTTGAATGCCATGAATCGCAAGCATCTCGCCCGGTCCGGTTCCGACGCCTCGCTTGAAGCGCGAATCAATTCATTCGAGCTGGCCTTTCGCATGCAGTCAGAGATCCCGAAGGTCGAGGACCTGTCGGGCGAATCCGCCATGACTCGAAAGCTCTACGGGATGGACGATCCTGTGACAGCCAACTTTGGCCGCATGTGCCTGCTGGCTCGCCGCTTCGCCGAGGCAGGCGTGCGGTTCATTCAAGTCACTCACAACGACGACAAAGTGCAGTGGGACCAGCATTCCAACCTCAAGCGGGATCACGAGAAGAACGCTCGCGAAGTGGACCTGCCAATCGCCGGTCTGCTGACCGACCTGAAACAGCGCGGACTGCTCGACGACACGCTCGTCTGGTGGGGCAGCGAGTTCGGCCGGACACCAACCGCTGAGACGACAGACGGCCGCGACCACAACCCCGAGGGCTTTACGATGTGGCTGGCCGGCGGCGGCATGAAAGGCGGCTTCCGCTACGGTTCGACCGACGACTACGGCTACTACGCGGCCGAGAATAAGGTCCACATCCACGACCTGCACGCGACGCTGCTATACGCCTTAGGCCTGGACCACGAACGTCTGACCTACCGCTACGCCGGCCGCGATTTCCGTCTGACCGACATCGAAGGTAATGTAGTCCGCGAACTCTTTGTCTAACGTGGTGGAACTGCAATCAAAGTCGCTTGATTCGTCAAGTTGCAAGCGACCCCAGTGTGACGGCCGCCAATTGGGCCAGGGGTTGGGCGTACTTCTCGTAACGGCATTGAATCAGAGTGGTCAACAAGATGTTGCCGCGCTGGGAAAATGCCGCATAGAATCCTTCACGGCGTTGCCGGCGGGGGCGCTGCCCCACCGGGCTCGATCGTGCCGAAGTTCATCTGATGGTCGGACGCACGTTCGCGTCATTCCTTCTGGGCGAGATCGACCTACACCAGATCGACCACAACCGGCCCTCGTAGGATAAGGCGCATTCGATTAGGATGGCGGGTTACCTTGTGTTTCACTGCCGCTGCCTGGGTGAGTCCGTTGACCAGCCTTGTCTCTTTAGAATCGAAACGTCCCGAAGGGAAGGAAGAGAAAGCCAAGGGTTCGTACGCCTTCGTCAGCTTGGGGTGTGCGAAGAATCTGGTGGATAGCGAGCAGATGCTGGGACTGCTGCAGTTGGATGGGTATGAGTTGGTTGCCGATCCAGACGGCGCGGACTTTGTGATTGTCAACACATGCGGGTTTATTGAACAGGCTCGCGATGAATCGTTCGCGACGATTGACGAGATGATTGGCCTGAAGAAGGATGGCCGAACGCGCGGCTTGATCGTTTCGGGATGTCTTGCCGAGCGGCAGAGGGAAGATCTGCTAAAGGCGCGGCCAGAGATCGATTCTCTGGTCGGAGTCTTTGGGCGAGAAGAAATCACGAGGGTCGCAGACCGCTTGCTGGGCGATCTCGACGAACAGCGAAGCGTGTTCCGCCCGGCTCCGATTCGCGCGTTGCTCGACAACAATCGTTTGCGGATCACTCCGTCACACTTTGCTTATCTCAAGATCTCCGAAGGCTGCGACCGGCTTTGCACGTTCTGTGCGATCCCAAGAATGCGAGGCAAGCACGCCACCAAGCCGATCGAAAGGGTAATTACCGAAGCGAAAGAGTTGGCCGCGGATGGAGTCCGCGAGCTGATCGTGGTCGCTCAAGACACGACGTACTACGGGATGGATCTGTACGGTGAGCCGCGGTTGACCGAGTTGCTCCGGGAACTGGAGCAGGTGAAGGGCGTCGATTGGATTCGGTTAATGTACTTCTATCCAATGTACGTCACGGATGAGTTGATCGACGTGATTGCTGGTGCGAAGCAAATTCTGCCCTACATTGACATGCCGCTGCAGCATATTAATGACAGCATGTTGCGTCGTATGTCGAGACGCGTTACGCGAGCGGAAACGGAAGCCCTGTTGAGCAAGCTCCGCGAACGAATCCCCAATCTGACACTTCGCACAACGCTGATCACCGGCTTCCCCGGCGAGACGGACGAAGAATTCAATGAACTGGTTGAGTTCGTCGAGCAGCAACGCTTCGATCATATGGGTGTCTTCACGTACTCGTTCGAGGCGGATACACCTTCCGGTCGTCTGGCGGACCACCTGCCGGAGGAAGTGAAGGAAGAACGTCGCGAGCGACTCATGGCGGCACAGCAACCGGTCGCTTTCGAACGCAACCAAGCACAGCTCGGCAAGCGGACTGATATCATCTTGGACCAGCCGGTCGAAGGTGAGCATAACGTGTGGATCGGCCGATCCGAGGCTGACGCGCCGGATGTTGACGGCGTGATCTACGTCAGTGGCGGCAACACGGGACTACGTGCGGGCGATATCGTACGTTGCGAGATCGCCGCGAGTCATGGATACGATCTTGCCGCCGCTGTGGTGGGAAAGCCAAAATAGGTCCCGACGGCCCGGCGGGACTTGGCTCGGCTCGCGTCTGGGGCTGAGGCTTCCCGTCAAGCCGCCGGGACCTACATCGAACGAGACGATTACCGCATGACAGCAAAAACCGAACAACAGCTCAGCAACGACATCGTCAACGTTCCGAATACGTTAACGGCGATAAGACTTCTGCTATCGATCGCCGTCTTCGCGTTGATCCCATTCGGGATGTATCAAGCGGCGTTGATCATCTTCCTGATCGCTGTGTCAACGGACTGGATCGACGGCTACTACGCCCGCAAGTACAACCAGGTCACCAAAGTCGGTCGCATCTTCGATCCCTTCGTCGATAAGGTCATTATTTGCGGGACATTCATTTGCCTGGCTGCGGAACAGGGTTCGGGGATCTATGCCTGGATGGCTGTCGTCGTCATTGGACGCGAAATGCTGGTGACGGCGTTACGAGCCGAGATCGAGGCGAGCGGAGGTGACTTCTCGGCCAGCTTCGCCGGTAAGCTCAAAATGGTCTTTCAATGTGCTGCGGTCGTTGCGAGTCTGCTCGCCCTGATGTGGGCGGACGGTCTACCGACGTGGCTTCAATCGACACTACATGTCATCGTTGGCGTCTCAGTCGGATCGACGATTTTATCGGGACTCGATTACGTCTTCGCGGCGGCTAGGTTCTTTCGGGAAGAGGACACAACACCGTGAACGCGGACATCGGTGCGGGAGTGGCCGGAGTCGTCTTGTTGGCCGTCTCTGCCGCCTGGATTGTCGTTCTCGGTCGGCTGGGATCGGGCGATTCCATTCTCGCATTCGAGCCGCGCCGCCGCGCCCCTTGGGGAATCGGCGCCGTCATTCTGTCGTTTCTTCTGCTCGTCGTCGGCCAGGCGGCGGCCCCGAACATGTTCGGCCCGCAGGGGGACGAAGCTCCCTCGGTCAATCAAACAATTGATTTGTTGGCGGCTTTGGGGATTGCGACGCTAGCCGTCACGGTCGTGTCGGCGCTCGCAATCGGTGTCGCTCACGGAGCCAAGTCGCACGATCTCGGACTCTCGCTCAAGCACATCGGCCGTGACATTGTGATTGGTGTCGTGGCGTTCTTGATACTCGGGCCGCTTGCCTTCGCCATTCAAGCCTTCTTCGTTTACCAACTCGGGATTGAATCGCATCATCCGTTGATCGAACTCGTCAAAGCGGACCCGACCAATGAGTTGTTCACGATGGTCACCGCCGTTGCTGTTCTTGTGGCTCCGATGTCGGAAGAGTACTTCTTTCGCGTTCTGTTTCAGGGCTGGATTGAGAAGCACTTTCTCTTCGGCGATCCATGGCAAGGCAGTTCCGACGTCGGTGAGTCCGACAAGGTCGCGAACGCTTGGTCCGCCGATCCGAACGAGAGCGGTGAGCAGCGCAGCCCGTACCACAACTTCGTGCCTCTCTCGGAGGCAACTGACGAGCGGCCCGCGGATGAGGAAACCGAGGAACCGAGCGGCGGCTTCGCTCCGACTTTCGTTCCGATCCTGTGCAGCGCGACGCTCTTTGCGGCGATGCACTGGTCGCATGGGCCTGATGCAGTCGCGCTGTTCGTTCTGGCCGTCGGCTTGGGCTATCTCTATCAACGCACACACCGTTGGCTGCCGTGCGTGGTCACACATCTCTGCTTGAACGGCACCACAATGGTGATGCTTTGGACCGGAATGCAACAGTTGGCGAAGTGAGAACGACACGTTGGAGTCCAGCCTTTAGGCGGAACATCGCGGCGGAAGACCGCCTAAAGGCGGGACTCCAACGAAGCGGCCCACTTTCGCGCCGGCTGTCGGGTTTTACAATGCTCGATTCGTGAATCGCACTCCTGCTGAAAAAGGGAAAGAAGTATGGCAACCGGATTTGGCGTTATTGGCTGTGGCATGATCGCGAACTTTCATGCGAAGGCGATCGCGGATCTTCGCGGCGCGAAGCTGGCGGCTTGCTTCGACATGTTTCCTGCCGCCGCGGATCGCTTGGCGAAGGCGACCGGTTGCACGGCGTATCACGATCTGAAAGCGATGCTGGCCGACGACAATGTCGATATCGTCACCATCTGCACTCCCAGCGGAGCTCATCTCGAGCCAGCCATCGCTGCGGCGCGAGCAGGAAAACATATCATCGTCGAGAAGCCGCTCGAGGTGACGCTCAAGCGATGTGACAAGATCATCAAGGAATGCGAAACGGCCGGAGTTACACTCGCGACGATCTTCCCGTCACGATTCCATGAGTCGTCACAGTTAATCAAAAAAGCTGTCGATAAAGGTCGTTTCGGTCGGCTCACGATCGGCGACGCCTACGTCAAATGGTTTCGTACGCAAGAGTACTACGATAGCGGCGCGTGGCGCGGGACTTGGAAGTTGGATGGCGGTGGTGCGTTGATGAACCAGGCCATTCATAGTGTCGATCTGCTGACTTGGTTGATGGGGTCAGTGGTTGAGATCACGGCGCATACCGCGACGCTGACGCACAAACGGATCGAAGTTGAAGATGTGGCAATGGCGACGTTGCGTTTCGCGAACGGAGCCCTTGGCGTCATCGAAGCCACAACGGCAGCCTACCCCGGCTCGTTGAAGCGGATCGAGATCCACGGGTCGGATGGGTCGGCCGTGCTGGAAGAAGAGGACATCAAGACTTGGGACTTCGCGAAGCAAACCGCAGCCGACAAGGCATTGCTCCAACGAATGATGGGTAAGACTCAGACGGGCGGTGGTGCGGCGGACCCAACGGCGATCGGGCACCATGGCCACACGATGCTGTTCAAGGATGTCGTTAATGCCATCAAGAGAGGCAAGACACCACTGGTTGATGGGCACGAAGGCCGTCGCTCAGTCGAGATCATCCTCGGCATCTATAAAGCGGCCGAGACTGGCAAGACGATCAAGCTGCCACTGAAGAGCGATCCCGTTCTGAAGGCGAAGAACAAGTGATTCATTCCGAGGCAAGCGGCGTTTCCAGTAACTAGCTAGGCTTTCACTGGCTTCTCCTTACCCACATCTCAGCCGCGTAGCGGCGACAGCGCTCCTCCAACGGCATTGCAAACATCGTTGGATTTCCGGAGCGGTGTATGGCAGTTATCACGTCGATCAATCCACTTCCCCCAAGTTAGACAGGACACAATAGCCGAACTCGCCGAAGTTTGTGGTTAGGCGTTGGACGGCCAAAGTTGGGCGACTTCGGCTACAAGCCTCAACCGCAGACTTGATCTTTGGCATCCAGCCGAATCCCGTGAGAAAGACAACTAGCACCAAACGGAATTTGACCAAGGGTGCGTTCACATTGAAGTTTTACGCTTTCAAAGTTTATACAAATTCACCCGAATCGCATTT
>PBSM01000035.1 GCA_002726245.1 Planctomycetaceae bacterium | reverse complement strand
CCGCTCGTCAACATCCAGCCCCATCTTCACTCCCGCCGACGCGCCGATTATCCTCGTAAAAAACGAGTCAGAGGAGTTTCCGTACATCGTCTAGACTACGCTAATTATTGGCCCGCAACCAGATGACATTCAACCGAGGATCACGATGCGTCTGACATGTGTTTTCATAATGATTCTCACTCTTGGCTCGCCACTCCGGGCGGACGACGCGCAAGCCGCTAAAGATGCCACGATTGTCGAGACCTTGCTGCGATTGAAGACAATCGATGTGAACGCGAGTGCGAAGCTGAAGGCAGCCGTGCTTCGGCATCTTGAACTTCGTAAAGGCACGGCTAAGTACGTTGAACTGGTCACGAAGCTGAAGCTGCGGGGTGTCGAAGAGGAACTCTTGCGGGTCGCGATCGAAGACCCAGCCACGACCCAGGGAGTAGGTGCGGCGACGCTGTTGTTAGAGCGAGAGCACGTCGGCTTAATTCTGGAACGGATCGATGGCAAAGATGAAGCGGTCGCTACGAAGGTGGTCGCGGCTTTGGGCTACGTTGGCAACAAGCAGGCGATCGAAGTCCTGAAGCCACTTGTTACCGACCAGACACGCAGCCGTCCGGTACGCACTGCCGTGGCGAATGCGTTGGGGCGGAGTCGGTTGGGCGAGCGATTCTTGATGACCATCGTTGAGCAGGAGAAGCTGCCCGCCGACTTGAACTTTACGGTCGCGAATGTCTTATATGCTTCTACCGACGAGACCATCCGAGCGGAGATCGCTAAGTATCTGAAACTACCCGAGACTGCGAACAGCAAGCCGCTTCCGCCGATCACAGAACTAGCAAAACGAAAGGGCGATGTGGCCCACGGCTCGGAGCTGTTCAAGATGAAAGCGACTTGTAGTAAGTGCCACAAAGTGCGCGGCGAAGGCAAAGAAGTCGGCCCCGATCTCTCGGAGATCGGCAGCAAACTGTCGCGCGAAGCGATGTTCGTGTCGATCCTCGATCCCAGTGCCGGCATTAGCCACAACTACGAGACATATCAGGTCATTCTTGACAGTGGCAACATTGTGTCGGGCTTGAAGATTAGCGAGACCGACGACGAGATCACGATTCGCGATCCTGAATCGATCGATAAGACCTTCGCGAAGGACGGCGTTGAAGAGATCATCAAGAGCACAATCTCGCTGATGCCCGCCGATCTGCAGAAGACAATGTCCGCGGAAGATCTCGTGGACGTCGTCGAATTCCTCGGAACGCTGAAGAAGCCGGGGACTTAACTTTCGTGGCGGTGGCCGCCGTAACGAGAGAACAGCGGCAGGGTGCCACCGCCACAACCCTATTCATCCGGTTTCAACTGATCCAACCAATACGCGTCGTCGTCTCGCTTACAGACCATAAAGCGGCCTACGTTGGCGGGATCGTTCGCTTGATGATATCGCATGTACATCCTGCGGCCGTCGATCGCGAGAACCTCGACTTTGCCGGTCTCGTGCGACATTGCAAAGCGAGCGCGACGCGCTAGCCCCGACCCTTGTGCAACGGCTTTTTGGAAGATGTTCCAACCACGAACGAGCGGGACTTCATAGGGCTCGTTGCCAGCCGTCGGTCGGCCTTGGAACAAGTAGTACGGCGGGCAACCAATGAAGGAGAGCTTGCTGTACATCTCGGCAAGCACCTCGGAGTCGTCGTTCACGCCTTTGATCAGCGGACACTGATTCACACAGATCAATCCGTTCCGCAGAGCACACGCGAGGCCTTCCACAGCAGCATCGGTCAGCTCGCGAGGATGATCGAAATGTGCCATCAAGTAGATCCGCTGCTCCTGCGTTGAATAGCGGCGAAACGCAGCTTGCAAGTCCGCGTTGTCGAGAATCCTCCAAGGATCAAACGCCGGGATCTTCGAGCCCAACCGAATGATCTGGACGTGCGGAATCGAACGCAGTTGTTGAAAGATATCGGTCAGCCGGCGAGCACTCATCAACAGCGGATCGCCACCCGTGAGCAACACGTTCGTTATCTCAGGATGACACCGGATGTACTCGATGCCCTCTGAAACGTCGTTGCTGACCTCATCGTTCTCGTTCATGAACAGCCGTTTGCGGAAGCAATACCGGCAGTAGGCGCCACAGACTTCGTTGCAAAGCAGCAAGACAGTGTCCGTATACTTGTGTTGTACACCTCGCGCAACGGTGACTGCCTGCTCGTTGCTCGCGTCCAGCTTGCCCCAGTCGTTCAGTTCTTCGGCCCGCGGGATAATCAGTTGCTTGATCGGATCGTTTGGATCCTGCCAATCGATCAGCTTCAGGTAGTAGTCATTGGCCCGAAAGACGTATTGCTCGGCGACTTTCGCAAGCATTCCCCGCTGATCAGCAGGAATATCCTCGACTTGGCTGACTGATCGGATGTACTTCACTCGCGTTGGCGAGCCATTGGAGCCTGAATAGCTCCGGCGCAGAGTCATCGCTCTTTCATCGACTATTGACATCGTTCGGGTCCTTTTCGCTGCGCAGGCGGTCAACACGCGGAATCCCTCCCATGACGACTTCCGCGGATCAAAAATCCATACTGCCCGCGAAAGATACGAGTGCGTCGATGGGTCAGAGACGCACTTGGTGCAGCCGTTTCGATCCCTGAAGTGGACCGGAGAAACCGCCGCAAGACCCACTCATCGTACGGCCTTGATTTCCGAAATGAAACCGTTGCACGCCGCCAAGAACGCACACACTGTGCATAAGTCGCATGAAAACAACGACTTGCACACACCGAGAACCCTCACATATCACTCTCTCTATAATCCCTATTCTCACTTTCTTAACGCGACCAGTGGCGAATACTCGCATCATGGAACATCGCGACAAAGATTGCTAAGCTGCCGGAATGATTGCCGACGACGGATCGAAGCCGCGACCACCCACGCCGAATGACGCATCCCGTGCGGTTACTTGGCGACTGCTAACGCGCGATATCCGCTTCGGGCAACTCCCCATTTTGATGGGCATTATCAATGTCACGCCAGACAGCTTTTCGGATGGCGGACGCTTCGCCGCTCTGGATGCTGCTGTTGAACTAGGCGAACGGCTGGCCGCAGGCGGCGCGGCGATCCTGGACGTGGGAGGGGAAAGCACTCGGCCGTATGCCACCCCTGTCGTCGAGACTGAGGAAATGCGCCGAGTTATACCGGTAGTTCAAGCCTTGGCCGAAAGAACACATCTACCTATATCGATTGATACGTCGAAGGCATCGGTGGCCAGAGAGGCTCTCTTGGCGGGGGCCGAGATTATCAATGACGTTACCGGTTTGGAAAGCGATCCGCGGATGCTAGCGGTTGCCGTGGATTCGGGGGCAGGAATCTGTGCGATGCACATGCAGGGCACACCGCAAACGATGCAGGACGCGCCAATCTACGCCGATGTTGTCGAAGAGATCCATCTTTACTTGCAACAGCGGCGTGATGCTCTGCTAGCGGCGGGAATCGCCCACGAGCGGATCTGCCTCGATCCGGGAATCGGGTTTGGTAAGACTAATCAGCACAATCTGACGTTGCTCGCAAATTCGCATCGCTTCCTCGACTTGGGGTGTCCGATCTTGGTCGGCCACTCCCGGAAGGGCTTCATTGCCAAAGTGCTTGACAATAAAGAAGCGGATCGAACTGCGGCAACCGTTGGCGTGTCTCTATCGCTAGCGCGGCAAGGAGTTCACGTGCTTCGCGTCCATGACGTCGCGGAAGTTCGGCAGGCGATCGAGCTGTTCGAGGCGACCGGGGGGCTCGACGGGTCGGCACGTGCGATCGACTGATGGCCGTTGATAGTGTATCTCCTTTCAGAGACGCGACTTTTCGTTTTTGTTGCAGTTGTTTGCGGACAACGAGCGACATTGACGTTGTATCGAATTTGGCCGATACTTACGGAGATTCTCAAATCTCAATTGCCGTCAATCTGCAAATCGTCATGTCTATCGCTGAGTCCCAAGATCTGAAGGGCTACTGTGCCGATGTTGCGCGCCGCGCCAAGGCCGCGTCTGCGAAGCTGGCGACGTTGGCAGTCGCCGCCAAGAACCAGTGGCTGCTTGAGTCGGCGAAACGGTTGCGTCAGCGTCGGGCTGACCTAATCGCAGCGAACGACGATGACTTGGCGGCCGCTCCAGGCTATGGCTTGACCGATGCACAGACGGACCGGTTGAGGTTGACGCCAGAGCGAATCGATGGCATCGCGGTGGGCCTCGAAGAAATCGCCGTACTCGTCGATCCGATCGGCGAAGTCATCGAGTCGTCCGTGCGTCCGAACGGTTTAGATATCTCGAAGGTTCGAGTGCCGCTTGGCGTTGTCTTTTTCATTTACGAGTCTCGCCCGAACGTCACAGCCGATGCGGCCGCGATCTGCATCAAGAGCGGCAACGCAGTCATTTTGCGAGGCGGCAAAGAAGCAGCGCATTCCAGCCGGGCCATCATCGACATCCTGACGGAAGTCGCTTCCGAGTGTGAAGTTCCCACCGATGCCGTTCAGCTCGTCAACACGACGGATCGTGAGGCCGTCGGGCATTTCCTGTCGTTGGCTGATCTAATCGATGTCGCGATTCCACGCGGAGGCGAAGGGCTGATCCGACGAGTTTCGTCCGAAGCCACGATGCCTGTCATCAAGCACTTCAACGGCAACTGCCACGTCTACGTCGATTCTGCTGCCGATTGTGACATGGCTGAGAAGATCATAGTGAACTCGAAGTGCCAGCGGCTTGGTGTCTGCAACACTTGCGAGTCACTGCTGGTCCATGCCGACATCGCCAGTGAATGCCTGCCGCCGGTCGCTTCAGCATTGATCGAGCGCGGAGTCGAAATCCGTGGCGACGAACGGACGTGCGAGTTGGTTGCCGAAGCCAAGCCTGCGACAGAGAGTGATTACAGCGAAGAGTACCTCGCGCCGATCATCTCCGTGAAAGTGGTTGGCTCGATCGAAGAGGCGATTGAGCATATCAACCAATACGGGTCGCATCATACCGACGCGATCGTAACAACCGAGCTCGTAGCGGCCCGCCGTTTTGTGGCTGGTATCGATAGCGCGGCGGTGATGGTTAATGCGAGTACACGATTCAACGATGGCGGTCAGTTTGGTTTGGGGGCGGAGATTGGCATTAGCACCGACAAGTTTCATGCTCGCGGGCCTTGTGGCTTGAAGGAGCTAACAAGCTATAAGTACGTCGCCTATGGCGATGGGCACATCCGAGAGTAATGCGGTTCGTTTCCTTTCTGTCAATGGAGTGACAGATGTCGGACGAAGTTCTCAGTCAAGACGAAGTCGAGAATCTACTCAGCGCGATGGAGCCGAGCACTCCACTGCCTGCGCCTCAGCCCCCACAGGCTCGACTAGGTGCGCCTCCGCGCTCGCGGGAGAAAGTGACACCCTACGACTTCAGGCGCCCGGAACGCGTCGGCAAGGAACAAATGCGTGCCTTGCAATCGCTGCACGAAGGGTTCGGGCGTAACTTTGGAGCTGCGCTCTCCGCGCTGCTGCGGACGATCGTTGAAGTCAAGCTGACAAGTGTTGATCAACTGACCTACAGCGAGTTTGTTTTTAGTCTAGAAAACCCGACCTGCTTCAACCTACTGCGTGCTGAGCCGCTGGAAGGAAACTTGATCCTCGACATCAATCCCTCGGTACTCTATCCGATCATTGATCGCTTGCTGGGTGGTGGAAGGCAGGGTGGGGCGGCTTCGCGTCGGCCGCTGACCGAGATCGAGTTGCGGCTTGTTTCGCGAATCACTTCACTCTTCCTGGTCGAGCTGCGACGAGCGTGGGAGAATGTCGTTGCCTTGGAGATCTCCGTAGAGCGAGTGGAAAGCAATCCGCAGCTCGTGCAGATCGTTCCTCCAAACGAGGTCATCGTGCTCGTTAGCTTCGAACTTACGCTGGGCGACATTCGCGGCATGATGAACCTCTGCATTCCGTTTAACGCCATTGAACGGTTTAGCTCGAAACTAAGTTCCAACACGTGGTCAAGCTATTCACGCGGCGGCGCAACTTCGGAAACCGTGGCACAATTGTCGCAAAGTCTTGAAGGCTCGCGGGTTGAAGTAGTGGTTACGCTCGCGGAGAGCTCGATCACGACGGCCGATTTGATTGGCTTACGAGTCGGCGACATCATCACGACCGAACAAGATGTGAATCGACCGCTGCGAGTGGAGGTTGAAGGCGCGCAGAAGTTTCTTGCTCGGCCGGGGGCATTAAAAGGCAACAAAGCGATACAGGTTGAAGAGCAGATTCATCCACGAAGCGCCGAAGCTGGCTAACGGATTCCGTTGCCATCAACACGACCGCGCATCTGCACCGACTGCGGCCATTGCCGTTCTCCCTTTTGGCAAGGGCGGTAGTGCTTCTTCTAACACGCCCTTTGCCCGCGGGAACATCAAGATGGCTTCGATCACCATCCAAATCTGAAGGCCGAACGTTGCTGTGCCGACGGCAAGGAGCAGGTGCGTATTCGACCAGTCCCAGGAGGTTTCACCGGAGATCATCGACCACAGCGGCCAGAACCAGCCGGCCGGCACCGCCGGAGACTCCGGTATGTGAAACATCTGCCATAGCAAAGCCCAAGCAGGCCAAATGATCATGATGACCATGGGAATCGCGGCGAACCAAATCGGTTTGTTGCGTCGCCACAGGTAGAAGACTGTCACCATGAAGGCCAAGCCGGCAAGCAACTGATTCGTGGCACCGAAGAGCGGCCAGAGAATCAGTCCACCTGTTCCGATTGCAGCGCCGGGTTTGCCGGGAATCATCGCTACGCCAAGTCCAAGCGCAACGGCTAGTCCGGTAGCTGCGTACTTATTGACCAGCGGCGTGATCCAAAATGATGCGGCAAGCTCCTGGATGACATAACGCTGCAGGCGCGTTGCCGTGTCCAAGGTGGTTGCCGCAAAGCAAGCTACGAGTACGGCGATGATTCCGACTGCGAGCTTCTTCTCAATGGCAAGGGCCGTGAGAAAGTTGGCGCCGCCATCAACAAACGCGCCGACCTTCGGGCCGAGTCCGAAATCTGCCCAGCTTTGTGAAGCATCATACCGCGTCTGCCACGCTTGGCGGCCGACGAGTGTGCCACCTTCTCCATCGTCGATGCCCATTCCGAGCCCGGCACAGCAGGCAAGGATGACGATTACGGCGAGGGCTCCTTCAAGCAGCATGGATCCGTACGCAACGTATTGGGCGTCTTCTTCGTTGGCAACTTGCTTGCTGCTTGTCCCGCTGCTGACTAAACAATGAAAGCCGCTGCAGGCACCGCACGCAATCGTGATAAAGAGGAATGGCCAGATCGGTGGTGCGTCGGCGGGAAGGTCTTGAGCGACTGCCGGAGCGCTCCCGGCGAGGTCCGCTTGGCCGGTGATTCCGGCGACGGCTAAGCCTGCGACAAGCAGCACCAAGGCAACGACGAGTTGATGACTGTTGATGAAGTCACGCGGTTGTAAGAGCACCCAGACTGGCAGCACGGACGCGACGAAGCAATACATCATCAGAACCACCGTCCAGACGATGATAGGATTATCGACGTTCAGGCTGATCGGCATCCAATACACGCCGAGCACGACAGCCCCGTACAGCACAGCTAACGCCAAGATCGACGGGACAAGCAAACCTCCGCCCCGACGATAGACCCAGAATCCGACGCAAACGGCAACTGGCATCGCGATCCAAACGGAGAGTACCGATTCGGGATAGATCTTGAAAATCGACGCGATCACCAAGCCGAAGATGGCAAGGACGATCGTCAGCGAGAAGAACAGGATCAGCAAGAACAGCACGCGAGCGCGAGGCGTGATCAATCGGCCAGCAACTTCGCCGACCGTCTGGCCTCGATTGCGAAGAGAAACGACGAGCGCACCGAAATCATGCACGGCTCCGATAAAGATCGATCCGATCACGACCCATAACAGGGCAGGCAGCCATCCCCAAAAGACGGCGATTGCCGGACCAACGATCGGTCCGGTGCCGGCAATACTGGTGAAGTGATGGCCGAAGATCACTTCCTTTTTCGTCGGCACGAAATCGACGTTGTCTCGAAGTTCTTGGCTCGGCACGACAGCGTCTGCATCTAGCCCGAAGATTCTGCGCGCCAGCCAGCGGCCGTAGGTGTGATAGGCAACGATGAAGCCAACGAAAGAGCCAACAGCAACCAAGAGCGTAGTCATGTATCTTCCAGGTGTGAACAAGTCCGAGGCAAGCACTCATCATATCACCCGTAACGTGACTCACAATGTCGAGTGCGCTACAGTAGACTTCCCTCCCCCGCCGCTTATAATGGCCAGCTCGAATGAACGCAACTACATGCTGTTACGGCGTTTGACGCTGCCGCAAAGGAAAGTACTGTGCCAGAGAAGGTTGCCATTATCGGAAGCGGACCCGCAGGCTGGGCGGCGGCGATCTATGCCGCGAGAGCGAGCCTCGATCCGCTGGTGTTCGAAGGAACTGTCAAGCCAGAGATGATCCCGCTCGGTCAATTGGCATTCACGACAGAGGTCGAGAATTACCCTGGGTTTCCGTTCGGCAACGTGCGAGCCTTTGTCGAGAGTGCTGTCGATAAAGACCGGCATTGGAACCTGCCACCAGCCCCGACCCACATGAGGGACGGGCAACTGCACTACGCCGTGCAGGGCGTCGAACTGATGGAGTTGATGAAGCAGCAGGCTCTCAACTTTGGAACGCGTGTTGTCAGTGATGACATCATCGACATCGAAGTAAGCGGCCCCTTGAAGGCGATTCCCGCAAGTGGTGAGCCCGTCGAAGCACACACAATCGTCGTGGCGACTGGCGCGCGAGCGAACTACCTGGGACTCGACTCGGAAGAGCAATACAAGAACAAGGGCGTGAGCGCTTGTGCTGTCTGCGATGGTGCATTGCCGTTTTTCAAAGGGAAGAAGCTTGCTGTTATCGGGGGTGGCGACTCAGCGGTCGAGGAGGCAACCTACCTTGCAAATCTCAAGAACGCCGAGACGGTCTACCTGATCCACCGACGAGACCAGCTTCGGGCGTCGAAGATCATGCAGCAGCGGGCCTTCGATCATCCGAAGATAGAACTCGTCTGGAATTCCACCGTGCAAGAAGTGATCGGCGATGGCGAGAAAGTAACGTCACTGCAACTCAAGAGCACGGTCGAGGATTCGACTCGCGACTTGGAAGTCGGCGGGATGTTCGTCGCGATCGGGCACACTCCCAACACAGCGTTCCTGAATGGCAAACTCGATATGAACGAGAAGGGCTACATCCAGTGGACCAAGCCGTTCCGCACGAACACGAACGTCGAGGGCGTCTTTGCCGCCGGTGACGTCGCGGACGATTACTACCGCCAAGCGATCACGTCTGCCGGAACGGGTTGTATGGCCGCGCTGGACTGCGAGCGTTACATCGCCGAACAGGGCCTGTAACCTCGAACACAGGGGCATGCAGCCTCGGTCCAAGTAAACCAGCCGCATCGATGTATCCGAGATGAGTGAACAACAAACCAAAGTCGAAGCCGAACGCAAGCTACTGCTAGATGCCCAAGAGCGAGGAACAGGGGCGACGATTGGTGCCTACGTTCGGCTGTCGGGACCTGGCTGGCTGCAGAGCGCGATCACGCTGGGAGGTGGCTCGCTGGCCGGCGCTCTGTTCCTTGGCGTCTTGGGCGGTACAAGCCTACTCTGGTTGCAGCTTGTCGCGATCATCATGGGCGTCGTGATGCTGTCGGCGATCAGCTACGTAACGCTATCAACCGGGGAGCGGCCGCTCCAGGCCATCAACAACCACATCAATCCCGTCCTCGGTTGGGGATGGGTGATTGCGACTTGCATGGCGAACATGATTTGGTGCATGCCCCAGTTCAGCCTTTGCTATGCCGCGGTGCAGAAGAACCTGCTAGGTCCGGAAACCATAGGCGACTCCAATTCGGCAAAGTTCGGTGTGTCGGCGATTGTGCTGGCCGCGGCGATGGTTGTTGTGCTTCTGAATGGCCGACAGGGGCTTGCGGCGAAGATCTTCGATTGGTTCCTGAAAGGGCTGGTCGGCATGATTGTGATCTGCTTCTTCGGCGTTGTGGTTTACCTCAGCGCGAATGGACTGCTCGATTGGGGCACGATCTTATCGGGTTTTGTGCCGGATTTGCGGCAGTGGAGCCAGCCCACAGGTGACGTGGCTGGGTTGGTTGCCGGCTTGCCCGCTTCCCTGCAGGAGTACTGGACCGGGCGGATCGTCACCGAGCAGCGCGCCGTGATGATCGGCGCGGCTGCGACGGCTGTTGGAATCAACATGACGTTTCTGTTGCCGTATTCGATGTTGAATCGTGGCTGGGACAAACCATTTCGCGGGTTGGCCCGGTTCGATCTGTCAACCGGCATGGCGATTCCGTATGTGCTGGTGACGAGTTGTGTCGTGATCGCTTCCGCAGCCAGCTTTCACGCCAAGGTTGACGACAACTTTCGTTCGACCGATCCCGCCGTCATGCAACAGAGCCCGTTCTTTGAGAAAGGCAGCGAGTTGCTCGCAGCGCGATTAGAGCATGAACTGGGCGACGAATTCACGAGTCTCAACGAAGAAGCTCAGCTTGGCCGGATCGCCGCATTGCCCGAGTTCGAAAAGCAGATCGCGTCTTCCCTCGTCAAACGCAACGCATTTCAACTCTCCGAGTCACTAGCGCCGCTCTTGGGTGAAGACCGAGCGAATCTCGTGTTTGGTCTGGGCGTCTTCGGGATGGGATTCTCGTCCATCATCATTCTGATGCTAATCAACGGTTATGCATTCAGTGAGATGCTCGGCCAGCGGCAGGGAGGCGCGGCGTACGTCGCCGGATGTTTGGTCGCCGGCATTGTGGGGGCGGTTTGGCCCAGAGTGTGGGATGGCGACACGCAGTTCTGGCTCGCCATTCTGGCTTCTAGCTTCGGATTGATGTTGTTGCCGATCGCTTATTTCACCTTCTTCATGATGATGAACAGCGACGCCTTACTCGGCAAGGAGAAGCCAACGGGAGGGCGGATGCTCGTTTGGAACGTTCTGATGGGCGTTTCGGTCCTGGGTGCGATCGTTGCTGCCGGCTCGGCGATTTGGGAGAAGGTTTCGCCGATGTTCAAGGAGAACGCCGAACAGAACGAGTGGCTTGGCGGTTTGGTCGTCTCGGGAGTGGCGATTGTATATATACTTCTGGTAATCGTTGGCTTCGTAATGAAGTCGAAGACACCCGCGTCGGAGTCGAACTAGCTCGAAACCGCAACCCGCGTAGGCCGGAACAAGTCCGCGCAGTTCCGGCAACCTCGTGCGATTGCCCTCGCCGGAACTGCGCGGACTTGTTCCGGCCTACAACAATGTAGCGAAGACAAGGCGGTCAACTATGGAACGGATCTCTGTCGCTACGGCCCGCGGAAATGAGAACATCGGACGCCAGGTGCGCCTCCAAGGTTGGATCCGGACGCGCCGCGATTCGAAAGGCGGATTCAGCTTCCTCGAAATCAACGATGGAAGTTGCATGGGCAACTTGCAGGTGATCGCCGATGCGGACTTGCCGAACTACGAGTCTGATGTCAAGCGGTTGACAACGGGATGCAGTGTCACGATCGAGGGCGAGGTGAAGGAATCGGGCGGTAAGCAAGCGACGGAAGTTCTAGCGTCGAGCGTCGTCGTGCATGGCTGGGCTGAGGACTTCCCGCTACAGAAGAAGCGTCATTCGTTCGAAAAGTTGCGCGAGTGGGCTCATTTGCGTCCGCGCACAAACGCATTCGGTGCAGTCGCGCGAGTTCGCAATCAAATCTCGCAGTCGATTCACAACTTCTTCCAAGAAGACGATTTTCTTTATATCAACACGCCAATCATCACCGCCAGCGATTGCGAAGGCGCAGGCGAGATGTTTCGAGTGACGACGCTCGATCTGGAGAAGCTCGCAGCGCAAAGCGGCAAGGTTGATTATGCGTTCGACTTCTTTGATCGACCGTCGTACCTGACGGTCAGCGGCCAACTCGAAGCCGAGATATACGCGACGGCGTTGGGCAAGGTCTACACGTTCGGTCCGACCTTCCGCGCGGAGAACTCCAACACATCGCGTCATCTCGCCGAATTCTGGATGGTCGAGCCAGAGATGGCGTTTTTCGAACTGACCGACAACATGGACCTTGCCGAGCGGTTTCTCAAACGTGTCTTCAAGGATGTTCTCGACAAATGCGGCGAAGACATGGACTTCTTCGCGGAACGTATCGAGAAGGAGGCGGTCTCGCGGATCGAGAGGGTCATCGCCAGCGAGTTTGTTCGGCTGCCGTACACCGAGGCCATCGAGGTCCTCAAGTCGAGCGACGAGAAGTTTGAGTATCCAATCGACTGGGGCACGGATCTGCAATCTGAGCACGAACGTTTCCTGACGGAGAAGAAGTTCGAATCACCGGTGATCCTGTTCGACTATCCGTCCACGATTAAGCCGTTCTACATGCGAGTGAACGATGGGGGCCAGACGGTTCGCGCAATGGACGTGCTGGTGCCGGGAGTTGGCGAGATCATTGGAGGCAGTCAGCGCGAGGAGCGGCTCGATGTCTTAGAAGCTCGGATGAAGGAGCAAGATCTCAACGCCGAAGAGTACTGGTGGTATCTGGACCTGCGCCGCTTCGGCACCGTGCCGCATTCGGGTTTTGGGCTCGGACTCGAGCGCGTCGTCCAATTCGTCACCGGCATGGCCAACATCCGCGACGTCATCCCGTTCCCGAGAACGCCCGGCAGTGCCGAGTTTTAGCTCAAACGAAAAATGTCGGCGACTGGCAGCAGGAAGCCGGGCAACACGTCGCCGCCATCAAGTGTTTGGCCGGCTTCGAGTGTGATCGACCGATGTTTATCGTTGTGGATGGTGATTGTTTGTGTCTTCGGATCAACTGTCCAAACGGATCGACAACCGCTATCGAGCCACATGTGAACTTTCGCAAGAACCTCGTTGGCTCGATCTTCCGGCGAGATCACTTCGACCGCCAGATCGGGTGCACCACGGAAATAACCTCGCACGGGCTCACTCGGCAACCGATGTTGACGCACGAATCCACCGTCGGGCGCGCGGACGGTGTCTGGGTTCTCTTCGATGAAGAAGCCCGTCTCGGCGCCTGTAGTGACGCCAAGTTGCTGTTCCTCGACGAAGAATTGCAGCCGTGCGTTAATTCGGCTGACGATTCGCCCGTGCTCGAAGCCGGCGGCATTCATACAGATCAACTCTCCTCTCAGCAACTCGCAACGTTCCGAGGTGGAAACTTGCAATAGCTGTGCGGCAGTTGTAATAGCATGAGCGGTGGACATGCTTCGATTCTAGGGGGTTTGGCAGAAGGCGTCAAAACACATTATGGCGAGTGATCGGCTTGTTCTCGCAACTTCGCCAGCATCGCGGCGAACTCCGTCGTACGATCGAGATGATCGATTGCGACATTCCTGGTCTCCCCTGGATCAGTCGTTAGTTCGAACAGGAAGCCTGGCTTGGCAATCTTCACATTGTTCCAGGGGCCTAGCTTCTCGCGAGTTGCTCCTGGCGGAATGAACTTCCATTGGCCAACTCGCAGCGCGAGGCTACGCGGCGCTTCGTGAACTAGATGTGGACGACCGACAGGATCGTCTCCGAGTAAGGCGTCTAGCTCATCGTGGCTGTCAGGCAGTCCGGCGTCGGGACGCTCGGCGCCAGCGAGCTTACTCAGCGTCGCTGCCAAATCGACTTGCCCGAACAACGCCTTCGTTTCGGTGCCCGGTTTCACGCGTTCTGGCCAACGCACGATGAATGGCACGCGCGTGCCGCCCTCGAACAGCGAGTACTTACCGCCTCGAAAGTCGCCGGCCGGTTGGTGCTCGCCCAGCTTCTCATTCGCTTGATCGACGTAGCCGTCATCCAGGACGGGCCCGTTGTCCGACGTGAAGATCACGAGCGTATTCTCGGTTAGCTTGAGCCGATCGAGAGTCTTCAGTATCTGCCCAACGCACCAATCCATCTGCACGATCGCGTCGCCACGCAAGCCCATCGTGCTCTTTCCGGAGAATCGCGAGTGGGGAACGCGCGGCACGTGGATGTCGTGAGTCGAGAAGAACAGGAAGAAGGGCTTCTGTTTGTTTGCCTCAATGAAGGAAACAGCCTTGTGACTGATCACGTCGGCCATATCTTCATCGACCCAGCGGGCTTTCTTACCGCCGGTCATGAATCCGATTCGCGAGATGCCGTTGACGATCGTCGCGTTGTGTCCATGCGACCACATCTGCTTGAGTAGATCGGGGCGATCCTTGCCGGTCGGTCCCTTGCCGATCGGTTTGCCATAGCTCGTTTGAATCGGGTCCGCTGGGTCGAGATCAACGACACGCCCTTGCTCCAAGTAGACACATGGCACGCGATCGCCCGTCGCCGGAATGAGAAAGTGATAGTCGAACCCGATCTCGTTCGGGCCGGGTTTGACCGCCTTATTCCAATCGACAGCGCCGTCTCCTAGTCCGAGATGCCACTTGCCAACAACTCCTGTAGCGTAGCCTGTCTGTTGGAGCAACGATGGCAGAGTGATCGTGCCGGGCTTGATAATCGCCCCGGCGTTGCCGGACAGGATGCGAGCCCCCTTATTGCGGAAGGCGTACGAACCTGTGAGCAGTGCGTAACGCGAGGGCGTACAGGTCGCGGCGGAGCAGTGCGCGTCGGTGAATCGCAGACCTTCTCGTGCGAGCCGATCCACATGCGGCGTCTCGACGCCCGTGGCACCGTAACAACTCACGTCGCCATAACCCACATCGTCCGTGTAGAGGAGGACGATGTTCGGACGCTTGGTTGATTCGTCGGAAGTCGTTGCGTGAACTTCTCGTTGCAGCAAGTGGCTTAAACCGAGTGCGACGACGATTGCACTTAACACTGGCACCAAGTTCGACCGGGAACGAATCGGCTGCGAGCCGACCCCGGAAGGCTGGAAAGAGAATGCATCCATCTTGGCTATCTCTGCCATCGCACACGCCCTTCATCTCGAAGTGTCGCTATGTGTCCCAAAAAAAAGACCAAAGGCCCGGGGCGGCAACCCCATGTGTGCCTCTGCCTGGCTAGAAACCGAGAACGGTCCCTAGGTGTTTCATTCTATGGTCCGGCGACAACCGGACACAACCTGTAAGGAGCTTTGGTAGTGTCCTAATCTTATGTTGGTCATTTTCTGGGCGCGCCGCGTTTCTTCTTCTGCTTGCGGCGGCGAATGCGATCTTTCCGAGCCATCTCCATTGGTCCGCCCGACAAAATGACGTAGACCACCACGATGACCATTACAGCAGAGAAGCCAATGGCGAAAGCCGTTGTCATCTTTCATTCTCCCCTCAAGGACTCGTCAAACAGCTCATCGAACGTCCACACATGGCCCGTCAGTCCTGCCATCATAGCGGCGCTAGGTCGTTTCTCACCAGACTTCCCTGGCTTGCGAGTTTGCCAGCACCAATTGTAATAGGCCGCGAACATCCCGAACGCAGCCTCAAGGTTCTCTAGCTTCTTGCTGAATGCGTAGGTCAAGCGATTGAGCCTCTTCATGAACAACCGCTGCGTTCCGTTCAGCCGCTCGACGTGGCTCGTGCATATCGTGCGAGCGTCTCGGCCTTCTATGCCTCGAATGCCCGTTCGCTTCGTGCCGACCATTTCTGATGGCGTGTAGATCATGCTTGCGTTGCGGTATTCCTTGATTATCGTGCCGTACTTTGCGTAGGGTCTGACGGATTGAATGTAGACTTCAGGGAGCGTGGGGGAGAGGGGACTGCCCCATTCCTCTCTCTAGCATTTCCTTTCAAGACCTTCGCGTCGGACAGAACGAAAGTGGCAAGGTCAGCGTCGCTCGGGACTTCCAAACGCCCACTCTCCACGAGGCGGATCGTCTCTTCAATCCGAACGTTGTGAGTAAGTGCCTGTCGTTCGCTCTTCGTTTTCAGCGACCGTTTGTAGCGGTGTCCGGCACACCGAAAGCTGACGTGGAAATAGCCGGTGACGATTTGTAGAGAAGCCATTACGTGTGTCTCCTGTCGCATCGGAAGTGCGGCAGAATCGTATTCCCCGCACGGGCATCAACCCAGCGACGTAAACACAACGCAACGACAACAACGTCACCAAAGAAGGTCTGAGAAAACAAAAAGGACTCACGGCAAATTGTCGTAAGTCCTTACAGTGCCGCCGACAGGAGTTGAACCTGTACTCCGTTAAGGAACTGGATCCTAAATCCAGCGCGTCTGCCAATTCCGCCACGGCGGCATGTGGTCTAAGTTGATGTCTCTGCTCGATTTTCAGCGT
>PBSM01000034.1 GCA_002726245.1 Planctomycetaceae bacterium | reverse complement strand
GAAGCTCGCCAAGAGCTTCGGCTCTTCCCGGTATTGGCCGAAAGTCTTGGCGACTTTCGCTACGGCCTACCCGAAAGCTAAGTCGAGACGAAGTACTAGGCCACTACCGAAGCACTTTCGAGCTTTAACAAGCGTCTTGTCGAGAGCATAATGGGTTGTATCACGGTGAAGTCAGATCGAAGCATTCTCTTAATGGAAACGACTGTCGAGTTTCATGAGTAACCCGGTCATCTATCAGGCTCTTGGCATTCTGCTGATCCTGTTCTTCCTGTTCTTGATCTACATGTTCACCAAGACATGGCGCTGGTTCCACGTCTTGTGTGCGTTCTGCGTCTTCGGTGCTTCGATCGGCTTCATCTGTTGCGCGGCGATGTCGTACCGCACGCATGCCGCTTGGCGTACGCTGGAACTGAAAAGTCGCCAACAGCGAGAAAATCTTGAGGCGGAATACGCTTTGTTGATAAACGGCGATCTAGCTGAGATCGTGCAAACGACAAAGTCGATTCGCCGCAGCAATGCCGAGTTCGCTCGCCTTGTTTTCGATCGTGGCCGTGTCTGGCGAAGCTGCATTCCGCAGGCTCCACAAGCGAACGGCACCGTCGTCGTAGGCACTATTCCCGCGGACGCCGCCGGTGGAGAAGCACCCACTTCCAGCCAGATGATTCAGAAGATGATTCTGTACGCGTTTCTTGAGGACGTGGCACCCGCGGATGCTGGCGTGCCGCCTGACACAAGGTTACCGGCCATCTACCTCGGCGAGTTCACAGCCACGACCGTGACTCCAACCTCCGTAACGCTTCAACCAACCTTGCCACTGAACGTCAACATCCAACCCAAACCGGGGGCGACGTGGACGTTGTACGAAACCATGCCGGTTGACGGCCACAACTTCTTCGCCGCCGATATGAACGACATACCAGACTTGAACGAAGACGCCGAGGTTTCTCCCGTCTTCGGTACGATCGATCCAGCCTTCGTTGATACGTATATCAAAATGCCGCAGCGGCTTCAAAACCAAACCGACACCGAGTATCAGCAGGTGCAAGCCGCACACACGGCTCTCTTGGACATGTACAAACGAGACGGCAAACGCGGCGACCCGGATCGAGATCCGCCGGATAACGTCTGGATGAAAGTTCTCTTCACCGAAGAACGCTCAGTCGATGTTGACAGCGGTGCCGTGCTGGGCGGTGTGGAAGGCAGTCAGACCTTCTTCAATCAAGGCCTCGCCGAGATTCCGTTGCTGCAGCGTGGCGGACAAGCGAAGTTCAAGCCCGATCAGATTGGCGTTTTCCCACGCGAGGATGCCGAGCGGTTGATCGCGGAGGGTGTTTGTGACCCCGGCGAGAATATCTATGTTCGGACGCTGAACGACTACGAGTATCAGTTCCGATCGAACCATTTGAGGATGGTTCGGCTGCGGCAAGACATTGAGCGTATGCAGCACAACATGCAAAAGATCACGGAGACAAACGCTCGCACCGAGACGCAGATCGCTTATCGGACACAGGAGAAAGGCAAGCTAATCCAAGATCGCGATAAGTTTCAGTACGAACTGGCAGAAATCGGGAAGTACCAGGGGCAGCTTGAACAGGTATTAAGCGTGACGAAGGCTGAACTTAGTCGGCTCTATCGCTCGAACGCTACGCTCGAAAAAGAACTTGACCGCATGAGCAACGAGCTGACGGAGAAGATCGACCGGCGAACGCGTGAAGCCGTTGCTGAAGCTGGCTAAGGAACGGTTCCGCGTTTGAAAAAAGTCACATCTCAGCCGCGGAGCGGCGGCAGCATTTCACCACCGACCCCGTGTCGGTGGACCTCATGACTCGACATGGCTTCCACCGACGCAGGGTCGGCGGGGAGCCGTTTCTCGCTTGGCTCCTGGTAGCTTCCCAATCGTTGCCCCACCGACACGGGGTCGGAGGAGGCGACAGATGTGGGCAAGGCAAGGCCGGGGGCGCCCATGCTACAACCCGCGGCAATTACTGCCCTGAAGCCTGTTGCGACGATCCGCAAATTGCTAGCACTTCGCCAATGCTCTGATCGAGCAGCTTAACGATCTCATCGACGTGCTCTTCCTCGACGACCAGCGGCGGCCCAAGTGCCAGCCAGTGTGGATCGAATCTCGTTATCAGGCCGTTCGCCAACGCTCGCTTGCCAATTTTCACGCCGAGCGGCGGATCAAAGCGTTCTCTCGTGGCAGCGTCTTTCACAAACTCCATCCCGAGGAGTAAGCCCTTGCCGCGGATGTCACCAATGATGTTGTGGTGCCGTAGGCTTTCCAAGCCCGCCCGCAACTTCTCGCCCATCGCACGCGCGTTGGCCAGCAGATCCCGCCGCTCAATCTCATCAATGGTCGCCAGCCCTGCCGCGCAGGAAATCGGATTGCCTTCGAACGTGTGACCTTCGACGAAGCCAGGGTTCTCCTTCGGGTCGCCCCAAAACGTACTGGCGATGTGTTGCCGGCAAAGCAACGCCGACAGTGGAGCATATCCGCCACTGATGCCTTTGCCCAAACAGAGCAAGTCGGGAGTGACACCGAACGTTTCGGCAGCGAACATGTTTCCCGTCCGTCCGGCTCCCGTGATGATCTCGTCGAAGATCAACAACACGTCGTTTCGATCACAGATTTCGCGAAGTTGTGGCAAGTACTCCTCAGGCGGATCAATGATGCCGCCTGTGTGGCCAATTGGTTCAACCATCACAGCGGCAACCGTGCTTGGATCTTCCATCTCAATAACGTCGCCGATCAGGCTGGCACACGTCAACTCGCAACTGGGATACTCCTTGCCGAATGGGCAGCGATAACAAGTCGGGGGGAAGACGTGAATGAATCCAGGAGCCAGCGGTTCGTTAACGGCTCGTCGCGAAGCCAGACCACCAGCGGAAAGCGAACCGAGCGTCGAGCCGTGCCATGACTGATAGCGTGAGATAATCTTGTACTTGGTTGCGTTGCCTTTCAGGCGGTGATACTGCCGCGCCATCTTGATGGCTGCTTCGGTTGCTTCCGACCCGCCGGTCAACAGTTTGGCGGCGTTCAAATCACCCGGAGCCAACTCCGCCAACTTCTTGGCCAGTCGCACTGCCACGGGATTGCTGCCGTGCATGACCGGCGAAAACGCGAGTTTGTCGAGCTGATCCTTGACCGCTTGTGTAACGTTCTCGTTATTGTGCCCGACACTGGCAACATAGATTCCTGACAGCGCGTCGAGGTAACGTTGGCCGTGAATGTCCCAATAGTAGATGCCTTGCGCGTAGGCCATCAGCAGTGGTTCTTTGACAAATTCAGACATCTGAGCCCGAATAAAGATGTGCCGCAAAGCATCCTCGTCCGCCGCCCTCACTTCGGGGAAGAACTCGACGGTATCTCTCATTTTTTCCTGACGCATTGCTCACTCCCCACGTTCAGTTTGGCCACTGCAGAACGCGACAGCGGTCAACGCATATACCAAGGCAACTCTTACCAATTCATCGACTGCGACTTCTTCGTTCAGCGTGTGAGCCCCTTTCGCGTCGGGGCCGTGCGTGATCGCAGGAATGCCCGCACGGTGGACGAACTCGTTCCCGTCGTCCACGAACGGCTTCGCTCCGATCGGAAGCTTTTTTCCGGTGGCCGCGTTGTGTGCGGTTTGAAAAGCAGTAACGAACGGACCCTGCTCGTCAATCTGATAAGCATCGCGAGCCACTTGAAAGCGACCTTCAATCTGAACGCCATGTTGTTCGGCGACGTCGGCGAGGATCTGCTGATACTGATCCTCGGCATCGTTCATCTTCGTTCCCGGCAACCAACGGCGAGTGCCACGCAATATGAACTCGATCGGCGATTGATTATAAATCTCGCCCGAAGCGACTTGCCCCACGAACATACTCTCGCGTCCAGCCGTGGGGTGCGAGAGTTGCTTCAGCTCTTCATCGACTTCCGCAAAACGCCGCACGAGTTCCGCGCCGGCTCGTATCACGCTTGGCGTCTCACTCCCGCCAAGCACTTCATGCACAGGCACTCCTTCGCGAGTGATCTTTACCGTCAGCACCGACAACCCTCGTCCGATGACAGGCAACGGGGCGGCGAGGTACTCGGGCAACAACACGGCATCGCCGACGTACCCTGCATCGATCAATCCGTTCAGATGAGTGCCGTCGCCCCACGGCGTCTCGTGCAGATCGTGGGCGGTTAGCATCACGCCGCCGCGAGTCAACAATCCCGTCTCGCGCAAAGCCCGCATCGCTTCGACACACGCCGCGATCCCTCCTTTCATGTCCGAGCAGCCGCTTCCATACAGCATGCCGTTCTCCACTCGAGGCGGAACGAAGGACAGATGCACCGTGTCGAGATGCCCGTTGAACTGCAACGTTTGGCCGGCTTGTCCGCTCTCGTATCGCGAGACCACCGCGGGCGAGGTTGGCCAACCTGCGGCGGGGCGTTCGACCGAGAAGCCGTCTTGGCGCAGGATCTCGTCCAGTCGGTCCGATACATCCGCCGCGGATCGAGTTGGGCTCGGAACCTCGACTAACTTGATCGCCGTATCGAGCAATCGGTCGTATTGAATCGCTTGAGAAAGCTGAGTGGCTGCGTCTTGCATGGCGTTGGTTACATCCGCGAAACACGCCCCTTTCTTGTCTCGGTGATCCCCGTTTGCCCTACTGTTATCTCCGATCTTCGAGCGGGATGAAAGCAGTTACCTGCAGTGGAATCGGAAAATCGTTGATGCTCGACCCGTGGCGCGTATACTCGGAGCATCTACCAACCGCCGAGGGATCTACGTCATGCGTCAGTCATCTACCAGCATTCTCCTTGTCACTGCCGGTCTCTTCCTGACGCCATTCGTCTGGGTCGCGGGCGAGGACCGTCCTTTTGGTATCGACCAACGTACGGCCTGGACGGCCTCTCGCATCAAAGGAACCCCTGACCCTCCGCCGCCCTATCGCACCTCGGTTGCATTCTCGAATCTCAAGTTCGAGGAACCGCTGGCGATGACTTCGGCACCGGGAACCGATCGCTTGTTCCTTGTCGAACGCTTCGGCAAGGTTCGTTCGTTTGAGAATGATCGCGACGCGGACAGCTCGATCGTCTTGCTCGACCTCGGCAAGAAGCCGATCTATGGCTTGGCGTTCCATCCCGACTTTGCATCGAACGGATACTTCTTCGTCACCTATCTTGTGAATCCCGACGTCGATGAATCTCCAAACGGAACGCGCATCTCGCGTTTCAAGGTTCGCAACGATAATCGCCTCGTCGCTGATCGTGCCACGGAGAAGGTGATCTTCGAGTGGCCGTCGGGCGGGCACAACGGAGGTTGCTTGAAGTTCGGACCCGATGGCTACTTGTACATCGGAACTGGCGATTCGAGCGGTATCTCCGACCAGTACCTGACGGGGCAAGACATCACCAAAGTGCCGGGAGCGATATTGCGAATCGACATCGATAAGGCTGGCAAGAATAAGGCGTATTCTATCCCGGCCGATAACCCGTTCGTCGATGTCGAAGGCGCGCGGCCCGAGATCTGGGCGTATGGCCTTCGTCAACCGTGGAAGTTCAGTTTCGATACAGCGTCAGGAGATCTGTGGTGTGGCAACGTCGGGCAGGATTTGTGGGAGCAGATCTTCGTGATTCAGGGCGGAGGCAACTACGGCTGGAGCGTGATGGAAGGGAGTCATCCTTTTCGACCCGAACGCCACCAAGGTCCTACGCCATTCGTTGCGCCGATCGTCGAGCATGATCACGCCGAGTTCCGCTCGATCACCGGTGGTTTCGTCTATCATGGCTCACGGTTGCCGGAGCTGAAAGGCGCCTACATTTACGGCGACTACGACACGGGCAAGATCTGGATGCTGCGCTATGATCGTGAGACAAGGAAAGTGTCAGATCATCGCGAGTTAGTCGATTCGACATTGCGGCTGGTCGGTTTCGCTGAAGATCACGACGGCGAGTTATATCTCGTCGATCACATGCGAGGCTTGGTCTTCGAGTTGGAAAAGAACCCAAACGTTGGCCAGCAAGCAGACTTCCCTCGCAAGTTGAGCGAAACGGGCTTGTTCGCATCGACGAAAGATCACCGACCGGCGGCTGGAGTGATTCCTTACTCCGTCCTCGCGCCGCAATGGGCTGATAGGGCAACGAAGGAACGCTTTCTCGCTCTGCCCGGCGATTCCCGGATCGAATTCGACGGGATCACTTATCCGCAGCCAGCGCCGGGCGCTCCGCACGGCTGGAAGTTTCCCGACGGAACGGTGGCCGTCGAGACTCTCTCGCTGGAAACCGCGCCGGGGAAGCCGCGACGTTTGGAAACCCGCATCCTGCACTACGAGCAACTTGCGGGCGGAGAGGATGTCGGCGATCAGTTCTGGCGCGGCTATACGTATATCTGGAACGACGAGCAAACCGATGCCGTCTTACTCGAAGATCCGCTTGGCAAGGACCGATCCTTCACCATTCAGGACGCCTCCGCACCTGGAGGCAAACGCCAACAGACATGGCACTTCCCCAGTCGTACCGAATGTACGGTTTGCCATAACATGGCGGCGAAGTACGTGCTCGGTATCAACACGCTGCAAACAAATCGCGACTTCGATTATGGCGCGGTCAGCGATAACCAACTTCGCACCTTCGATCATCTCGGACTCTTCACCAAGCCCCTGGCGAAGCCGCCCGCCGAGTTGCCACAGCTCGCGAACTACACGGACTCGTCGAATGACCTGAATCAACGAGCCCGTTCGTATCTGCATGCCAATTGCTCGCACTGTCATCGCAAGTGGGGTGGCGGCAACGGCGAGTTCCTTTTGCTGGCGACCGTCGATCTCGAAGAGATGGGGATCGCGCGCGTGAAGCCCGGCCACGGCGGCTTCTTCATGCCGGGAGCCAACATCCTCGCGCCTGGCGATCCGTACCGTTCGGTTCTGTTCTATCGTGCTGCCAAGCTGGGCCCCGGGCGTATGCCGCGGCTTGGTTCGTCGGTCGTTGACGAAGCTGGATTGCAGTTGTTGCATGACTGGATTCTGCGACTCGACGCTGATCTCAATTTCACGCCGACACCACGTAACCTAAGGAAGCTCGATCCAGAGCTCAGTGCTACCAGCGACGCTCTGATGGTGATGCACGCCATTGGCGCGACCTCTGATGATGCGGCTCTTCGCGACGCAGTGCTTGCATTAGTCAGCCAACAACCTGCTCACATTCGCGACCTCTTCGAACGCTTCCTGCCTGAAGAACAGAGAACGAAGCGGCTGGGGGCGGTCATTCGTCCCGAAGCGATTCTGGGTTTGAAGGGCGACTCCGAGCGAGGCAAAGCCGTGTTCTTTCAGACGAGCGGCGTGCAATGCAAGAGTTGCCATAAGATCGGCGGCGAGGGGACTGACGTCGGGCCGGACCTCAGCGAAGTCGGGAAGAAGTATGATCGTGCCAAGATATTGGAGAACATCCTCACGCCATCGAGGCAGATCGACCCCAAGTTCCGAGTTCATCTCGTGCTGACCGCGGACGGCAAAGTTCACAGCGGTCTGCTGATGAAGAATGAACCACCGGAAGTGATCCTGAAAGACGCCAAGGGAAAGCTCATCAAGCTCGCGTCAGACGACATCGAGCAAATGACTCCGCAGCAGCAATCGATGATGCCCGACCTCCTCCTTCGCGATCTGACTGCGCAGCAAGTCGCTGATCTGATCGCCTATCTCAGTACACTGAAAGGCGTTTGACGTTGGAAGCGGAGAGACCGTCGCGGTCTCGCTAGGCGAGAACTTCTCGAATCACTTTGCCAGCGTGGGCGATGCGAGTGGGGCGGCCGGTAAGATCATCGACCGTCATGTGAGGATCGATGCCGAGGAGATGATAGATCGTGGCAACGATGTCGCTCGGCGAGACGGCGTCGCTGACGGGATAAGCCGCGTGTTTGTCGCTCTCGCCGAAGACCGAGCCCCGTGCGGTCCCGCCGCCGGTCAACAGGCAGAAGCCGCACTGCGGCCAATGATCGCGGCCGGCCTTGGCATTCACTTTCGGCGAGCGGCCCATTTCGCCCATAACGACAATCAACGTCGAATCGAGCAACCCGCGCGATTCGAGATCTTCCACGAACGCGGGATAGAGCTTGTCGAAGACCGGCAAGTTGTAATCCTTGAGCATGCCGAAGTTGTTCTCGTGCATGTCGTAGGTAAAGCCGTGCGGGATGAAGTTCTCGGCGTGAACGCTAATAAAGGGGACTCCGGCTTCGACCAACCGCCGAGCGACCAGCATGCTCGAACCATGCAGATTCCGTCCGTAACGGTCACGTGTCTCGTCCGATTCGCGCGACAAATCGAACGCGTCGCGCGTGCGGCTGGAGCGGATCATCGAGAACGCCCGCTGCTTGACTTGATTCATGCGACCAACTGCGTCCGCGGCATCCAGCTCGCGCGCCTGATCATCGAACTGTTCCAACAACGTGCGGCGTTCGTTCAACCGATCGAGTGTCATCTCGGGCGGCGGCTCGTCGAGCGGCAACATCGGCTCGCCCATCGGCCAAACCGGATCGTAGTACTTCCGCTCAGGTACGTGATCGAAAGTCGGATCGCAGACACTGATCAGCGGATCGTATTGGCTGCCCAAGAATCCGCCGTACGGTCCCGGCCGCCGAATGCCTGGATACTGGGAACGCTCTCCCCAGCCCGGATAGCACGGCAAGCAAAAAGCTCCCGGCATGTCGCGGGGTCCCATCTCCAGGTATTGGCAGATCGCTCCGATATCGGGCGGGTCGGTCCTTTCCGGCCGGAGTTGCTTGGGGTCACCGCCGAGAAAGCCGGTCATGATGTTCAGCGGATTGTGCGAGTTGTAGCCGTGTGTCACGCTACGAATCAAACACGCGTTGTGCATCAGCTTCGCAGTGTTCGGCATATGCTCGCAGATCTGCAGACCCGGCACCGAAGTCGCGATCGGCTGGAACTCGCCGCGGACTTCCTTCGGTGCGAGCGGCTTCATATCGAACATATCTTGATGGCTCGGCCCGCCAAGCATGTTGAACAGAACGACCGACTTCGCCCGGCCGCTCGGCCCGTCTCGATCGCCAGCCGCTGCGAGCAGCCGCGGCACTGTCATGCCTCCGAACAGCGACAACCCGCCAACGCGCATCAACTCGCGCCGTGTAATTCCATCACAGAACTGCTTCGATCGCCCAAGGACACTCAGCATGACAGATCTCCCAAGACCGAACGATAGCATGTTACCCAGTCAGAGTTTAGATTATCAGAGATGAATTCGATTTCGCAACGTTTTATTTAGAGATCGGCGGCGAGATGAACATTACAAGACAATTCCTCTTCGTATTCCTGGTAATAGCTTTGACGTGCCCGCAAGCGAAGGCTGCTACACCGACGTACGAGTGGGGTAAGGTCACCATGAAAGCTGCGTTCGCGCCGCGAGACGGGGCTGGTGCGCTCAGCTACCGAGGACGCATGTGGTTGATTGGCGGTTGGAACCCGAGTGCTGCACAACGCGACTTCTTCCCGCGCATCTGCAACAACGAAGTTTGGAGTTCACGCAACGGGCTCGAATGGACGCTCGTCAGGCCAAACACGTTCAAAGATCAATCGTTCGATGCGACGGCTGATTGGGAAGGCCGACATACGGCGGGATACGCTGTCTACCGAGATCGCATGTGGATTATTGGCGGCGACGTGAATCAAGGCCACTATCAGAATGATGTCTGGACGTCGGAAGACGGTCGCGACTGGAAGCTGATCAACAGCAACGTGCCATGGGGGCCACGGGCATTGCACTATACGGTCGTGCATGACGATCGCATCTGGGTGATCGGTGGACAAAGGATGCCGGGATTCGCGAAAGCGGAAGTAGCTCCGAAGGAAGAGTTCTATCGTGATGTCTGGACGACTCGCGACGGCGTCGAATGGAAGAAGATCGAACCGAAGGAACCGTGTTGGTCCGCGCGAGGAATGATCGGCTCGAGTGCCGTCTTCAAGGGACGCATCTGGATCTTAGGCGGCGGGACTTACGATACCCCGACCACACCAACTCGCAAGTTCCACAACGACGTTTGGAGTTCCGCAGACGGAGCTACTTGGACCGAGCACACGAAGGCTGCGCCATGGAAGCCGCGTCAGTATCACGAGGTCGCCGCCTGGGACGATCGGCTCTGGGTCTTAGAAGGCTACAACGGTGAAAGTGGCAATCGAAACGACGTGTGGCATTCAGCCGATGGTGTCCAATGGCACGAGGTGAAGAACACGCCTTGGAAGCCACGACACGCCGCGAGCGTCTTCGTTCACGACAACGCACTCTGGATGGTCGCCGGCAACAACATGGAACCCGATGTCTGGAAGCTGCGGCGTAAAAGGTAGGTCACTTTCGCCGAAAGTGACAATGGAACGAGGATCAGCGGTTTGCGAGGTCACGCTCGGCGAGCGTGACCTACTTGCCAACGCAGTACAGGTTTCGATCCGTCCTCAGAAACAACTGACCATTGCTGATTGCGGGCGACGCGTTGGCTCGACTGTCGTCGTCCTCAAAGACGTTGTGAGCCAGCAGCTCGTACTCCGCCTTGGCGGCAACGACGAAAGTGCCTTTGTGCTTCGAGACATAATACAGCTTGCCGTCGGCCAGTACCGGCGACGACCAGATTGTTCCGGCTCCGGGCTTAAATCGTTCTTCGTAGACAAACTCGCCAGTCTTTGCATTCTGGCAACAGACCGTACCGCCGTCGCGTGTCCAATAGAGATGGCCTTCATGGTAAATCGGCGATGAGACGTTGGATCCTTTCTTCACGCGCCACACGCCGTGCGATTCCGTCACATCATCGCTGCCGCCCGCGCGTACCGCTAACGATGTATGCCCGCCGCCCAGGATGTACACGATCGAATCATGTGCGATGACGCTAGGGCAGACGTATCGTTCGACTCCGTGAGCATCCCACAACTTCGAGCCTGTCTTTGGATGAAAACCAAAGACGCGGCCTTGAATACTGACGACGATCTCGGTTTCGCCCGTGGACGTCTTCACCGGCAGTGGCGTGTTCCACGACGAGTTGATTCCACCGGCTCGCCACATCTCTTTCCCAGTCTTCTTATCGAGCGCAATCAGCGAGCGGCTTTCGACGCTGGCGTTGATCAGCAGCGTATCGCCAAGCAACACCGGCGAGCAGCCCGATCCCCAACCGTGTGTCCCGTCCCCAACTTCCGCGTGCCAAATCTCCTCGCCGGCCAAGTCAAAACAGAAGACGCCTGACTTGCCAAAGAAAACGTACAAGCGTTCGCCGTCGGTCGTCGGTGTGCTGGCGGCATACCCGTGGTAGGAACCTTCGCCTTGATACTTATGCTCGGGAAGCTTGGGCGCAAGCTTTTTGTGCCAGACCACCTTGCCGGTCGATCGGTCGAAGCAAAGCAGATGACGCATCAAGTCCTTCTGATCGCCTTGGCCAGCCTCGAGCCCGTAGCCAGAGTAGCTCGTTACGAAGACACGCTCGCCGAGCGCGATCGGCGTCGAGGCGCCGGGCCCAGGCAACTCCGCTTTCCATGCGACGTTCTTGGTGGATGACCAGGTTGTCGGCAGCCCTTTCTCGGAACTAATGCCATTTCCTTGGGGACCGCGGAACTGAATCCAATCCTCCGCCCAACCCGCGGATGCAATAACAAGCAACATGGCAAGAACGAGAAACGTGGCGCGTCGCATGAGTGACTCCTTGATCGAAGCTCCGTCCAATGTGAAGCATCAACATACACAAATCAGCGATCGCGTGCCTGCTTCGTGAAACACGAAGCCCGTAGGTCACGCTCGCCGAGCGTGACCTTGGGAGTTGCTAAAGACAGGCTGGCTCAAAGAGAAGTCACTTTCGGCGAAAGTGACCTACGTGGAGGACGTACTTGAAGGAATAACTCGTTCAGAGACGCGTGTTGGCGTGGCACGCGCGACGCGGGTATAATCGATGCAGATCGGGTCGATGTCCCACGATTGGCTTGACACCACATGCTGAATCTAGGGCGCGTTAACTCACGAGACTGTTCCGGTCTTTCACGCCGGGCGATGCTTCAAGTCGGAGCTTGTTCGGCGTTAGGGCTTGGCCTTCCGCATTGGCTGGCAAACACCTCGGCCGCATCCGATGCGGGCGCTCAAGCCAAGTCGGTCATTTTACTTTGGCTGTGGGGTGGCCCAAGCCATCACGAGACTTGGGATCCCAAGCCGAACGCGCCGGTGGACGTGCGCGGTAGTTACAGCCCAATTCCAACCGCGACTCCAGGCACGCAGATCTGCGAGTTGCTCCCGCTGACCGCTCAGCGAACCGAAAAGTTCGCCATCGTCCGCAGCATGGCGCATGAGATGAAGGACCATAATCAAGCGGGGACGGTCGCTCTCACGGGCAACAAGAATGGTTCGAGGGCATCGGGCGGCATTCCTGTGCCGGGGCGAGTTCGACCGAGTATGGGATCGCTCGTTTCGTATCTGACTCGCGATAACACTCCCACCGGCTGGCCATCATATACTGTCGTTGGGCCTAACTGCAAAGTTAGCGGTGCCGACCTGCGCGGACAGTTGGCTGGCAGTTTAGGTCCGGCGCACGATCCGTTTCGTATTCAGAGTTTTGACTTCGAGAGAGGTTTTGAGTTGCCGAGCGCACTGCAGCCGCTTGGTGATTTGCCGACCCGGCGACTCCAAGATCGCGGGCAACTACTGGCCGATCTCGATGCGTGGCAGCGACGAGCGGAGACGAATGGTGCCGTCGATCGCTTGGATGATCTGCGACAGCAAGCGTTGGGCATGTTAACGGCTCCCGAAACAAAGAAGGCTCTGCGCGTCGAGGATGAACGGGAGCAACTCCGTGACCGTTACGGACGTACTGCCTTCGGACAGAACTGTATCTTGGGCCGGCGCTTGATCGAGGCAGATGTGCCGTTCGTGCAACTCAACTGGAGCGGCGACGCCGAAGACGAGCAACAGGGCGGTGACGGAGGATGGGATCTTCACTATCGATTGTTCGAGCGGATGCAAGACCGCTATTGTCCCATCTTCGACCGGGCGTTTTCGGCGCTGCTGGACGATCTCGACAGCCGCGGCTTGTTGGAAACAACGTTAGTGCTGGCGATGGGCGAGTTCGGCCGCAGCCCCAAAATCAGCAGCATCGGCGGCCGCGAACATTGGCCTTCCGGATACTCCGTGGTCGCCGCAGGTGGCGGGATACCAGGAGGGAAGGTGGTTGGTGCCACTACCAACGATGGCGGTTATCCCGCAACAACGCCAATCCACCCCGTCGATGTTATCGCCACGACGACAGAGAAGCTCGGGTTGGATCGTGTCGCCTTGTTTGAGCAAGATGTGGCAGTGCTGGGGACTCCGATCGAGGCTTTGCAGTCGTGAGCAGACTTTCTTCCGCGGCACTCTTCGCGCTGCTCGTCATCTTCGGGAAGCAAGCTACGTCCGCCGAATCCACGGCGATTCAGCGGCTAACACACTCGTACTACTCGAAGTTCTTTTTGAATTACTCGCCGGACGGTTCCCGTCTCGTCTATTCTCGTCATCACGCGAATCGGCGGGGCGCGAAGCAGATTCTAGTGGGGACGCGCATCGTGCGAGCCGACGGCACAAACGACCGGCCGTTGCTAAGCGAGTATGACGCTACCGTTCAGGTGCAAGAACACCCGGCGTTCGCACCCGGCGGCAAGCAGTTGCTGATCACCGGTGGCGGGAGCGATACGGCGAATGCGTCTAAGGATACGTTCGTTTGTAGCATAAACGCTGAATTCGCCGCGTCGGATCTGAAGAAGTTGGCTGCCGGGGATGGTGTGACGTTGGGGGAGGAGCCTTCGTGGTCTCCCGATGGAAAGCGAATCGCCTATGTAACGACGACAGAACAACTCTGGATTGCCGATGCAGACGGAAAGAACAAGGAAATGCTCCTACAAGGATCGGGACAATATCTGCATCAGCCAGCTTGGTCGCCTGACGGGCAGTGGATCGCCTTTGCCAGCGATCGCGATGGCAACATCGAGGTTTACAAAACACGTTGGGACGGAACTGACTTGACGCGGCTGACGGATCAGCCCGGGATCGATTGTCGGCCACGTTGGTCTCGGGATGGTCAGTGGCTGCTATTCACTTCGAATCGAAAACGCAATCAGGATGTCTGGTTGATGAGACAGGACGGATCAGCAAGCCGTCCGCTGACGACACACTCAGCCAGCGACGATCACGGAGCGTGGGCACCCGACGGAAAGTCGATCGCATTCGTTTCGATGCGCGACGGCGGATTTGACATCTACCGTGCCGCGTTGCCAGACGGCGTCGAGATCGGTCCGCCGGCGAAACTTCGGCCGTTGCTTCGCGTGACGGAGCCGGGGCTGATCGCGTACTATCACTTCGACAAGCATACGAGTGAGCAGGTGCGCGATCAAGCCGGTCCTAATCATCTCTCGCTGCACGGTGCCGAAGTCGTCGAAGAAGGTGGGCGCGGCTCGCTCGAATTCAGTGGAGACGAAGCGTATGCAGTCGGTGGAAACGGAGTAACACTCCGGGGCAGCGGTCCGCTAACGATTTCGATGTGGATAAGACCGGCAACGGCGAGCGGCAATGGTTATCTGATTTCCAAGTACGGCTGGAACATCTACCTCGGCGGTGACTTAGTGCCACGGTTTGAGAGTCGATCGGCCAAGAACGACGCCTGGAATACGTTGGCGGCGAAGCAATCGTTACCACCGGCGACCTGGTCACATGTTGCTGCGGTCTTCGATCCCGCTGCAAAGGCTATGCTCGTTTACGTAAACGGCAAACTCTCGGCGCAACAGCCTCGTACCGACGGCGCGTTAGGTGCGACGGCTGCGCATCCACTTCATCTGGGGCGCTACAACCACGGCACACAGTTCTTTCGCGGGCGACTCGATGAGATTCGCATCTACAACCAAGCGTTATCGGCAGCCGTCATCCAAGAATCACACGCGGAACAACGTCCGCGTGTCGCTGGTGTTTCGATGTAGCTGCCACTCTCTTCAGCTCACACCTCATGCCATGATCTGCGTGATGGGATTGCCGTAATCGATCTCAAGCCGTTTGCGGCCGGGGATGTCCAAACGATGCGGATCGAGACCGAGCAGATGTAGCACCGTCGCGTGAAGATCGGTGACGTAGTGAGCGTCTTCGACGGCGTGAAAACCAAGCTCGTCGGTGCGGCCGTGAACCATGCCGCCTTTGATTCCTCCGCCGGCAAGCCACACGGTAAACCCGTGCGGATGGTGGTCGCGGCCTGTGTACACTTTGTAAGCGTCTCGAACTTCGACCCCCGGAGTGCGACCAAACTCAGTGCAGAAGACGACAAGTGTGTCATCCCACATGCCGCGGCGTTTCAGGTCTTTCAACAAACCGGCGACCGGCTTGTCAACTCGCCCGCACGAACGCGCGTGGTTCTTCTTCAAATCCAAGTGAGAATCCCACTCACCGTAGTCGCTGAGGTAAGCCAGCGTGAAACGCACGCCGCGCTCCGCCAGGCGGCGAGCGGTGAGTAACCGCCGGCCGTAGACAGCAGTCGTCTTGTTATCGATGCCGTACAGTCGCTCGGTGTCGGTCGTCTCGCCTGACATATCCAACGCGTCGGGGACTGACATCTGCATGCGAAACGCGAGCTCATACGATTTGATGCGGGCTTGGACTTCGGCGTCTTGCGGATACTCGACGGCCGACAGCCGATTGAGCTGATTGATGAACTCGAACTGGTTCTCTTGCTCGCGGGCAAGGACGCTGCCGGGACGGATTCCAAAGGGCAGCGGTTTCTTCGGATCAAGCGACAGTTCGACACCCGAATGTGCAGGACCAAGATAATTCGCGTCGAAATCCCATCTAACTCGCGTGTCTTTATATTGCCCGATGAAGACGAAGGCGGGCAAGTTCTCGTTGAGCGTGCCTAAACCGTAGTGGATCCATGAACCGAGCACGGGCTCGGGCGGGTCAAGTTTATGACGACCATGGTGCATCTGAAATTCGGCGTTGTGATCGTTGTCGGTCGTGTACATCGAGCGAACGAAGGCGATATCGTCCACACACGTCGCAAGGTTCGGCCACCAGTTCGTCACTTCGATTCCAGATTCGCCGTGCTTTCTGTACCCGATCTGCATGGGAAAGATCTTCGAGTGAGGACGGTCTCCGCCGACGACCGCGCGCGACCGCAACATGAATAGCGGATCTTTGGTCGGATTCGGAAAGGCTGTTTCGTCGTAGGTCTTGTTGCCGTATTTGACTAACGCTGGCTTTGGATCGAATGTCTCCATGTGGCTGTAGCCGCCAGAGAGGAAGACCCAAATCACATTCTTCGCCTTGGGGGCGAAATGAGGCTCACCATTGGGCGGCGTGAACGCTGTGTCACTGTGATCGCGCGCGAATCCGTTTTGATGTGACAACGCACCGAGAGCCAACCCGGTAAACCCCATCCCAACATCCGCGAGGAACGTCCGGCGCTGGATGTGATTGCATTGTGGTTTAGGCATGTTTGTTCTCTGGCGTAGCCCTCACGCTCCGCGTGAGGATAGCGGAAGTGCGAGTGGCTTCGTTCGTGTTGCGACTACAGATCTGTGAGGTAACATCGATCGTAGCGTCGCTTTCATCACGCGGAGCGTGATGGCTACTTTTATCGAATTGTGACGAAATCGTGGTGACTAAACAACGCTTGTACAAGATTCTCTCGCGCGCGAGTTGCCGGATCAGTTGATGGAGCAACGGCTTCGTCCTTTTCGGTGGCGGCCAGATCTTCCGCACTAGCACTTGCAAACAAGTCGGTCTGTTTCTGCAAAAAGGCTTCGCTCGCGGCGAGTTCGGTGGCTGTCGGAGGCCGGCTTAGAACTTGCTCAAACGCGGCGTTAACGAACCTTGTGCTGTGCTCGTCCGCGTTGTCTTGACTATTGAGTTCGCTGATCAGTTTACCGGTCAGCAATCGCCCTTGTTGAACGGCCAACTCGCTGTTCGCCATCGCCAGCGCCTGCTGTGGGCGGATGCTTGTTGTTCGACGATAGGCATCACACGGGTCAGCCGCATCGAACAGATCGAGGAACTGCATCCGTCCCTCGCCGTGATGTTCGAAGTAGAGACTGCGGCGCGGCGTCGTCAGACCAAGGCTCTGATCAATCTCTTTGCCACCAACGGTCGCATCGAGGCTGCCTGACGCATACAACACACTGTCGCGTAGCACCTCGGCTTCCATACGCTTCGCATTAACTCGCCACAGATAGACGTTGTCGGGATCGGACGAGGTCGGATGCGGTGATGCCACATTCGACGCCATCCGATACGTGCTGCTGGTCACGATCATCCGGTGAATCTCTTTCATCCGCCAACCTTTTTCCATCAGTTCAACAGCCAACCAATCGAGCAACTCAGGATGCGTCGGTTTCGCACCGCTGCGCCCGAAATTCTCGGTTGATTCAACAAACGCTCGTCCGAAATGACGAAGCCAGATGTGATTGATGGCCACTCGCGCAGTCAGCGGATTCTGCTTGTCAGCAATCCACTTCGCCAGTGCCGCACGGCGTCCCGTGCTTTGCTTGGGATACAACGGACTGAAAGCCGTGTACTCCGTGGTATCCGTGTCCAGTACCTCTTCCGTCTTGCTCAGAGCCGCTTTCGTAGTGGCAAGCTTCGACTCCGCGGTCTTGACTTCTGCCTGAGCCTTCTCGTCCGCCGGATCTTTCCGCTGTGCTGTTGCCAAGGCACGCTCGGCACGAGCGAACTCGACGCGCGCAGCTTCGAGTTTCGCTTGACGCTCGGCGCGGCTCGCCCGTCGAGCCAGCTCGTCGGCATCGCCCGGTTCGCCCTGATAACGAACCTCATCGGCATGAATACGTGCCTGGACGGCGGCAAGATCGGCTTCAGCTCGGGTTGCGTTGGCTTGATCGACGCGGAGCGTTAACTCGGCTGCATCCTTTGTGGCTTCGTCTGTCGCAGCGGCGAGAAGTTGCTTGGCCTTCGCAAGTGTTTCGCGCATCTTGGCAAGGTCGGTTTTCGCCTTCTCGATTTCTTCACGCCTTACAAATGGCTTCAGCCCCGGATACCAGGACGTCGCAGGCAACTCGATCGGTTCGATCTTGAGTGACTCGCCACCTAGAATCGCCATGCCAGCCGGTATCACGGGCGGTCTATCTGGGATGACGTTGCGTGCTTCGCCACCGGTATAGACGAACGTCTCGGCATCTAGCTTCTCGTCCATGATTCGTACAAGCCCGCTCGTGATCGGTTTGTAGGCTTTGCCGTACGAATACTTCGGATAGAGTCCCGGATCAGGCTCACCCGGCACGCGGTCGTGCCGAATCTCGATCGGTTCAAAGAAGGCTCGGAAACGAAAGTACTCTTCGTTGGCGATCGGATCGTACTTGTGATCGTGGCAATGGCAGCAATTCAGCGTGAGTCCCAAGAATGCCTTGCCCGTGTGCTCAACGGTATCCTTCATCCACGTGTTGTAGTTCCAGCGATAGAAGTTGCGGGCGATGAACCCCGTCGCCACGATGTTCTCGTCATCTGCCGGAGCAATCTCGTCGGCGGCAAGCATCTCCATCACCATGCGGTCATAGCCTTTATCGTCGTTCAACGAGCGAACGATCCAGTCTCGCCATCGCCAGATCTGACCGTAACTATTCAACGAATCAGGCACTCGCCGTCGGCCGTACCAGTCGCTGTACCGCCAGACATCCATCCAGTGCCTTCCCCAACGCTCGCCGTAAGCAACATCATCCAACAGCCGGTCGATGACCCGCTCATAGGCATCGGGCGAGTTGTCACTCAAGAAGTCGTGCAACTCCGCACGCGTCGGGGGTAAGCCGATCAAATCCAAATAGACTCGCCGCAAGAGAACGTGCTTCTCTGCTGGTGGAAATGGAGTGAGATCGCGCTTCTCATGCTGCGCAGCAATAAACGCATCAATCGGATTGCGAACCCACTTCGCGTTAGTGACGGCTGGCGGCTTCGGTCGCCTTGGTCGCTTAAACGCCCAATGCTCGCGTGGGTCTTCTTCCGCCGCTTCGTCCTCGGGGGACTTGGCGCCTTGCGCGATCCAGCTCTTGATGAGTAGGATCTGCGCGTCAGTTAGCGCTTCACGTTCTGGCGGCATTCGCTCCGATTCGTCCGCCGCCGTGATGCGATCGACGATCAAGCTGTTGTTGATGTCGCTCGGCATGACAGCGGCACCGCTGTCGCCACCCTTACGGATCAGCGCGCCAGTATCGAGCCGCAGACCAGCTTCTTGCTTGAGTCCGCCGTGACAACTGTAACAGTGCTTCGAGAAGACCGGCTTGATGTCTCGCGAGTAAATGCCGCGATCGCTCGCATGCGACGACGACGGCGTCGCGAGCAGAATGACAACGACGAGTGGGAGGGTTCGTGGCACGCGCGCTTCCAGTCATACTATGGGCAGCATTGTTTGACCCGCTGCCGAAGGCTAGGCTGGCAGACAACCAACGGCTCGCCGATGGCATCGGGTCAAACGGGCTTAAACGAGCGATTCACACAATCAGGCAACTTCCCAACCGCTGCGGTACTCCTTGCGGATGTATTTGTCGGCCTCGGGGCAGTTCGTCGCTTTGAGGTTTTTGGCGTCCCAGTCGAGGGCTGTGCCAACCCGGTAGGAGACGTTTCCGAGCAAGACCGCCTCTGAAAGCGCACCCGAATAGTCAAAGTTGCACGTCGTTAGCGATCCGTCCTTGCAGGCCTTAATCCACTCGGCATGATGACCAATCGACTTGGCGATCGTTTGCTCGGGCGGCTCGAAACCTTTGAACTTGTCCTGCGGGAACAAGCGATAGCTGCCATAGTTGGCGAACATCATGCCTTCGCTGCCGACGAACATGACACCCGAACTCGGCACACGCTCGCCGTGAACCATCTTCGGAACTAGATTGCCGTCGTACCAAGTTAGCTTCGCCGCCGGCAGACCCTCGCGCCGCGGATACTCATAGCGGACGATCAAGCCTAGCGGGCACGTTTCGGGATGAACCTCGGGTCCTTCGGCTTCGCAACGAGTCGGATGCCGCAACTTCATCGCCCAGAACGGCAGGTCCATATAGTGACACGCCATATCGCCCAGAGTTCCTTGGCCGAAGTCCCACCAGCGACGCCATTGTGCTGGATGATACCGACCGGCAGCAAATGGCCGTTCGGGTGCCGCACCAAGCCACAAGTCCCAACTGAGTGACTTTGGTGGAGTCTCGGCGACTTCGGGGCGGTCTCCGCCACCCCAACCTTTGCCAACCCAGACATGAACTTCCGCCACTTCGCCGATCGCGCCGGACTGAATGATTTCGACGACACGACGATAGTTGTCGCGAGCGTGAATCTGAGTGCCCAACTGAGTCGCGACCTTATGTTCCTTGGCAGCTTCCGCAACAAGACGCGATTCTTCAACCGTGTGCGTGAGTGGTTTCTCGCAATAGCAGTGCAATCCTTTCCGAATCGCGCGAATCGAAGCGGGGGCATGCGTGTGATCAGCCGTCGCGACAACAACCGCGTCGAGCTTATCCGCTTCCTTCTCCAGCATTTCCCGGTAGTCAACGTACGCGAGAGCGTCCGGGAAGTCAGCCTTCGCGCGGTCGAGATAGTTCTGATCGACATCACAAACGACCGTGATGTTTTCGCCCTTTATGTTATTGATGGAGAACCGCGCCTGATTGGCCGTCCCGATGCAGGCGATGTTGATCTTCTCGTTCGGCGAGTTCGATTCTTCAGCCACCGTCTCGCTCCAAACACCACCCGCGACGGCGACGGCACCAGCAGCAGTGGACGTCTTCAAGAAATCACGACGATTGAAATCGGAGCGGCGCGACATAGATTGTCTCCCAGGCAGGATGCGGTTCGGCGGGAATGGCTTGTTCGTTGAATATGACTGATCGAAAGGCGGAACTCAAGTCTTACTTGCCCTGGTGCTCTGTTCTGCGGGGCAAACCTCCCCGGGGCTACCGGGTATAATCTCGCAACTCATCGCGAACCCTACGATCCGTTGGGGGTTCCTGCCGGAGTGACGATAGATCCAGAGGGCCTGCTGATGGTTCTAAATGAACGTGTGTTTCGCCGCGGACGCGAGATGAGACATCTCGACACATTGATGGTCGTCGGCGCGAGCAATCGCCTGCCGGAGGATGATGCACTGGGAGCGCTCTTCGACCGCTTTCTACTTCGAGTTCGTTGCGACAATGTGCCACAAGAGCAACTGCTCGCCGTGTTGTCAGCCGGTTGGCGATTGGACGTCGAAACAAATCCGGCCGCCCCGCAATGCACGTCGATGAAATCAGCCGGCTGCAACAAGGAATCGTCGATGTTGACCTATCGCAAGTCGTAACGCCCTACCTCGAGCTGGTACATCGTTTGCGGCACGCCGGTATTCCTATCTCGGATCGCCGCGCCGTGAAGTTGCAACGCATGCTCGCGTCCAACGCGTTGCTCTGCGGTCGCGACGTCGCTCATCCGAGCGACCTGTGGGTGTTGCGATACATTTGGGACCGGGAAGAACAACAGGAGGTGTTGGCCTCGATCGGCCAAGACGCCATCGAAAGGGGCGAGACGAACCTGAATGGCGCGAAGCATCCCCGCGCGGCAGGTCACGAAACACCCGACGCCGAAGTTCCGGCTCGCGATATCGAGCGAATCAGCGGTCGTATCGCCTCGGAAGACGTCCCTTCAACCGAGCGAGCGAGCCTACTTTCGCGATCAACTCGGCGTCCTCGCCGCGCGCTGCCAATGGGTGAGTGACGACCAACAGCGAACATTCTTGAACGCGCAATTCGAGCAACTGTGGAACGCGATGGGAGGTGAAGCGTGATCGGTAGCTGGGCAGTTCGACTCCCGCGGGACAACGCGAAACACTTGGCAACGCTGAGGTGTCGGTCAGGAGTTCACGTCGGTGATCACGGCGATGATGATTGGCTGTGCGGAGAAGCGATGGACGACGAGTTGTCGGCGCAATTGCTATCGGTGCCCTGCTGTACGCGATTCGCTGTACTAGCACCAAATGGAATTCGGGTGAATTTGTATAAACTTTGAAAGCGTAAAACTTCAATGTGAACGCACCCTTGGTCAAATTCCGTTTGGTGCTAGTACACGGCACGACGTTGTTTCCCTCTTTCCGTTCTGCAGGTTGCGATCGACTCACGATGGCGGCGACTCACCAGGCGGCTCGGTCGTCGGCACTGCGGTCCCAGGCTCGACCATCACAACCCCGGATCCCAACGGCCCCTCTGCCGCTGTGCCCGACCACGCTTGCACCGGCTGCTTTGCGCCGCATTCCGAGCAGGCCGCGTCCAATACGACTGCGCCACATCCAGGACAGACGGCTCCCGTCGCAAAGAGATCAAAACGCGTACGGCAGCGGCCACATCCCCAAAATGGCCCTGGAGGAGCCACCCCGCACGACGGACAGGCAAGTGCCGCGTGACGTGGGGCTCACAGCATGCGAACGAGAACTCGTGATTGCTGCAATCCATTCCAGGCGGTAATCGCCACGAAGACCGCGAGCACCACTAACCACCAATCGCCGATGATCACGGCGAGCCCGATTAACCCAACGCCCGCTACGAGGCTGACTCCGGTCACCAGCATTAGGCTTCTCGCCCTGCCGATCACGAACCATAGCAAGGCCTGGACGATCTGTCCGCCATCGAGCGGATAAATCGGCAGCATGTTGAAGACCAGCAAGACCAAGTTGATTACCGCGACGACCGTGAGAAACTGATGAATGTCCGAGGGCCGCGTTGCGTCCAACTTCTCCGCCTCCGGCGCCACGTTGCCAACGCCTGGCGCCTCGGCAGCCTTCTCAACGGCGGGTGGTGCCGCAGCTCCGTCAATCTGCCCCTCTGGCTGGAGCCCTCCGAGGAGCATACTCAGAATCACGATTCCGAGGGTGACTGGCAACAGCACGACGTTCACCAGCGGTCCGGCGGCCAAGCTCCAGAGCACTGCACCCGGTCGCGGTGGGGGCGCAACGTAAGCGACGCCGCCTAGCGGCCAGAGAACAATCCGTTGAGCCGTTCCGCCGACCGACCGGCAGGCCAACGCGTGGCCGAATTCGTGCAGTAACACGATCCCAAACAGCGACAAATACTCGGCGACCGCCCACGCCTGAGACTCGTACTGGACAATCGGATTTCTGATGCGGAAGTACGCGATGATCAGCCATGACCAATGCAGAAAGACGTCGATGCCAAACAGACGGAAGAGCCGTAGTGAGCCATTCTGAAGTTGCATGTTTGCGTTCCGAGCGACGGCCACTCCCTCAAAGAGTCATCAGTTTATCGGTTCCGCCGTGTGCGATGTAATTCCTACAAGGCGCAGGGATGTGGCAGGGTCGCAGTTCGCGCTAGCAATTCCGTCTCAGTACAGCGACCGGTCGCGGTAGGGACGCCGGTTACCCGACGCCCCCCGCACAGATCCCTGCGAGCGGAACTACCGCACGTATGTGAGCGAAACTAGCTGAGATCAGCGTGTTTTGTCGGGGTGCAGTTCCAATGCAAACTTGTGGAAGCGTTCCCGCAAGTCTTGCTGGAACCGCTCGGCATCCGAGCGGTGTTCGAAACCCATCACGATATCATCAGCAAAACGCACCATGACAACGTCACGGCGCGGATGCTGACTCCGCCATTGATCGGCCCACAGATCAAACACGTAATGCAGGTACTCATTCGCGAGGGCGGGTGAAATACTCCCGCCCTGTGGTGTACCTGCCTCAGTGGCGATACGTTCGCTACTCCTTCACTGTAAGAGACTTTCATTCTCTGTTACTCACCGGTTTACGCCGGCGCACCGTAGTGGCGCAAATTTGGTGCCGCACGGCGAACGTAACCTACTTGGCAAGTATGTTTACTTCATCGGGCGTCAATGTGCGGTCAAACACTGCAATCTCGTCCAATCTGCCTTCCCAGTTGGAGTCGTTGTCGCTGCGACCGCCGAAAAAGAAGTCTGTCAGGTTCGCGCCCTTCTGATCGGGATCGCGGGGCTTATGAGTCACATCAACCTCTCCGTTCAAGAAGATCACCATTCCTTCTCGTCCGCGCATGAACGTGAGGTGATTCCAAGTCCAACGCTCAATCGCCGTTCGACCGACGGAGGGTTTTCCGTTGGCCTCTTGATAGACCAGCTTGCCGGGATCGGTCTCCGTGCCACCCAGGCCAATGTGGTCGCTGCCACGTCCTAGCCCCTGATGTCGGCCTCGCGAGAACATCCAACCAGCAGTGCCCCGCGCTTCGACAGGCATCCCGTTCCAGAACCAGAGCGAGACCGAATACTCCTCGCCGATCTGCGGGAGCCTCGCGCGCATTCTGCCGCCCGCGAAATGTGCCGCGCGGTTCGTCTCGCCGTCGCGACAGAATATGTCTGATTGAGGACCGTCGAGGAAGAAGGCGACTCCCGGTTCGTAAATCGCGTCGAGATTCAGGACCGAATTGTCTTTCGCGACAGGCAGCGAATGCTCGTCCATCCGCCAGTACGCGATCGGCTTGAGTGTCAAGATTGCGTCAACCGCTTCGCCACGGCTCTGTCGGAACTCGCGACGGCTCTTGCGTGTGATGCTCTCGAGAGAAGCGAGTGCCGCCTCGGTAATTCTCGGTTCGGCTTGAATCTCCAGACCGGCGGATCGCGCGGGCCAGGTGTTGTAGCCACCGAGGTGATGCTGTTCAGGTGGAGGAATGTAACCGTCGCCGCCGTTCGCCAGCTCGATCACCATTGTGTTAGGCAGCGGACTTTGCAGCTTCAACTTCAACCCGGTGAGTGCATAAGTTTCGTTCGGCGTTGTCGCGATGCCGATGTCACCGATTCGAATAGCCTGAACGACAATCTCGGTGTATTGGCGCTCGTGCAGAATAACCTGCTCGCGGGCGTAGACTTCTGTCTGTGTTTCGGGAAGCCGATCACCGTAACCTTCCACAATTCGCTTCGCCCACTCCAGTCGGTGAGCATCTGGCACGCGATAGTCCAACTGCATCCGCTGCTCAGCCATCGCCAAGTCTGCATCGTCGTCGTAATCGATGTTCTCGTACGCACGCGTCGCAATCTTCAGCAGCCCTTGCGTATAACTTTTGATCGTGTAGTTGTTCTCCGGATGATCACCAGGCTTTTTATAATCACGACGCCAGATATCGCCACTGCAGCCGTGCGACATCAAGCCGACGAATCGCTGATGCTTATCATCGGCTGCCTGACCGAGTCGCTCCTCGAGGCCCGTGCAAAACCTGCCGAAATAATCCGCACTCAATCCCTTCTCGCCGGAGAAGTAGTGCATCGAAAAGTTCGCCAGCACAGCGATCGGCCGTCCGTCGGTGGACTGAATCGAGATCAAAGATAGATCGGGGTCTTCCGGGCCGGACTCGCCCGTCACGTTGTCCCAATTGCTGCCGGCGTGCATCGTAGCTCGAACGGTTGGATTGCCGAACGGATCGTTGCGAATCCGATCGGGCCTGATGATCCAACGACGCAGCGCGGTGAACGCGGCTGCATTCTCAACCGCCCAACCGACTCGTGCAGGCTCGAGGTTCGCTTCGGCCGCAGCGATCGCTTCAGCGAGCTTCTCACGGAGATAAGGGACGTACGTCGGGTCGGCATCCGTTCCAAGACAACCCATGCTCGCCGGAGCGGAGTGGGTATGCGTCGCGGAGATCATCATGCGATCTGGCTTGATCTTCGTCCGCTGCGAAGCGAGCAACTTCGCCTCGTCTAAGAAAGGTCGAGACATCATGCAACTGTCAACCACGACAATCGCGAGTCGTTCCTGGCCATCGTCGAGAACAATCGCGCGGGCATTGACTCGCGTTGAGATGACGTCGATCGACTTGCTCCGCATATTGCCGTTCACGAAGACAGGAAGTTGCACGGGTGTGACATCGACGATCGCCGCGCCGGCTTTCAGTTCGGCAAGAACGGCAGGAGGAGAAACAAGCAAGCCAAGCAACAGCGGAGCGACGGGAAACGATCGATGGAGCATACTGGTTCCTCCTGGAAGTACGACTGCGAAGCAGTATTACGTTAGCAGAAAACGAGGCGTGTTGCTGCTCGTAGCTCATATCGCACGCGACGTGGCCACAACCGAAGTAGCCATCACACTCCGTGTGATGTAAGCGGCGTTTAGAGGGGCCGGAGTCCGTACGCTCCCATTTGACATCATCATCGCTCGCTGCACCGCTATTCCTCACGCGGAGCGTGAGGGCTACATTCACGATCACCTATAATACGCGCATGAAAATCTCGCCACGACCGCCTTCGATGAGGTCGCCGTTGTAGAGATCGATCATTGTGTCGACGGCAGCAGGGAGCGGGAAGCCGCGAGAGCGAAGTTTGCCGAAGATCAGCGAGAGGACATCGGGGCAATAACGACATGCATGACGGAACGTTGGTAATAAAGGAGGCGCTTCTTCACCGAAAAATCCGATCGTGCCTCGTTTCATCCCGGCGCCGTGTCGTATGCCGGCTGAGCCAAAGACCAAGATGCTGCCGGCCAACATGTTGAAGCCCGCGAGATCACCGGCATCGCCACCGACTGCCAACAAACCGCGACGCATTGTGTGTCCAATCTCGTTGCCGACAGCACCATCGATCAAGATCGTACCGCCTGTCATACCACGAGCGCTGCCGCGATAAGCCGCTCCGATCAGATGGCCGGCCCGGCCATGAACGTGAATGAAGCCGCCGTGCATTTCGCCACCGACCCAATCTCCAGCGTCGCCATTGACGATGATCTCGCCGCCTGTCATCTCGCTGCCAATGTGTCGTCCGGCGTTACCTTCAACTACAATCTTCCCATCGGTCATCTTTGCTCCGATCCAATGCACGCCGTGAAGATCACCTTCCCAAATCATCTCGCCGTCCGTCGGATCGCCCGACACATCGAAGAACTCCGCCAGCGAAGTCTTTTGATTTCCTTGAAAGGCTTCGAGATGTTCGATCTCAGAAATCGATAGGTTTCGGACAGCGTTTGGCGTGATTCCTTCGACCTCCACGGGAATCGAAGTCGTTGCTTTGTAACGAAGAGAGAGAACCATAGAGCAGTACCTACGTTATGCTATTAACGTTGAGAATGATCGTAGGAAAACAAGATTTCAAACGGTGAGCCAGATGCGTTGGCTTGCAGCTCGGTTTGATCAGACGGCTGAATGCGGACGCATCGTAACTTCGGAGTGGCGGCATGTAATAGCCTGGGGCGTAGCTTCTAAACTCACGCTCACGGGTTTCGATGCCGTTACTATTCGCTGCCTGCGCTGGATCCATCGTTCACAGCGTTCCAAAGCTCGTTGCCTTCTTCGGCACGATTTTGGATGCAGACGTGAACGTGGTTTTTCTCATCCTCGCGCCGATATGTGAGCGCGTCCACCATGTCGAGCACGAGCGTCAGTCCCAACCCGCCGACATCAAGATCGTCCACATCGACGTCGCGCGGTGGGGCCTCGCGCGGATCAAACGGCCGTCCGGAATCTCTGATTTCAAGGATGATCTGTTCATCAATGATGCCTAGCCCGATTTCAATGGTGTGTTGGTCGTCATCCACATAGGCGTAGCGAATGACGTTCACGAGCAATTCCTCGATTGCCAGATTCACCGCGTATCCGGATCGGTACGGAGTTTTGTGTTTTGCGAGGAACTGATTCACCGCCGCGTACAAGCCCTCGAGTTCCGACATTTCGTTCGTGACCGAAAGCTTCAGTATGTTGTCTGGCGTGTCGGACGGCGCCGAATCGGATTCTGGCTCCGCCACTGCCGGGTCGGCCTCTGCCTTACTCACTTCACCTACTATGGTTGGGTCGCCACCGACGGCCCGAATCGCCTCATCCAACTCGTAGAAGAGCGGCATCACCTTGTCCATCTTGGAAGTCTTTAAGACGGCCTCGACCATCCCTTGAGGATTGAGTAAGACGAGCTTGCAACCAGCCTTCTTAAGCTTCTTGGTGTTGGCAAACAAGAAGCCAATCCCTAGCGATGACATAAACGTGATGCCCGACATATCGACAACTGTCGGCAGTCCCCGCCCCGTTGTGGCTTCCGTAAAAGGCTGATCCATTTCCTCCACGCCCGTCGCGTCAAAACGACCTGCAAGGGCCACATAAGAAACATCGTCGCGTTCATGTATGATGAGTTCCACGTCGTACCTCCCGATTTGTTTCGTCGTTTTCTATAGCGAGTTTCCCCGTACCGTATCACGTTTCTCGCGGCTATCCAAGTTTGCCACCAATGCGGCGGCACGGCTGGCTGAGCCAGCGAAGCTCGTGAAACGCTGCGATTCTCAACGTGCTAGTCTATGTGAGGCAAAAACTCCAGTTGCAGAGGTGTTAACCGCCTTGCTCCGAATCTTAGCCCACGTATCACGCAACGTGACCGCGCGGTTGAAGATAAGCTTGCCAGAAGAGGCGGGGCTCGCCCCTTTGATGCCAACGGTTCCTGCGCCAGTCTTAGCCTTCTTCCACATCGGCGGGATCACCACTTGCAGCGACCAGAGTCAATCTCGTGAATAATCCGGGTTAGTGCTTCGTTGTTTCTTCGGGCACAATTGGAATCGACGCATCAACTCCGATAGCAGCAGCACCTGCGATCGCGAAGGCGGCGGCACAGGTAATGAATGCCACATCCCAACCGGAAGTCCGAATGACGAACTGCAATAAGACGGGCGATACGGTTGCGCCGAGGTTCCCCCACATATTCGCCCAGCCGTGGATGGACGCAACGTGCCGGCCTCCGACATCCTGCTTGTAAGCCCAGCCGCCTGCATTACCCATATCGGTCGAAAGTGCAACGATGGCGAAGATGCCAGTGACGATCCAAGCCGAAGGGTGGAATAGACACAGCAAGTAAGCACTAGCCGCCGCGAACTTGCCAACGGTCAACGGCGCTAGCCGCCCCCAACGCAATCCCAGCCGACGAACTGCTGCGTCCGAAAGCCTCCCACCCATCAACGTGCCGACCCAGCCAGCCCATAGCGGAAGCGCCGTCATCCACCCTTGCTGCCACAGGGGTGCCGAATGCACTTCGAGTAAGTAACGCGGTAGCCACGTTACCAGAAAGACCCAGCCAACGTTCGACCCCCATTGCGACACGCACATCAACCACAAACTGCGACTGCGCAGAATATGTTCGATAGGCACCCTGCCGACCTCACCCTGCTTTTTCGCCGACTGCGCTGGACGATCCGCTTCGACTAGAGACTGCTCTGATTCATTACAGAGTGGATGAGCGGATGGTGAGTTGCGAAACAACCCCGAGAACAAAAGAGCAACGACGATTCCCATCGAGCCGAACACGAACATGACCGGCCGCCAGCCATGGACATAAATCTTGCGAATCGCGTCCGGGAAGATGGCTTCCAAGATCAGGCGATTCAGCCGCTCAGTCTGTGCCTGGGTTAGTTCCGTCCGCCGAAGCAGCTTTTTGGCCTCGCGTTCCAGCGGGATCGGTGTTGTCGCTTCGCGGATCAACCGGGATCCCCGGATCACGTCATTCAGATCGCGAACAAGTTGATCCGTGAGTGGCTTACCATTTATATCGTTGGTTTCAGGAAAGGCGTGAAACGCATTTGTTGTCACATCAGACAACCGCGCTAAGACACTTCGTCTCAGTTGCCGCTTGGCGATATCGACTTCTGCAGCATCAACCTTAATCATCGCCTGGGCGAGTTCCGCTGAATCGAGAAGGTCATCCTGATCGAGCCAAGCTGGAACACTCAGTGGCACGAAGGCAACGATCAAGGTGACCGTCAACAATGGAGCGAGGCCTCCACCAAAACGGCCGCCAAAGGCGACGATACTGCTGGCCCAAGCACGTGATCGAAACGGAACCCAACTCGCCAGTAAGCCGCAACTCGTTGGGTATGCTCCCGCCTGGCCAAGCCCGGCCGCGAGCCGAACGACTAACAGCATCACGAAGCCCACTGTCATTCCCATCAGCCCAGTGAAGAACGACCACGTGAGGATATACAGCGTTAGCATCTTGCGAGCCCCGAAGCGATCACTCATCCAGCCAGAAGGAACCTGTCCGAGCGCGTAGGCGAAGAAGAAGGCTGAAAAACAGATGCCCAAGTGATCGTCGCTCAGCCCCAGATCTTCCTTCACGTACCGCTGCGCATACGTCATGCAGAAGCGGTGCAAATACAGCAAGAACGCCGCGCAGAAAGTTACTGCGACAATCACGTGGCGAATGCGAGTTGGTCGCTCGGAATCTGAGAGTCCCGCATCGACGTTGGTTAGCTGCGACATCGTAGTAGGTCACGCTCGCCGAGCGTGACCCTGGGATCCTGAGGAGTTGCGACTTAAGTCACGCTCGGCGAGCGTGACCTACATAAACAGGACTACTCCACGCCATCGCTTGATCGACTTGAGTGACGCGAAGCCAATACGGCACGACGCCGGTTGGCGGATTTGCGTCGATCCAGCTTGCCTGACACTTCCACGGCCCATCGGTTTGCGGCGCGGGACCGATCTTCACGAAACGGCCAACGCCACCAGCATCGACAGCGTGATCATTGTCCCGAACTTCGTTGAGGTTGACTTGAAATCGAGCGTGCTCTGAATCGAAGGACAATGCCGTCGCCTCATCCCCGCGAACACGAACGACTATCCCCGTCGCATTGCCAGCCGTCGCATTGCTCCATTCGATCCTATCCTTGCAGACAGCTTCAACACGATCGGCGAACGACTGCACGTTGACCGCCTCCACCAATTCCAAGTCGCCGTTCACAATAGAAAGCGCTCCATCCCACTGCACACGCTGCAACCGCGCAGTCCCCCGTCGCTCAGTGCCTCCCCACAACACACGTAGCAAGAGTCCATCGTCCGTCGTAGCGTGCTCAGCGACCTGCCACGCGTGTACAACTTCGGTCCCGCGAAGTAACTCGACTCGCTCGATCGCAGCAGTGCCTTCGACATCGAAAGCAACTTGGGGACGGCTGTTGGTCTGAATCTCCGATCCCATCGCCGCGCCATTCACTTCGAACCACAAGCGAATTCGCTCGCCCGACGTTGCATAGCAGCGGCGTGCTTGAAAAGCTTCCCAGAGCGATTCGCGAGTCAACTCTTTGGCATAAACTGCTGTCAAACCGTTTCGCAGATTACGGATCAATCTTCGGCCCGGATGACAAGCACCCGGCCGTCCCATCACGCCGTCGGTGCCGGCTGTAATGCCGACACGATAACCGCGGTTGAGCACGTCGTGGACGAACCACTCGGACGTCCCGTGGGTTGAATGAATCTCGCACAGCTTTTCGATCTTCGGAGCATGCCACTCCAAGTTGGTCATGCGACCGCCGACATGAATGTTTACCAAGACGTTCAGGTCGCTGAAGGCTTCGACGAACTCCGCCCCTGTCCGCACGTCCGGTTCCGGATCAGGCTCGCTCTCGACAAAGAATCGATCGCTCCGGCGCAGGCGAGGTTCGTCCTCCAAGTAGAAGACATTCCGGTCTCCGCCATCCTTGGTCAGCGCGCTCCACTCACAGCCCAGGAACGGCACGTAAACTCCTGGCAAGTAGAGCCCGTCAGTTACTTCGCGCGTGTGGTTCCATTCGTCGAGCGTGACATAGTGGTCGTTGGCTTGGTGGGTTATGAATTGCAGCCCGGCACAGTTACGACCGAAGATGTAATGTTCCGCCAACGAACTGCTTCCGCATCCGATCTCCGTTTGTCCCGAATGCACGTCACCCCAGAACAGTTGTTGAGGCGGCAGCTCATTGTGCACGCGGACTCTATTCGTCGAGGCAACTAGTTGCTCACCGCACGCCGTCGTGCACTGAATGTCTCCTGCCGACATCGACGTCACTTCAAACTTCTCGATTGGCGGATCTGCTTCGTCCGTGTTGAGTCGCTCGACCGTCGCGCCGTCCGGAAGGACCAGCGACGTAGGAGAGACGGGACTGGTTGGATTGCCCCACCGATCCTCAGACCGAACCGTTACTTCGAACGGCTCACCAGCAATCGCATCCGACGGCGCGAAAGCAACGAGGCGAATCGCTTTATCGGGAAGGACTCGGAACGACGGTGAATCAACCAAACGGATTCGCTTTCCATTGCCTTCGTGATCGATTAGCATGAGAAAGCGTGCTCGCCGGGCAGCACAAGTCGGAGCACACCAGCCACCTGGGCCGCGTTCGGTCTCACCACAGGCGATCTTCACGCTGTCTTCGGGGCCGAGTGTTCCCTGAGTCACCTTGACTGTAATCATGTGATGCCACGGTTCGATCCCGGCAATCCACTTGTAATCGGTCTCGAGCGAAACGAGTTCGCCTGCGTCAGCGTCACGCGGCACGAACTCGGTTCGCATGTAGCCGTCTCGGCCGGGATCTTCCGCTTGAAGGTCACTCCAATCAAAGGGCCAACGCCAAACGATCATCAAACGCCCGCCTGAGACAACCTCCTTCTCGCCGATAGCAAACTCGAACTCGACCGTCGTCGGTTGACTGACTGTCAACTCGCGGATTGGTGTTTGAGTACCCCGACCATGCAATCGCAATCGCTCCTGGTCTGGCATATCCGAGCAATGATGAAGTTCCGGCTTTCCCGGTGCGACGCGGCTGATGAGAAGCATGTTGGTTCCTCGTCGGTGAGCAGACACTATCCTCGTGGCTGTTTGCTAGTATCTCGTAGGTTATGCTGCAGCATACCGGCCCCCCTCGCGAGTGTTATGCTATTAACGTTAAGAATTATCGTAGGAAAACAAGATTTCAAACGCTGAGCCAGATGCGTTGGCTTGCAGTTCGGTTTGATCAGACGACTGAATGCAGACGCATCTTAGCCGCGGAGCGGCGGCATGTAGTAGCCTGGGGCGTAAGCCT
>PBSM01000033.1 GCA_002726245.1 Planctomycetaceae bacterium | reverse complement strand
TGGCATAATTTGGCAGAATACCCTTGTTTTGAAGGGCTTGGCGCAAATCTCATGCCAAAACGCAGGGAGTCAAATGGGAAATGCGGGATTAAAGAGCTGCCACTGACGGCCGTGGTTTCAAAATGTTGGGGTTACGGAGCTTGGATCGAGTTGCCGCTTGCCCTGGCTGGCTCAAGAATCCTTGCGGACTGCGAGTTATAGTGGACTTTCGGTGCTTGTTCGGTGAGATCACAGAGCGGAGAGGTGACTGAAGGCTAGTTTTTCCGTCTTCGGTCTGAACTCTCACTAAAAGCCCTTCGTAGTCAGTAGGCATCCAGCGGTCCCACTCGGTTCGGAGTCAATTCATTCCCGCCGAAGTCGTGTTCGCGTTAGAGGTTTTGTCGTTCAGCATCCTATTTCGTTATTCATCCTCACCCCGCGCGACATCGTCGGAGAGAAGACATGGCAGAACAAGTGGCTGAGGCATCTCAGCCGGAGGCCAAGCAGACGGCCAAAGCAGATTCCGATGTCATCATCGAAACTCGTAATTTGAGCAAGGTGTATCGGGACTTCTGGGGCCGTGCAAAAGTGCGTGCTCTGAAGGCTTTGGACTTGGAAGTTCGTCGTGGCGAGATCTTCGGCTTACTCGGTCCGAACGGGTCGGGGAAGTCCACGACGATCAAGTTATTGCTCGGATTGTTGTTCCCGACCAGCGGTCAGGCGTTGGTGTTTGGCAAAGATGCCAGCGACGTCGGCAAGAACGAGCGGATCGGGTATCTGCCGGAAGAATCTTACCTGTACAAGTTCCTGAACGCGGTCGAGACCCTCGATTTCTACGGTCGTCTGTTCGATATGCCTGCTGACGCTCGACGCGACCGTGTCAATGAATTGATCACGATGGTGGGGCTTGATTGGGCGAAGCGCCGGCAACTGAAAGAGTATTCCAAAGGGATGACTCGTCGAATTGGTCTGGCTCAAGCATTGATCAACGACCCCGACCTCGTCGTGCTCGACGAGCCAACGACGGGCCTCGATCCAATCGGCACGCGGGAAATGAAAGACCTGATTCTGGGCCTGCGCGACGAAGGTAAAACCGTATTGCTCTGCAGCCATTTGTTGCCTGACATTCAAGATGTATGCGATCGCATCGCGATCTTGCATCAAGGCGAGTTGAAAGAGCTGGGTCGGATCGACAGCCTGCTCACCGTCCAAGATACGACCCAAGTCCAGGCTCAAGGATTGAGCAAGGAGGCGGAAGAAGAGATCCGCACGGTCATTGAAAAGCACGGCGGGAAGTTGGTTGGCATGGAAAACCCGACAACGACCTTGGAAGATTTGTTCCTCGACATCGTCCGTGACAGCGACGCAAAGCCTGGTCGGCGTAGTGCCGAGAGCGATTAAATAGCCCCACTTTTGCCGCTTTCTGACAGTCGTATTCCCGTAAGATCATAGTTTCGTAGTACGCGTCATTCATCATGGCATTCGAGCAGATCACTCCTGATTTCGGCAACTGGATATTCGGCGCTTCCGTCCTGTTGATTCTCCGCTTATGTCTGGTCGCGGCTGGGCTTGGGGTCCTTGGCTTCGCGGTATCGTCCGCCCGCCGCGGCCCTGCCGAAGGTTTCTATGGCGTGGCGAGGATCGTGGCCAGCGCCGTCCGAGACTTTTCGAACTGGTCGCCTGGCCGTACCATTGCGATGGCGATGCTGGCAATGCAGGAAGCGATCCGCCGCCGCGTGTTGATCGTGTTCGTGGTCTTTATCGTTCTGATTCTTATGGGCGGCTGGTATCTCGACGTGAAGAGCGACCACCCAGCTCGTTTGTACTTGAGTTTCGTACTGACCGCCTCGAACTATCTTGTTGTCATGCTGGCGCTGTTTATGAGCGCTTTCAGCTTGCCTGCGGATATCAAGAACCGAACGATCTATACCGTCGTTACCAAGCCGGTTCGGCCGCAAGAAATCATCGTCGGTCGAATCTTGGGGTTCGTCGCCATCGGCACGTTGTTGCTGATCCCGATGGGCGTTATCAGCTACTTCTTCGTCAAACGCGGCCTTAGCCACGATCATGCGGTCGAAGTCGATAAAGTCGTCGCGGTTTCCGGTGAAGGGGACGTTGTGGCTCGAGGCGAGACGACATTCGACGCCCATCACCGCCATACGTTCGAGATGTTCGATAATGGCACCGGCCAGACCGATCTTGCAATGAGCCACTGGCACAGCATTACCAAAGCAAATGATGGCAGCTACCAGTTCGGCCCGGCAGTCGGCCTGCTGCAAGCCCGCAACCCCCATTTCGGCACACTACGCTTCAAGGACCGCGCGGGCCAGGATACCGACAAGGGTGTGAACGTCGGCGACGAATGGTCGTATCGGAGTTATATCGAAGGCGGTTCATTAGCGGCGGGGATCTGGACCTTCGAGAATGTGACCCCCGAGCGATATCCCGACGGACTCGATCTCGAGTTCAATCTGAGTGTGTTTCGGACTCACAAGGGCAACATCGTGGACGGCATTGTCGGCGCGTTTGAGTTCCGAAATCCAAACCCAAATGCCGACGTTCAACGCAGCGAGCGCAAGACCTTCACAGCCGTTGAATTCCGCTCGGATAAGCGGCTGGTCGATCGCAAGATTCAGATCATCGATCGTGAAAATGGCAGCGTTCGCGACGGAGATCTGTTCGAGTTGGTGGATGACGGCCGACTCGAACTCTGGATCACCTGCGGTGAGCGAGGACAGTACTACGGAATGGCCGAACGCGATGTCTATATCCTGGACCGGGACGGTGTCTTCGCACTCAATCTAATGAAGGGGTATGTCGGCATTTGGCTGCAGATGGCGATCGCCACAGCGATTGGTGTCATGTTCAGTACGATTGTCAGCGGCGCGGTAGCGATGATGGCCACGTTGTCGAGTATCGTGATCGGCTTCTTTACGAAGTTCGTCATCGAGGTCGCCACAGGAACACAAATGGGTGGCGGCCCGGTTGAAGCTCTTATTCGTATCTTCAGCCAAGCCAACTTGCAGGTTGATCTTGAAATCGGTCAGGCATCGACGACAACCGTACAAGGCATCGATCGTGTTATGATGACCATCATGACCACGCTAGCCGGTATGCTTCCAGACTACCGCGCGCTAAGCACGGCGCAGCACGTTGCCTACGGCTACAATATTGACGCGTCGCTGGTGAGCATCCAGCTTCTCACGACATTCGCCTATGTGGTAGTATTCTCCCTGATCGCGTATTTCCTCCTCAAGACACGGGAAGTTGCGGCATGATCCAGAACACTTCCTTTCAAAAGAAAGTTGTTTATCTCGGCCTGATCGCTTTGCTGATGATCCCACTCTATTTGATCGGGCATCCAGCGACGGGAGGCCTGAACGCTAGCCCCGGCGGACAACTCGCCCAACTAAGATCCGACTACGACTTGGCTCCCTCGGAATTGGGCGATATTGATCCAGCAAGTGAATCCATGAAGCTGGCGACTCTCGGGATGCGTGGTGTCGCCGCCAACATCCTTTGGACCAAAGCCAACCATTACAAAAAGACCAAGGACTGGGAGAAGTTAGTCGCGTCTGTGAAACAGATGGCGAAGCTGCAGCCGAACTTCGTCTCGATTTGGGAGTTCCAGTCGCACAACTTGTCGTACAACATCTCGGCCGAGCACGATGACTATAAGTTCCGCTATTTGTGGGTGAAGAAAGGCGTCGAGTTCCTCCTGAAGGGGACTCGCTATAACCGCAAGGAGTCGAAGCTTCCTTGGACCGTCGGTTGGTACACAGGCCAGAAGTTCGGCCGGGCCGACGAGCATCGACAGTTTCGCGTGTTGTTTCCCGATGACGAGGACTTCCACGATCAGCTTGCCAAGCATGTCACGATGGACGACGCTCGAGGTGGACGAGAGAACAAACCAGATAACTGGCTGACGAGTCGGCTGTGGTTCGACGCTGCCTATACGATCGTAGAAACTGCAGACGCTCCAATTCGCGGCAAGGCCCCGCACATCTTCTATTCCGATGGGCCAAAGTCTTTGATGAACTACGCGACGGCGATCGAATCGGAAGGCATCCTCGGCGACATTGCCGAGTACGCTTGGAAGCGAGCTGGCGACTCCTGGGATCGTTATGGCCAACGCATCGTTCCACATTCGACGGGAATCCGATTCCGGCTCGGTGACCAACAGGAAGCCAAGACAGAGGTGGTTCGTTTAGTAGCCCAACTCGACCAGCTTGTGCCAGGTCTGCGCGCGAGAATCGTGAAGGAAAGGACGGACAGTCTTACGCCGGAAGAACAAGCGGCGATGGCAAAAACGTACGCGGAGTTAACTCGACCGAGCGAACAGATGCATCGCTTTGAGGCCGAACAAAAGATCCAAGTCTCGCATGAAGAGGTCGCTGAACGCGCACCGAGCAACGTCAAAGCTGCGGCGTTCCGGCTCGCCAAGGAAACTCGCGCCAAAGAGGACGAAGCGGTCAAGATTGCACGGTATCGCGAGAACGTTAACTACGACTATTGGCAGGCCCGATGCCGTATCGAACAACTTCCGCGAACAGTCGCCGCCCGAGAGGATGTGTATCTCGCGAAAGAGAAGATGAAAACGGCCAAGCTCGTTGAGGCCCGCCAGCTCTTCGAATCTGCCTGGCAAAAGTGGGGGGGTATCTTCAAGGAGCATACGGTACTCGCCAATCGGCTGACGGAAGACGACTTGGTAGAAGACATCCAAGTGTATATGCAGTTGCTTGAGCAACTTGACGAAGAGTTGCCGAAAGAGTTCATCCTCCAGGATCTGCTCGACAAGTTCCCGCCTCTGTCACCTAAAGAGCAGCCCCCGTCGGGAAGTGCTGCTGTCACCGACGGAACGCCTGCCGAGAAGAGCGAGGAAGGTGCTGCGGCGGCACCGTCGAAGCCAGATGGCGATAAGCCTGCCGAAGAGAAATCGAAAAAGGACGGCGACGCTTCAACAGACACGGCTCCCACGGCCGATGGCGAATCGCCCGCGACAGACGTGGATAGCGAATAGCACCACGGATCGACAACTCCTTGCCGGGCTCCGTCGGCAGCGATATCGTGGCCACATGGCATCGTCTCACTGCTATTGGGCGCGACTGAGATCCTCTAGGTTCGGGGCGCGTGTTCGCGGTCGACGGCGGTGCCTATCTCAATCGCAGCGGCCCTCGTTTAGTAGACAGCGTGGAATTTGGCGCGATTACTGCAGAACAACCTTGAAACGACTCGTTCGCAATTTCAAGGAGCGTGGCGTCGGCTCTAGCACCTTGACCTTTGTTTCGCGAACTCGTAAACCAGAGGACTCCACAACCGCTTCGCGCCGGCTGTGTTTGAGTTACGAAGCGCGTACCACTTGGAAAGTGAATCGCATGGAGAACATCACGACACGCCGAGCCCTAATCAGCGTCAGCGACAAGTTGGGCTTAGGAAGTTTTGCCCGCGGTTTGGTAGCCGCCGGAATCGAGATCTATAGCACCGGTGGCACGCGGCAGCACCTCGAAGGAGAGGGCATCGAGGTTCGCGATGTGACCGCCTATACCGGCTTTCCCGAAATGATGGACGGACGTCTGAAGACGTTGCACCCGAAGGTTTTTGGCGGATTGCTGTGCCGTCATGATCGTGCCGACGACATGCAGGCGCTTGACGATCACGAAATCGTCACGTTCGAGCTAGTCGTCGTGAACCTTTATCCCTTCCAGGCAACAATCGCGCGGGAAGGCGTCACGCGCGATGAAGCGATCGAGAAGATTGATATCGGCGGCCCAAGCCTCGTTCGAGCAGCCGCGAAGAACCACAAGTTCGTCGCGATCGCAACGCATCCCGAACAGTACTCATCGATTCTCGAGGACATTCAAGAACATGGCGGGACTTCTTTGGACCTGCGCAGCCGCCTGGCTGCTGAGGCGTTTGCCCACACTGCCGGCTACGATCGAGCTATCGCGGACTACTTCGCGGGCGAATCGAGCGACGGCCCGTTCGCGCCAGCGGTGAATCTGACCTTCAGCCGGAAAGCCGTGCTTCGATACGGCGAGAATCCGCATCAGCAGGCTGCGTTGTACGGCGAAGCCGGATCGCGCGGGCCAAGCCTTGTGTCTGCGCGACAGCTCAACGGCAAAGAGCTGTCGTATAACAACCTGTTAGACTTGGATAGCGCCTTCGCGATCGCACGGTCATTGCCAGACACAGCTTGCTCGGTGATCAAACACAACAATCCGTGTGGGGCTGCGTCGGCACTTACATTGTGTGATGCGGCGCGGAAAGCGATGGAAGGCGACCCGGTCAGCGCGTTTGGATCGGTGCTCGGGTTCGACGATGCCGTCGATGTCGCAACGGCGGAGTATCTCAGCACTCCTGGCTTGTTCGTCGAAGCGATCGTTGCTCCTGATTTCGAGGCGGCCGCGGTCGAAATATTGACGACCAAACCCAAGTGGCGGAAGAACGTTCGCCTGATGCAAATGGGGCACCTCGAAGACGCAGCTTCGCGGCGCCAATACCGCTATATCGACGGCGGTGTCTTGGTGCAAGATGCGGACACCGACCGTGATCCAGAAGACGAATGGCGCGTCGTGACGCAGCAGCAACCAACCGACGAGCAATTCGCGGAGTTGCGTTTCGGCTGGGCGGTGTGCCGTCACGTCAAGTCAAATGCGATCGTGCTCTCGAAGGATCGCGCCCTGTGTGGTGTCGGTGCCGGACAGATGAGCCGTGTTGATTCCGTTGACATCGCGATCCGCAAGGCGGACCAGCGAGCCGTCGGATCCGTGCTCTCATCCGACGCGTTCTTTCCCTTTCCCGACTCGATTCACAAAGCTGCCGAGGCCGGCGTGAGCGCGATCATTCAACCTGGCGGATCGAAGAAGGACGACGAAGTGATCGCCGCCTGCAACGAATTGGGCTTGCCGATGATTTTCACGGGCCGCCGCCACTTCAAACATTAATGCCTACTATCCTCGACAAGATCGCCGCGACCAAACGAATCGAGATCCGGCAAGCCAAGCAAGAGCTTCCGGAAGCCGAGCTCCGAGCTCAACTTGCTAATGCTCCGCCAGTCCGCGACTTCTTTGGCGCGTTAGCTGCCGATGGTCCTATCAAGCTGATCGCCGAAGTCAAGAAAGCGAGCCCCTCCAAGGGAATCATTCGCGAGAACTTTCATCCCGTCGATATAGCGCAAGAGTATGAAGCGAGCGGAGCGACGTGTTTGAGTGTCTTAACGGACGAGCCGTATTTCCAAGGTAGCCTCGAATACTTGCGCCACATCCGCGAAGCTGTCAGCCTGCCGGTTCTGCGTAAGGACTTTATCCTCGATTCCTATCAGTTGCTGGAAGCACGCGTCGCGGGAGCCGATGCGGTGCTGTTGATTGCGGAATGCCTCGACGATTGCACTCTACGGAAACTCCACAACGAAGCGATCGAACTAGGCTTGACGCCACTCGTCGAGCTGTACGAGCCAGATAACTTGCCGCGCGTGTTCGACGCCGGCGCGACGTTAATCGGTGTGAATAACCGCGATCTGCGAACCTTCGAAGTCGATCTCGACCATACGATCCGCCTGCGAGATCGGATTCCCGATCAGTGCGTACTGGTGGGAGAAAGTGGAATTCGCACGCACCAGGACGTCGTCCGTCTCCAAACGGCTGGAGTTGATGCCATTCTGGTTGGCGAGTCGCTAATGGCTCAGCCAGACATTGGACAAGCCGTCCGAGACTTGCTCGGACATTAGCCGCTATAGCTGCTATGATCGTTCCGATCCGTTCTCGACCAGCTTTCGTCGTGAGCTAGAATTACGAAGCCGACGAAAGTCGAAGGTGTACGCATTCGCTTTGAGCAAACCGTGTTGTAGGGAGCCATCGTCATGGCGAAAAAGAGTCTGCTGGAGAAAGTGGAAATCATCAACAGCACTGTACGAACGCTGGTCGGCGCGACATTGCTCGGCGGCATCGGTGTCGGTGGATGGTACGGTTATACGCAGTTCAACGCGAAGGAATTGGAAGCTGAACGTCATGCCCAGGCGCTCTCCGAAGCACACGAAGAGTTAGAGCTGACTCATGCTCAGCTCGAAGAGGCCGGCGTTCAGATTGAGCAGAAAGACGCAGAGATCGGGGACTTGAATGTGCAAGTTGAAGACCAACAGCGAGAGATCGAACGGCTGGACACTGCCATGCGATTGCTGAAGGTCGATCACCGCGTCGCTCGGATCAGCGTCGTCGATCAAAGGCGGAACGAAGAAAACGACTCGGTCGTCACGGTCATTGAGTTTCAAGAGTTGAACGAAAACGGCGATCCCCTCGATGACGTCCGTACATTCGAGATCGCAGGAGACGTTGTCTACGTGGACAGTTGGGTGGTGAAGTTCGACGACAAATACGTTGAGGAAGCCGACATCGATCGCGCGACGTCGCTGGTTCTGTTCCGACGACTCTTCGGCGAAAGACAGGAGCCGCGGGAAGGATTTGCTTTGGACCAGGAAGGGACCCGACCAAAGGTATACGGTACCGGCGCTGAGCTGTCCGACTTCGAGAAGAAGATCTGGGGTGACTTCTGGGACGTCGCTCATGACGACACAAAACAGGAAGAACTCGGCATCCGCGCGATTCACGGCGAGGCACCATCGATCAAGGTCAAGAAGGGCAAAGCCTATCGGCTCGATCTGCGTGCCTCTGGTGGTCTTTCGATTCGCATCGACGGCGACATCCCCGTTCGAGAGTCGCCAGCGGCTTGAAGCTTGACGCCTCCTCTCCGCTCCTTCTTAACCTGTGCTGCCGTGGCCTCGTCAACGCCCGGTGTTCGCTTAGGCTCGCATCCCCTCTCTACGGGCATCGCCCACTTTCTTCTCTTCCAACTTCTCCCCTCGACATTCCTCGTTCGACGTTGGATATTCAGTCGGATCGGTTCGCGGAACGAATCTCTTCGCTAATCTCGCCGGTTGGCCCGAATACGCGTGGCCCTCCACGTTCCGCGGGCCTGGCAGCATGTCCCATAATCAACACCGTCGCACCCGCGGTGAGAAGAACAAGATCAGTTGCCGCGGGTGCGAAGGCGTTCCTGCAGTTCAGAGAGACGCTTTGATAGTTCGTCTGCACTCCCCTGGAGCAGGACGTCGGTGGTGGTCACTGAATCACCAACGATCTCCTGCAAGATCTGAATCTTCCCAATCAGCGTCCCCTGAGCCGCACCTTCTTCACGACCTTTCGCTAGGCCTTCCGCAAGAGCTTCTTCACGGTCGGCGATGAGGCGAGCTTCTTCGTCGTGCAGGAACTTCAACCGAGCTTCGTAAAACTGCCGGTTTTCCGGCGATTGAGAGATCATGTCCAACACTCCTGAGGCTTCCTCGAACACTTCGTCGGCTAACAGACGCGCCAGTTCATGCACATCCCGTTGGCCCGCTTGCTTCAGAAAACAGAGCCATTTTTCAAGGCCCGATAGGCTACATAACTCATTATCACCCGGAACCACATACTTCGGCAACTCCAGTGTGTGAAACGCCAAGTCATCCGTGAAAACCAAATCCTGATGCTCCTGCTGATCGCAACGCAGCCGAAAACTCAAATGATAGGCCGACAACCTAGCCGAAAAGACGACGATCTAGCACGCAAATGCTGATCGCCGGACGCAAGTGATGATAAGGGCTGCCGGAAGACAATTGACGCACGTAATTCAAACAGCCGTAAAAAGTCAACCGATTCTGAAGATCCACGGGAAGTGTCGTTTGCATCTCGATGTTGTAGCGGCGATCCTCCGCATCCTGAGCCAACACATCCAAGATCGCCATAATGCTTAACGGCCGTGCTCCATTCTCGCCACTCTCAGTTTCACCTCCGCCTGGATCTTCTTTCACAAGTGTGACATCACAGCCAGCCTAGGATAATACATCCTGCCACTTCTCATCTAGCGGCTCATCCAATTTGTAGGTTGGTAATCCCATCAACGTCCCATCCCTTTCGAGAAGGCACAAAGGTGGAAGGCTTCTTTTTCACGTTCGGGTCCTGTTAGAGACCATGACAAGAACTGTGGCAAACCACACAGTCCGCAGATCAAAAAGAAACCGACGATTTCTTCAGACTGCAAGCGGCTACCGTCTCGGGCCTCAGCCACTCAGGCCGTCCGCGACTTGCCGGCCCGTTGTGCTCAAGGGTAGTTCCGCTAGTTCTCCCCGTGTGACCCAACGCGAATCGCTACGCCTGCGACCCGAATGGAAGTAGGCTTTGTGACAATCCAGCGTGATTCGGAAGCGAGTGACGCCGTGCTTGATCGTCTTCCAGCGTTCGCACACATGTGCCGAGATGCCAGTCAGGCGTTGGACGGATTCGGCCAGTTCTTTCTGAAACGATGGCCCCGATCTTGGCTCGATCGCGAAACGCGGAAAATCCCAAAGGCCGGCCCACCTTTCTCCTTCTGCACAGCGCCGGAGCAAGACCTGATTCTTCTTGCTCACGACGACACACACTTCGAACACGTCTTCGTACTTGGTCTTCTTCTTCGGCGCCGGAATACGATCTTGAAGTCCGTGGGCTCGCGTTGGGCACAGCAGGCGCAGCGGACAGGCTTCGCAAGTCGGGTCCCGTGGCGTGCAGACCTCGCTGCCAAGCTCCATCATTGCTTGGTTGAATTCGCCGGGGCGCTTACGCGGCAGCAGCTTTTCCGCGGCTTCCCAAAGCACTCGCTGTCCGCGCGTGCTAGTGGTGTCACCCGCGAAGCCCGTTAAACGACTGAAGACGCGGAGCGTGTTGGCTTCGAGTATCGCTGCGGGTTGATCAAATGCGATCGAGCGAATCGCGCCCGCCGTGTACCGACCGACGCCAGGCAAGGCGAGAATGTTTTCGTGATGCGACGGAAACTCTCCACGATGCTCGGACCAAATCACTGCCGCGGCTTTGTGTAACTGCCGCGCACGGCGGTAGTACCCCAGTCCCTCCCACAGCCGCAGCACTTCCTCTTCCTTGGCTTTCGCAAGCGATTCGATCGTGGGGAATTTGGCGATGAAGCGATCAAAGTAGGGGATCACGGCGACGACTTGCGTCTGCTGCAGCATGATCTCGCTGATCCAGACATGGTACGGAGCCTTCGTGCGCCGCCACGGAAGGTCTCGCGCGTTCCGCGCGAACCACGCCAGCATCTTGCGGCGAACGCTTTGCTTCCACTTCCCTTCCATGAGCATCGTCAATCGTTTCACCGCCACTGTTTTGTTCAGTCGCTGAATGGCAGTTCAGGTTGCTTGCGAGTCGGCAAGCCTTCCCTAAAGTGCTTCCGACACACAGACAAGTACACGTCGTTGCCGCCAATCTTGATCTGCTCTCCGTCTCGAATGACGTTACCCTTACCGTCCAATCGCAGCACCATGGTCGCTTTGCGTCCGCAATGACAAATCGTTTTGATCTCGACCAGCGCATCGGCCCATGCCAACAGGTACTGACTTCCTTCGAATAGATTTCCCTGAAAGTCGGTTCGCAGACCGTAAGCCAGCACGGGAATATCGAGCTGATCGGCGACTTCACCGAGCTGCTGGACTTGCTTCTTCGTGAGGAACTGCGCTTCGTCGATCAGCAGGCAATGTCGTCGTGACTCCTCGTGAAGACGCCTCGTCAGTTCCAGTAAGTTTTCGATGTGCGAGAAGGAGACGGCAGCGGCCTCCAAGCCGATGCGCGAAGCGACTTGGTTCTCACCAGCGAGCGTATCGATTTGTGGTTTGAGCACGAGCGTATTCATTCCGCGCTCGCGATAGTTGTGGCTGGATTGAATCAGCGTCGAGGACTTACCCGCATTCATCGCCGAGTAGTAGAAATAGAGCTTGGCCATTTGCAGAGTCTGCTCGTCGAGGATCAGCGGCGTGCCGATAGTTTACCGAACGCCGACGGAACCGAAAGCAGACGGGGCTAGCACCAAACGGAATTTGACCAAGGGTGCGTTCACATTGAAGTTTTACGCTTTCTACGCTTTCAAAGTTTATACAAATTCACCCGAATTCCATTTGCTGCTAGTTGCGAGTGCTGGTCAGCGGAGTGAGTGCTTGAATCTGCGAGAGAGCGCTTAGATTGCCTTGGAGTTGGCTGATCGTGCCCTCCAGGCGGAAAAACTGCAGCAGCAACCGCTCTCGTTCCGTGTTCAACCTTTCGGATAGCGCAGTGACTCGGCTGGCATTGCTGTCGATCGTCAACTGCAGGGACTCGACCCGCGATACCAACACAGAACCGGTTACACCTGCAAGCCCTTCGACGGTGTCAAAGAGCTTCTGGGCGACGCCAAATCCGTCTTGCGCGAAGAACTGTTCGACGGCGCGCCGGTCCGCGTCGTACTTATCCTGGAAGCGTGATTCGTCGAAAATGAGCCGGCCTTCGCTGTTGAGGCTCAAGCCAACCTCTCCCAGACTTTGGATTGAACCCGCGCCGAAGTGGCGGCTTGTGATCGTGTTGCTCAAGTCGAATTGAATCCGTAGCACAGACGAAGATCCGAACAGCACGCCGGTGCTATTATCGGTTTCGTTGAAGAATGCCAGCTCGTCGATCTTGTCTTGGAGTTTGTTGTACTGCTCGGCAAACAGCTTAAGTTGACTGACGACCGAACTCGAAGACTGTTCGACGGTCACGGAGACTGCTTCGGTCGAAGGTTCGTTGACCGAGATTGTGATGCCGTCGATTAGGCTGTCAAAGTCGTTGGTCTCCGAAGATGCGAGAATGCCAGTGGACGAAGCGCCGGCGAAACCAACGAGCACTAGGGCGTCTTGTGCGCCACGATTTGCTGGAAGCCGACATTCAGCGGGGTGGCATCGACAGCAACTCGCTGCGGGCACCGGTGAATTGACTGGCAAGCGGAAGGCGGAACGGCGTGGCTCCTGTCCCGCTGTTAAACACGCTGGCAGCAACGTCGCCATCGACCGCATTGATCTGCTCAACGAGATCATCCAACGTATCGGTCGCGTTTAGCGTCACCTTGAGCGTCGTCGCGCCGTCGATCACCTTGGTTGGAGTGCCGCCGATCGTTTCGGTGACGGAAGTGCCCGCCAGTCTCAAGTCCGCTGCGGATGTTCCGCTGCCAACATCGCTAACGGTGATGTCTCCACTGCCGCTCGCTGGATCCAGCAGCAAGATGCCATCACCTGTATCGTTGATTCTCGCTTGCACGCCGATGATGAGAGCGTTGATCGAATCGATCACCTCGCCAACGGTTTCCGCCCCCAAGACTGTGAGATTGACGGCCCCGACTTGTCCATCTGTGTCCGTTATGAGGAACGATCCGTCATCAACGCCGCGACCTCCGTTCAGCGACGAGAGCTGCTGCTGGTTGAATGTCTGCAGGTCGAGCGAGCCGCTGTTGGCAAGCGAAGTCGCCGAGTTCGTCGCGATTCGCAGCTTGTCCGCCGTTGTTGTCGAGTCTCCACTATTGGCGATGATCAGGTTGCCGGTTCCACCGCTTGTGTCTTCCACTACCAGGCCGTTTCGCGAATCGTTTACACGAGCAGCAACACCGATGCCGGCCCCGTTGATCGCTTGAATAACATCGTCAAGCGTTTCTGCCGAGGCGAGATTGACATTCGCCGTCGCCCCTGACCGATCGGTCAAATCCAGCGTGCCCAGTTGGCCGAGGCCGAAGCCGCCGAAACGGATCGAAACCTCGCGCCTCCCAAGGCCGTGTCGCGGCTCGCGAAACCTCCGCTCAGCAACTGATGGGCTTGTGCCTGGCGAACCGGTGTGAATTGATAAGTTCCGGGAGCTGGGCTGCCCGTTAAGGTCGTGGACAGAGCCGAGCCGTCGGGCACGCTAACGGTCGTTTTGTCGAAGAGGGCCGAAGTACGAAGTGACTGGATCGATAGTTGGACACCGATTCATCTGCCCCAGGATGACACAGCGGAAGCTGCTGCTGGCAAGATGAGCAGGTTCCGATTCTGGGCTCAACGGCCTGGATACTCACAATCAGCCCCCACTCCGATTCATGTCTCAGGCTGGTCGGCATGAGGCGTCGTTAAGCCGGTCGTATCGGCCGGACGCAGTTGGACCGCCTTCTGGTTCTCGCGTTGTATGGCTTCATACACCTCTTGTCGATGCACTGGAATCGCCTGTGGTGCGTCGATTCCTAAGCGGACCTTATCGCTGCGGATGTCAACGATGGTGATGACCACGTCGTCACCGATCATGATGCTCTCGTCACGATGTCTCGACAGGACCAGCATCAGGTGGCTCCTTCCTCTTGTCGTGCTATACCGGCAGGTTCGTCGAGGCAGACGCTTCTAGCGCCGAAAGGCCAAGACTCGTACAAAACGCGGTAGGTCGGTTGGGTGCGAGAATCTCAGCCGCTGGTTCTTGGTGGTACAGTCGGAACAAACCGGAGTATTGACACCAAGGGGGATGTAGGGGCTGAGACCTATTACTCTGTGCGATGTGCAGAGAGGAAGGCTTCTCACAAGGAAAGGTATCGGACCAGAAGCGGCCTGCTCTCGAACCGCCTGCCAGAGGTTAGCGATATTCCGACCGCAACGGCTGTATCATGCACTTCGCCGCAGCTTGAGAATCGGCGACTGCAGATCCCATTGCAACGGCTGGTCGTCAGTCGTCATGATTTGTGTACCGAGCCGATTATCAAGATTGAATAGAATCGGGGCTTTGAGATTAAGCGCCAATCCGTTGGCGTTGCGCGCCACCGCATTCAACACGAAAGTTCTATCATGCTCGCCAAGCTCCAACGAAGCCAGGTTGCTTTGTGCGACGTGAACGCGATAGTCCGGGACGAACCGCCTGGGGCTAACGACAGCGATCGCAATGTCAGCGTGAGAAGCACTTTGCAACCACCCCACGGCGTCGTTTTGGGCGTCGGCGAGCAACACCCACTGCTGCAATTGCTCGAAGCCAATTAAACCCGCCGGAAAGGAAAACAAGTCTTCAGAGGCAACATGAAGATTCCCAAATCGGGTCGTGTGGAGAAGCATAGGAGCAGCCCTTGCGCGTTGTGGATGTGGTTCCTCTAGAACAATATCGGCCAGATATGCCCCGCAAGGACAGAAAAATCGGCGCAACTATACCGCGCCAAATCCTCTTTGACGGCTAAATAGGTAGGCCGGAACAAGTCTGTGCGGTTCCGGCACGAATATACACAGATGCGGCCTGGCGTCGGTGATGGAAACAAGCCGATAGCGTTCAGTGACGCGACACGTTTGTCATCGACCGATCGAACATCTGCCACGTCACCAAGACGGACAATGGCACCTCTGGCGTCCACCTTGGCCTTCAACACGACCTCCGTCGCCTCAGCGGACAGGCTGGCGTGCATGATCGCGATGAAGTTCAGCAGCGTCTTAATGCGTAATGTGTATGTCTTGCTGTCTACCGTCCTCGGGTTTTACGATATCTGATCGACTAGAATCGGCGGAGGTTGGAGACCAACTGTAGAATCTGATCACCGGCTTGAACCGCTTGTGAATTCAGTTCGAACGACGTGATCAGATCGATCAATTCATTGACCGGCTCAACATTCGAAGCCTCAAGCGCGCCCTGGGCCAGCACGCCCAACCCCGTTTCTCCGGGATTCGCCAACGTCGCCGAGTTGGAAGCTTCCGTCTCTTGATAGAGATTCTCACCTAGCTTCAACAGACCTTCGGGATTGATGAACGTCGCTAACTGGATCTGCCCGACCTGTGTGGCTTGCGTCTGGCCTGACTGTCGAGCCATGACAACGCCATCTCGCTGGATCGAAACATCTAACGCATCCGACGGGATGGTGATCGGCGGCTGAACAACGCGACCGGTATTCGCCGAACCGAGCACGATCTGTCCGTCAGCATTTACCGAGAAGTTACCCGCCCGCGTGTAGAGGTTTCCGCCGCTCGCCCCATCGGTCACTTCAAAGAAGCCCGACCCCTCGATCGCCACATCAAAATTGTTGCCGGTGAGCTCAAAGGCACCCTGGCTGAAGTTGGTTTGAACACTCGACACGCGTGTTCCCAAGCCAATAGAAGTACCGGTAGCCGTTTGCCCGCCGCCACTTACTTCCGCACCAGGCAACGCCTCATGCCGATAAAACAAGTCTTCAAAGTTCGCTCGCCCCTTCTTAAAGCCGGTCGTGTTAACGTTCGCCAGATTGTTGGCGATGACGTCTAGCTTCGTCTCCATCGCCTGCATGCCTGTGGCAGCGGTGTATAGTGTTTGAACGCTCATGGACGTGTTTCCTCAAGTGACGGATTGGTGCTACTGACGCAGAACTCGACTTAAAAGCGACTCGAGCATATGGTCTTGGTTTTGGATCAGTCGGATGTTGGCTTCGTAGGCGCGCGACGTTTCGATCAACTCCATCATCTCGGCGGCCGGTTTCACGCCCGACAGTTCGAGGTATCCACTCTTGATACTCCGCTCATTCGCGGGAACATTCTCGAAGGAAGCTAGCGGCGAGAAGAAGTTCTCGCCCGCTTTCACAAGATCACCGAGCGACTGTGGCTTAACCACGCCCAGAAGCGTCTTGTTCCCTTCCTGCTGAATCGATCCGTCTTCGAGCGCTCGCCAAGGAAGAGTCGGATCGATCGCAACGGGCTCTCCGTCGGGAGACATAACAGCATGCCCTTGCTCTGTGTGCAATTCGCCATTGGCGGAGAAGTGAAAGTTCCCGGCACGTGTCAGGAACTGCTCACCATCTTTCGCGACCAGGAAGAACCCATCCCCGTCGATCGCCATGTCCGTGGCGACTCCAGTCTTGCACACCGCACCCGTGGCGTAGTCCGTCAAACTCTCCGCCAGTTGCACTCCACCGCCGACGTCTTCAATGCCCTTCAGACCGGCAACGGCTTCTCCTCGCTCGATCGCTTCGGAATGGCGAGCCTGAAAGATGGCCAGCTCACGTTTGAAGCCCGGTGTATCAACGTTCGCCAGATTATTCGAAAGTATCTGCAGCCGTTCGCTCTGCGCGGCGGCACCAGCAGCGGAGATGTACATGCCGTAAGGCATTGCTGTTTCTCGACGAGGTTCCGCCCCCCTGCGGATCGCTCACACCTCTTTGCAACCCGCGCGCCAAACGGAGCTGAGGTTGAAGCGACTCGCCAACAGGGCTGTCTCGCCCTACAAAATAAGTACTTCTCGCCCGCGAAGAGGAAATCGGCAGGATCTGCCGCCACGCGACGCAACTAGCAGAAGTTGCTGTTCAACCAGCAGAATGAGCCGGTTCGCTTCATTCTGTGGTTGGTTGCGTGGGTAAGCGACAACGTCAGAATTAACCCAGAACTTCGTCGAAAAACTCACAGCAACTATGTCCGGACTTGTCCCGAAGGGATGCAGGCAAATAGCACCAGACTTCAGTCTGGGGGACGTCTCCCTGAAGCCCATAGATCCACCGCAATCCGCAGCAAACTTGAAGCGGCTTCGTAACCTCTCGCGGCAGCGGTACACAGTTTCGGCCGAGGCTGCCAAGCGGACACCTAACACAACTTGTCGCTGCCTAATCGGAGCCCGAAGGCTGTGCAGACTGAGTTCTCATTGGCTTCTCGCGAGACCGTGCTACAATACCGGTATGAAATACGAAGTGGACTTTCCCGACCACATCGCCGCTAAGTTGAACCAGCGAGCCGCGGCTGCCGGAGGGGATGTTGTGCATCTCATTCAAGTCGCCGTCGTGCAGTTCGTCGAGCAAGACGTTACCGCGGCCAGCTCGCGGCGTTTGCTCGATCCTCCGCTGCCAGTTGTTGAGGTATCTCCACCGTTCGATCTTCCTCGTCACGAGCCAACGCCAATCAGCTTGGATACCGACATTGACGAGTCGGCACGCTTGCCGGATTCGCCCACGGCCGAAGCATGATCTACGATGTTCCTGCTCCGACGGCTCCGCTCACACAAGGCGACATCATCCGCTGGTCTATTGGGTGATGAACTCGGCAGGTACGAGCGGACGCCAATCCGCATCGTCTCTGGAACGAGTTATCGTACTCACGCAAGCGGGCGATCTCGCTAATACCAAGACGACCAAGGTGCAAGTCGCTGTCGTTCACGAGGCCTCGCGTTTGGTCGATGCTGGGTTGCTTCAAGCGCAAACGATTCGAGACCAAGTACGTCGCCACCGGGTCTTCGGATGGTACTTCCTGCCGGAGTCTCAGCAGCAACCAGAGGCGATCGTGGATCTGCGCGACCTACATACCTTGCCTCGTGAGTTGCTCGAGGAACTGATCGCCGCTGGCAATCGAGTGGCTACGATCCAGTCACCTTATCGCGAGCATCTAGCCCAGCACTTTGCTGTAACATACTCGCGCATCGCGCTGCCAGACCCATATGACACGGTGGATGACTCATGATCGGCCTGGATTGCCGTGATTGACCGCGTTCACAACCACTAGCCGGAACAGAGAAGCGGGCGACCGAACTCCAATGAGAAAAAATGCCTGCCCAAGAAATCTGTTGAGAAACGGAGCCAAAACCGGGTGAAGACAATGGCAGTCTCAGGAAGATTCTTGAAAAAACTACATTACCTACTTCGGGCTTGTTCGATCAAATCCCGGGCACCTTGCTCCAACAAGTCGTTGGCGACGGCGGTGCCGAGAGATGCGGCATCGGCTGGCGTGGCGTTGCGTGAGGCGATGATCCGTTGCTTCCCATCAGGACTCAGTACGACTCCGTCAAGCCATAGACTGCCACTGTCGATGCGGGAGTGTGCACCGACTGGCGCGAGGCAGCCTCCGCGCAGTGTCGAGAGCATCGTGCGTTCGGCGAGCACGCCGCAGTGCGAGTCGATATCGTCAAGTTGGGCGACGATGCGAATCGTCGCCTCGTCGTCGGATCGCGTCTCGAGCCCTAATGCTCCCTGTCCGATCGCGGGCAGCATGACATTAACCGGCAGTTGCTGCTTGATGCGATCCGCCAAACCCAATCGCTTCAGGCCGGCCGTGGCCAGGATGATGGCGTCGTACTCGCCGTCATCCAGTTTCTTCAATCGAGTATCAACGTTGCCTCGAATGTCGCGCACTTCGAGATCGGGCCGCGCGTAAAGCAATTGTGATTGCCGACGCCGACTGCCCGTTCCAACGCGTGCCCGCTGGGGCAACTCATCAAGTTTACTGTACTTGTTCGAGACAAACGCATCTTGCGTCGTTTCGCGAGTCGGGACGGCCGCCAAGGTCAGTCCATCAACAACATCGGTGGGCAGATCCTTCAGACTGTGAACCGCCAGATCGACTCGACGGTCAAGCAGTGCTCGCTGGATCTCTTTCGTAAACAACCCCTGTTCGCCCGACGCGGCGATCGGCGTCGTAGTGCCATCTCCGCCGGTCTTGATGAAGACCAGCTCAACGGCAGCACCTAGCTCTTGCAGTCGTGCCGATACCCATTCGGCTTGCCACTTTGCCAAAGCGCTACCGCGCGTGCCGATTCGGATCGCCGATTTAGCCGGATTCTTGGGCGTCACTTTGCTTGTCAGGCCTGGGCTTGGTGAGTTGGGAGTCGGCGGTTCGTTCAAGAGCCGTGCGTTCCGATGCGCGAGTCTGGCTCGCGATCGCTTCCGTCACACGCCCAGCAATGTGGCTGTTGTCGAGTATCTGTTGATGAGGCGGCACAACGACGCCGCAACTGACCATGAACTGAATCGCCTGATCGATGCTGATATTCAGATCGACCGCTTCGCTCTTCAAAATCGTGATGGTATAGCCGGTGATCGGCAAGGGGGACGAAGGAATTAAAACGCTCAAGACCGGCTGATCGGCCGCGGTTCGAATGTCGATCATACTCTCGCCCGTCACGAATCCGACGGACCAGATTCCCTTTCGCGGGTATTCAACGGCAACGACTCGTTTAAACTCAATCTCTCGTTCCACAAAGACAAAGTCCGTCACCTGCTTAACCGCCGAATAGACGTTGCTGATCAGTGGCAATTGCAGGATCAAACGATCAAAGATCCCAACGATGATGTGGCCGACGCCGGCGGCCACGAACTTGCCAAGCAGGTAGAGCACCAGAAGAAGGATGGCAACGAAAGGAGGGAGGATCGTCGAGCGGCGGATAAACTTCTCGCGCACGTACTCGCGAGGATAGTAGCCCACCCACTTCCCTTCACCAGAACGCGTATAGATTCGCCGATCGTAGTGGAAGGAAACGACTTTGTCTTCCTCTCGGGAGATCCGCGGGTCGTTATTGAACTCTCCCGTCTCTGAATCCTTAAGTGCATCGGGTATCTCGAACGCCGGATCCCGGCTCGACCAAGTGATTACTACTTCGGCAACGCTCTCGACCGGAACCAAGACATAGGCCTCGATGAGATTCCACGCCCACAGGAACAGCGCGAGCGTCAACAGGGGCGGCATCAAAATGCCGAGGCCGCGCACAACGGCCTTTCGGAATGGATTAAATCCCAGGTGATCGGATCCTGGCATATTCTTCGACGAGTTTGGCATCCTGAACCGTTACTTTTGAAGAAAGGAGAGACGCCGCCAAGAGAAGATGGACGCCATGTCCAATTGTTCGCTATGGACGGGTGTGTGCAAGGGCATCAGCCGTCGAATCCGATACCGCGTGCGACGACAGCGACTAAAACTCCGGTTACGCCGACTTTACGCAACACCTTCGCCACCTCGTCGGCGGTCGCGCCAGTCGTCATGACGTCGTCAATTACCAAGACTGTCTGGCCTTCAAGGTGTGATAGAGGCCTAACAGCATACGCCCCACGGACGTTTTCTCGCCGTTCGGTCGGGAGCAGCGTGCCCTGTTTTTGGGTGCGTCTTCGGCATCGTAATACTTGCGTTTTCGCGGGCATCACGAGCTGATCGGTCACGGCCTCGACGAGCAAGTCCGTGCAATTGACGTCGCGTCCCAAGCGGCGCGACCAGTGAGTTGGCACCGGAGCGACTACGTCCGGCAACTCGCCCAAGTCTTCGCGAATTCGCTGCGCGAGGAGTTGCCCGAGGGCCAACGCCACAAGCTCTCCCGTCGCTCGCTTCATCTGCAAGACCACTTCGCGCAACCTGCCTCCGTATACGCCTAAGGCAATTGCTCGATCAAAGTGCAGACGTTTGTTGCGACAGTTGGGACAATCGCTCGCCGTCGTGCCGCTCCCTCGCGGCAGCGGACGCGCACAACGCGGGCACGCTCTCGCGTCGAAGCCCGTCAGATCGTCTGTGCAGTCTTCACAAAGACTGGCTTTGAATGCTTCACCGCGCCCGGTCGCGAACGCTGCGCCGCACAGGCAGCAGCTTCCGGGAAAAATCAGATCGGCTGCCGGGTTCAGCCAATGGTTGAGTGGACTCACGTCAGGCCGTGAACCGATCACGTCGGCAGAATGTCGTTCTTGTGTCGTGGAAGCCATAACCAACGAACTCGATGCGTTTTGCCGACCCAGTAGCTGGGAATCCGAAAATCTGGCTCTAAAATGACAGAAGAGTCCGTCCCCTCGCTCATCCGCCTTGACCGAGATCCACGAAGTTCCCTATCGTACCACACTCGCCGCTCCAGATTACTCGCCATGTCTGAAATGCTCACCAGTCCCATATACACCCCGACGCGTCGCGCTTCGCTGGCGGGAAGCCAACCGATCATGGGACTGATGAGCCGGGCCTTGGAGAACCCGAACCTGATCTCTCTCGCGGCGGGCTTCGTCGATCAGGAGACGCTTCCGGTGGAAGCCGTACAGGCGGTCGCAAGTGACCTTCTGGCCAACATCACCGATTCGCGAGCCGCGTTGCAATACGGAACGGCAGCAGGACTGCCCGCTCTGCGCGAACAACTGCTCGCTCGACTCGACGCCGCCGAGCGGCCTTCGATCGAACAGGTGATCTTGACAGCCGGCAGCAATCAATTGTTGCACCTCGCCGCTGAAACTATCCTCGATCCGGGAGACGTCGTTCTCTGTGCGGCCCCAACCTATCTGGTCTTCTTAGGCACAGTTGCCAACCTGGATGCGCGTGCCTGCAGCGTCGCAACCGACGATCTGGGTATGATCCCGGCTGCTTTGGAAGAGACGCTCCAGCAGTTCGAAATGCGTGGCGAGCTGAGCCGCGTGAAGGCTATCTACCTAGTCCCGTACTTCGATAACCCATCGGGCATCACGATGCCGCAGGCAAGAGTCGCCGAAATCGTCGAGCTTGCCAAGAGTTGGTCCCGCGAAAGCAAGATCCATGTCATTGCCGACGAAGCCTATCGCGAGCTGCGATACACGAGCGAAGATGTTCCCAGCGCGATCGCGGCGGATTCCGAAGGCGATACGGTCGTGGTGGCCGGCACCTTCTCGAAGTCCTTCTCACCGGGAATCCGAGTCGGGTGGGGAGTTTTGCCCGAGCATCTCGTCGCACCAATGTTGGCGCAGAAAGGCAACATCGACTTTGGTTCTCCTAACCTCAACCAACACATCATGGCTCGGGTTCTTGCGGGCAGCTTTTTCGCCGACCAAGTCGCATGCTTGCGCAAGAGCTACTCAGCGAAGATGGCGGCGATGCTCAAAGCCTGCGACGATTATCTCCGACCTATCGAGGGTGTCAGGTGGATAGTTCCGGCGGGCGGCTTGTATGTCTGGGCACACATGCCCGACGGAATCGCAACTGGCCCACAGGGTGAACTATTTGACCTCGCGATCCAACATGGGATGCTTTACGTACCGGGAGAGTACTGTTTTGCCGCCGAGGGGGAACCAGTCGAACGCAACACAATGAGACTGAGTTTCGGCGTGCAGTCATGCGAGCGCATTCGTGAGGGGATCAATGCCTTGGCTACCGCTTTGCACTTGGTCTCCGGGCAAAGAGCGAGCAACATTTCCTAACCGCGTTCATCGGGAACGGAGTTTCGGTGAAAACATTCGACCGCTATCTGCTGCGACTGTTTATCAAAGTGCTACTGTCATGCTTTTTGAGTATGGCTGGTTTGTACATCGTGATCGATGCGTTCAGTAACCTCGACGAATTCCTGGGCTATGGTGATGTTGCAGTTGTCGCGAAATACTACTCGGCACGTCTCCCGTGGTTCTTCGATCGAGCAAGTGGCTTGCTGGCGTTGCTGGCTGCGATGTTTGCAGTCACTTGGTTGCAAAAGACGAACGAATTCACGGCCTTGATGGCGGCAGGCATTACAACGCGACGAATCATTCGTCCGCTACTTGTCTCGGCCGTAGTCGTTGCCGGATTAGCGGCTGCGAACCGCGAACTGCTAATTCCCGCCGTGAGAGACAAGCTCGTACGCAACGCACAAAACTGGCTCGGCGATACGCCGCGGAGTGTCGATTCGGTGCGAGATAATCGAACCGACATCTTGATTGGCGGGCGCGCGGCTTATATGAATGAAAAGCGTATCGAGGAGGCGCGATTCACGCTGGACCGAAGGCTTGGCGATTTCGGCCGAACGCTGGAAGCCGCGAACGCGTACTACTCTGCCCCAGAGGGAAACCGGCCGGGCGGGTACTTGTTGGAGGACGTCTCCGAGCCACAGCAAATCGCAGAGATGGCGTCCGTCATTATCGAAGGGCAGCCGGTCATTCTCACGCCACTCGATACAGACTTGCAGTCCAATCAGTGCTTTGTCGTTAGCGACGTGAGCTTTGCGGATCTTGTGGGCGGCCAGCGATGGCGTGAGTATGCGTCAACTGCGGAGCTAGTCCGCGGACTACGGAATCCCAGCTTGGACTTTGGCCTTCAAACGCGAGTGTCAATGCACTCGCGATTCGTGCAACCGTTTCTCGACGTGTCTTTGTTCATGCTTGGCCTACCGCTTGTGTTGACCAGGCAGAATCGGAATGCCTTCGTCGCCGTTGGTCTGGGCGTCGTGGTTGTGATCGCCTACTTCGGCATTCTGTTCTGCTGCCAGGGGATGGGAGCCAGCGGCTTTCTCCTGACGCCCGCTCAAGCCGCCTGGTGCCCGCTGATCATTCTCGGTCCAGCCGCGGCAGCGCTGTCGCAGCCGCTGTGGGAATGATTGCGAGCGGCATATCGCCTAACGAAGCAGCGGTGCTGACGTTGCTTGATTAGCAAACGCGTGCGGGATACCGCGGACTTGGTTGATCACGCCACCAAGCGTTTGGCCTGCCGCGTAGAGATTGCTTGCCGTTTGCTTTACGGCGCCAATGCTCTCCGGCGTGGGGACGCGTTGCACCAAGCTTTGTGCTTGGTTGCGGATCTGTCCCACAAACGAATTCAGTAGCTGCGACGTGCCGATATTAAGACTGCCGGTCGCCTGAGTCTGGGCGACTTGTCCGTCCCAATGCTGCAATGCTTCCAAGATTCCGTTCGCCTTTTGTCGAGTCGTTTCAGGAGCATCGTTGACATTCAATTCCGCCGCCCGTCCCGCGACTTCCTTGATGAGGGCTTGCAGTTGAGTCGCCTGAGGAGTCGGGACTTCAACCGATAGGGGTTGTACCGTCAGAGATTGCGTTTCCGGCTTCTTTTGGAAACCTACAAACTGAAGCATCTTCCCGACGGAGAAACCAGACTCTTCCGGTCCTGCTGGCGTGCTGGCTTGCTGTTGCGGCACTTGCGGTTGCTGTTGTGCCAACTGCTGCTGGTCATCTGTTGAAGGAGCACTCGCGTTGGAGAACAACGGTTGCTGCCTTGTACCGGCCGGCGCGCAGCCTGCTAGAAGAACACAAAACCCGAGCTGAATCAGTTTCTTTTCCATCGCTGTCACTCTGATCGGTTGAGCCGTGTGGAGGCGCACCACGTCGCCATACAGATCAGTTCATCGACCAAGAGTCACCGCAAACCGTAGCCCGTTTTGTGGGTTATGCGATCTGTGATGGCGAGCCTTCGCCGTTTCACACGAAGACCAGCATGACGTCAGTGCCCTTGTGCCTGCTCTGCTAGCAACTTCTTTTGATAGCGTCCCTGCACAACATCGACGAGGACCAGGACAACGAGCACGAAGTAGAACGTACTCTTCTGCATCGCATGTATCTCATGCTCGAATACATGCAGATGAGCGAGGTGCGCGCCTTCGGAGACCAGCATGATCCCGACAATGAACAGCACGAACAGCCCTAGGATTTCATACATGCGATTCTTCTTCAGGAACTCCGCAACATGATCGGCTAGCCAGATCATCCCGCCACCGCTAATAACAATCACCCCAGCCATCACATAGAAGTTCTCGGTAAGGGCCATCGCACTCAAGATCGAGTCGAAGGAAAACACCAGGTTCATGATGACGATCCACATGACTGCTTTGCCGACCGACTGCGCGGCCTTCTTCTCATGCCCTTCGATGTCGTGGACGGCCAGCATGTGAAAGATCTCTTTCACCGCCGTGTAGATGATGAAGACGCCACCCGCGAACGTGATGACGCTTTGGATGTTGAACTCCCCCTCGATCACGCTGCTCAGGTGCAGGCGAAGAAGGGCTCTTCGAAAGCTGTGATCGTGCGCGTTACGACGAAGAGCAACACAATCCGCAAGCCTATCGCCAGCCCGATGCCTAGTTTGCGAACATATGCCTGCTTCTCTTCGGGAAAACGCTTCGACTCAATCGAAATGTATAGCAGGTTGTCAAACCCCAGCACCGCTTGCAACAGAGTCAACATCAACAGCGTTGTCAGATTCGCCAGCGTGAACAGATCCATTATCCAACTCTCTCCCGGCCAAAGGAACTGAATCGAAATAGCCTAAGGAGAGTCGAGAGAGATTGCCAGATGACTTAGCCCGGACGAAGTCTAATGCTCGTGCCCACCCAGCCCGTGAGCGATCTCTTCCTCGGTCGCGTCACGTACTTCGCGGACGGCGACGTCAAAGTGTAGTGCCATGCCAGCCAAAGGATGGTTTCCGTCGATCGTTACGATATCGTCCGCGAGGCCAACGATCGTGATCATCATCGGGCCATCGTTGGTATCGACTCGGAACTGCATCCCAACTTCCAGATCGTCGATCTCGGCCAACTGATCTCGGGGCACCTCCTGCCGCAGAACCTCGTTCCGCTCGCCATAGGCATCCGCAGCGGAAACGGAAACCTTCATCTCATCGCCAGTCGTCTTGCCTTCCAACTCGCGTTCCAACCCGGGAATGATGCCTCCGCCTCCGTGTAAGTAACTGAGAGGCTCTCGTCCTTCCGAAGTGTCAAGCACCTCCCCATCGTCGTCCGTGAGCGTATAGTCGATGGCTACGACCGTATTCGTCGCGACTTGCATGCCTTTCCCCTCGTGGCTGTTGGAATCCTGAAGTTCGTGAACGGGCACGACGCCGTCCTTATCGATGCAATTCGGGCGACAAGCAAGACGAGCGAAGCAGGCAACGCCACCCGGGATAGAGCTAACAGAACGTACTCAATTCGACATGCCGGTCAGGCAGACAGTGTATCGAAACGCCCGTCTGCTGGCCACCCTTCCGAGGTGTCCGGATGGTCTCGAAAAAAACCTCGAATCGCTACCAAGAAATGCCACGAGCAAACGAACACTGCGGGAATACGCACTCCCTCCCGCACAACAAAGGCCTCTCTCATGAAAGAAGCAACCGTCACGAGCAGCCGCTGGTCGTTTCCGTTTCAAAGCTCGCATGGCCACTACGCCGACGCGCCGCCCGTCCGTCGCGATCACAAGGCACATACCCACGAAGAGTGCGATAGCCATTGTCCATATTGCCATCAGCGGATGGAGTCCGTGGGCATGACAGTCGCCAGCCTGCTCGTTGGCGGTTGCCGTCAGCTATGCTTTGCATTGTGGATGATCGCCGTCGCCCTTGTGCGCTGTTTGCGTTTTCTCGCAGCCGCTGCACTTTGCTTGATCGGCCTGCTCGGTGCGTGGTGCCGGGGCCTCGGCCTGCAGATCTCACATCCGCACGATCGCGGCTTCCTTGAAAAGCTGTGAACTCGCAATCTGTTCGTAAGTCCCGCTCGCTGAGCGAGACCTGCTTCACCCCGCTTCCAGCTCTTCCCATCTCGCAAACGCCTGCTCGAGTCGTGACTCTAGTGCTCTTAAGCCTTCTTGCCCAGCCGCGATCTGCTCACCCGACTGCTGGTAGAACCTTGGGTCTGCCATCTGTTCGTGCGCCTCGGCGATCTGCCTTTCCATTTCCTCGATCAACTCCGGCAGACCAGCCAACTCCTGCTGTTCTTTGTAGCTGAGCTTCCGCTGGGTCGGCTCCGGTTTCAAGGTGGGCTTGGTCTCCGCTTTGGCAGTCGCTTCCTTCACCTGCTGCTTCGTGGTAGGAGTCCGTTGCCGCAACCAATCGTCATAGCCGCCGAAATACTCTCTCACGCCACTCGGCTCGAACGCGATCACACTGGTAACGACGTTGTTGAGAAACTCGCGATCATGGCTGACGAGCAGCACCGTTCCGCGGAACTCCATTAGCCGCTCTTCCAATAACTCCAACGTCTCTGCATCAAGATCATTCGTGGGTTCGTCGAGCACGATGACATTCGCGGGCTTCGAAAACAGTTTAGCAAGCAGCACACGGTTGCGTTCGCCACCCGAAAGGAAACTAATCGGCATGCGGGCTCGCTCAGGAGGGAAAAGGAACTTCTGCAGATAGCCGATGACGTGCTGGTTCGTTTCGCCGACACCAACGGAATCACTTCCCTCACCGACGCTCTCCTGAACAGTCTGGTTGTCGTCAAGTTGCTGGCGCAGTTGATCGAAGTAGGCGATTTCGAGGTTCGTTCCCGTTCGCACTCTTCCCTGCCGCGGCTCTAGCTGGCCAAGGATTAGCCGCAGCAGCGTTGTCTTACCCGCACCGTTGGGACCAATGATTCCGACTTTGTCGCCACGCATGATGGTCGTCGAGAAGTTAGTCACAATCGGCTCATCACCATAGGCGAAAGTGATCCAATCGACTTCCGCGACGAGTTGGCCGCTGCGATTCGCTTCCTGAATCCGCAACCGGACCGTGCCTTCTTTGCCGCGGCGTTCGCGGCGTTCCTCGCGCATCGCCTTCAGAGCCCGGACGCGTCCCTCGTTTCGCGTCCGCCTAGCCTTTATTCCCTGGCGAATCCACTTCTCCTCTACCGCGAGCCGCTTGTCAAACAGGGCATTCTGCTTCTCTTCGGCTGCGAGCGATTCTTCTTTACGCCGTAGGAACGTCTCGTAATCACACGACCAATCAAAGATGCGTCCGCGGTCGATCTCCAGAATCCGCGTTGCGAGTTGGCGAAGGAACATCCGATCGTGCGTCACGAACAGCAGCGTCGTCTTCCACCGTCCGAGAAACTCTTCCAGCCATGTGATCGCTTCGATATCCAAGTGGTTCGTCGGCTCATCGAGCAACAGGAGTTCAGGCTCCGAGACGATCGCCTGTGCCAGCAGGACACGCCGTTTCATTCCCGACGACAGCAGTTCGAATCGATCGTCCGCCGACAGTTCCATCCGCGACAGAATCTGCTCGAGGCTGCGTTCTCTCCGCCATTCTGCTTCGTGCTCGTCAACCGCTTCGTTTGGAGGCCGCCTCGCGAGACCGGCCGCGACGATCTCTTCGACGGTCCCGGTTAGCTCTTGCGGCACGTCCTGTGGCAAGAGTGAAACGAATGCTCCATCCGTAAAAGAAATCTCACCGCCGTCGGGCTCGACATCTCCGCACAGCATCCGCATGAAAGTCGTCTTGCCTGCGCCGTTCCGGCCGAGCAATCCAATACGCTGGCCCTCGTCGATCTGACACGACACATCATCCAACAGCGCCGGACCGTGATACCGAATACTTAGATCTTTGATCGTGACAAGGGGCATTTAGTTGTTGCCAAGAACTTCCTTTGCCAACGTCTGCACACGCGACGACTGATGCTTCCGCAGGGCACTCGCATCGACAAGGCCCGTGGCGATTTGGCCGGACCGGACAGCTTCGAGCAAGGCCAGGCTTCGTTGCTCAGTTCGCAAGAGGCCGTCCATGGCGAGCTTGCCGTTCCGATCCGACAGCCGCGGCAGAGCTTCGATCAAGGGCTTACTGACTTCATCTGACTGGATATCCGCGAGCCCGCTAACGGCTCCCATCTGCAGTTCGTCGGGTGTTCCATCGGCCAAGTATTCGACGAGGTGTGGCCCTTGCTCCTTCCAGCCTGCCACCGCGATCATCCGCAACGCGTCGTAACGCGTGCCGGAACGGACGTTCTCATCATCAGCCATCTTCGCGGCAAGTTGCAGAGCGCGCGGCCAGCGTTGTTTCGCATCGGGCACCCCCGCCAGGATCTCGGCAAGCCGTTGATCGGGCCAAAGCCCGAGTTGACTGACGCCGTTGATGATTCCGCCGCCAATCACAACCGCCTGCCAGTCTCGAAGTGGTTCGTTGTCGCGCGGCAAGCTAACATCAAGCAAATCGCGAAGCTCGCCACCGTCGTTCCGCTTGGCGACGGCGATCGCGACCCGCCAGATCCACGGGACGCGACGATACTCTTCGTCGATATCGCCCTTAATGTCGGCAGCCAACAGCGACACGATGGGCGGCCCCATTCCGGGACGACGATCGATCGCAAGCTGCCTTCGCTCGCGGCTTTGCGATTCATCGAGAAGAAACGGCGCGATCGCCTGAGCGTAACGAGGTAATGGGCTATCGGCCGTCGTTGTGGGCGTGAATTGAGTCGTGTTGCCTGCCGGAACGAGCCGGATTTCTCGCAGATCGAATAACGCACGCTTCGCAAGCGGGCCGTCCGGGCGGACGGTGATCAACGGCCCGCCCGCCGAAAGTTTGGTGGTTGCCACTTTGCGTTGCTGATAACGATCCCAGCCTCCAGTCGCGAGCACGACGCCCGTAATCGAATCTGCGAGCCCATCGATTCGAAATCGGTTCCCCGCGGAATCGTTTGCGCAGGACCAATCGATGTACACGTCGTACGTACCCACGGCTGCTTCCAACTTCCAAGCGACACGATCCTTCTCGCCATGCCAATAGCCAATGTTCGCGAACGGCGCCTCGAAAACGATCGCCTCACCACGAATTGCGCCGGTCGCAGCCGTCAGGCGGAATTCGCCTGCGTCGTTTGCGTTAATCACACGAGGCTTGTTGCCGGGAAACGACTTCGGCGGTGAATCGAACCCAATCACATACGCAAGAACATCCGCCATATCTTGCGGAGTCAGATCGCGTTCTAGTCCTTCCGGCATGATCGAGCGTTCGGTAGATCGCAATTCGTCGAGATCGGCGCGTACAATGGTGTGCTCCTTGCCGTTGGCTTCTCGCAGCCGTACAGAGGACGAAGTTTCCTCCGCGATAATACCAGTCATCGAGCGTCCTTGTTGATCGATCGCAGTCCACGCGATGTAACGCGCATCGACCTCCCGATTCGGATCGAGAATCGTGGTCAGCATTCCTTCGGGCGAGCGGTTGGTCAAGGCGGTAAGATCAGGGCCGACGATGTGCCCATGCTCTTCCAACCGGTGGCACGAAGCACAACTCTTCCGGAAGACGACCCGACCGCGTTCGGCATCCGTGTTGTTCGCTAGCGCGGGACGGTACGCCTCGACAACCGCCTCGCGCGATGGCGAGCCACGACCTTGAAGAAGCTCAACGGCAATCTCGCGAATCTCGGCGTTGGCATGCGTCATAAGCCGCTGCCGGCGAGCGGCATCAAGCTGAGACGCTTTGATCATGCCGGTCTGCAGCGTCGCGACGAGCTCTTTCGCCCACGCTTCACGGCTAAGCAGTGCATCAAGAATGTCCGCACGTGAGTTCGGCCCAACTGAACGCCAACGATCGAGCAACAGCGAGCCCGGCGCATCGCCAGAGCGTGACAACGCCGCGATGGCGGCTTGTTGGATTTCAGGCGATTGCTGAACGGAGATCAAACCGGCGACTCGCTTCAGCCCGGTCGCTCGTCTTTCCGCGAACGGGCCGAGTAGCTCTCGAGACGCACTTCCGAATGGCCGGGCGATAAACGAAACAAGCGCGTGCCGAAGCTCGTCCGGCATCTTCTGTTCGCGTACGACGGTAACCGCGGAGAGATAGCTATTGCGGACCCGCTCAGCCGTCTCAGCATTCAATGTGGCCGCGAGTGACTTGTCGCGCCGATCGGCGGCGTCCAACACTTTGGCAAGAGCCACGAATTGCTTAGCGCTGATGCGACCGGTCGGCGAGTCACCGAATACAGCTTGCAAACCCTGCTCGAATGCCCCTTCGTTTCCCAACCGAATCGCAATCGATAGGATCTCTTGCGAGATGTTGTCATGGTGCTGATTCGCGGGCAAAGCCTGATGCGCTTTCAACACGGCGGTTGCATTGTCGCTGTTCAAGGAGCTAAGAACGGCGGCCCACAAGTAAGAATCCGCGGGCTGAGCATCGGCCAACTCAGCCAGCGTCTTGGCTGCCGCCGAGGTGTTGCTTTCGCCAAGTGTATACGCGACTTGCCGCCGGACTCGCAGATCGGGATGCTTTGCTAGATCGATCACCGCTTGGAGCAGCGTCGCATCGGTTAAGTCGCCTTCGCAAAGCCGAATCGCATGACGCAAAACTTCGTGGTGTCTTGACTTCAGCACCGCCAACAGATCGTCTGTTGAAAGACGCCCTAAACCGTCCAGTGTACAAATCGCATGAAGTTGTCCTTGAGGCAGTCTCGCCTTCGTAACGAGTTGCTTGAGCGCCGGAACGGCTTTGACACGTATCTCTGATACTAAGATCTGTTGCGCGAGATCTCGTACCGTGCCATTGGGCGTATCCAATTGCTGCACCAACTCTTCGTCGTTCATCTTGTCGAGTCTGGGCCAAGCTCTCAGCTTCCGACTTTCGTCGGCGGGCGCGATACGATAGATGCGGCCTCGGCCGCGACCAGCAAAGACGTCAAGCTCCGCCAACGCCTCTTGTGGAATCCATCTGCCATGTTCGATGACGTAGCGATACATATCGACGACCCAAATCGCTCCATCAGGCCCGGTCCTCACTTGAACAGGACGAAACCAGCGGTCGGTCGAGGTCAGGAACTCGCGATCCGTTTCGGTGGCAGCACGCTGCCCAGCGAAGGTGACGCCATTCGGTTCCAACACCAGACGGTGGACGAGTTGATGAACGGGCTCGCACGTGAAGGCGTTGCCGTAATACTCGTCGCCGAGCAGCACATCACGATAAATGCCAAGGCCACAAGCCGACGTCGGCCGGCCGGGTGAACCTGATAACTCGAACCGAACTAGCTCGCCAGCAGGGATCAACTTGCTTGCGTCCGGTCCGTTGGCGACTCCTACCGCCCGGGGTGAGGCGACGAGAGGGTTGCGGCGATGGTAGCGATCCTCGATCGGGTAATGCATGATCAGCGTACCGTTGGTGCATCCGAACCAATCACCCCAGTCGTTACGGCATCGTCCTTGCTGGCTGCGTCCTGTGGCAGCTTCTAAGACGCCGTCATCCGGATGGACGCGGAAGTCACGGCCTGAAACATCGACCGTCTTGTTCGTGAAAGGGTTTGTAACGTTCCCGCCAAACAGTCCGCAACTGCCGTACAGCCAGTTGTCTAGTCCGAGCCGCAAGCTGTTCACACGAGCCTGAGCGTTGCGAACTTCAAACCCAGTGAACAGTTTGTCCACCGAGTCTGCTTTGCCATCGTTATCGGTATCGACCGCTAACAGGATGTCCGGTGCATCGCAGATCAGGATTCCTTCTGGTTGCACCTTGACGTCCGTGGGGAAACGCAAGCCATCCACGAAAGTATGCGCTTCGTCAAAGCGGCCATCGCCATCGTTGTCCCGCAACCATCGGACGCGACCGGTTTGCTCGAACTTCTCGTACACACCGCGGCCATAGTCGTTCATCTCCGCAACCCACAGACGCCCGTCCGGCCCGAAGTCAATCGCGACGGGATCGACGACAAGCGGCTCGGCGGCGACCAGCTCAACGCGCAGATCGGCATGCGTTTGCAAGCAGTTCAACGATGCTTCCGGCGACTTGGGCGGAACGCCTTGCGTTCCGTCCGGAACATGGAACACAACAGGCACCTGTCGCTTCACTTCATCGACAATCAACTGCTCCAAGCCCGGCCGCAACGTTGACGGCAATGCGAAGTAAGGAATCTCTGCACCTCCGCCGTAACCGCCCTCTTTCACGAGTCGCTCCGAGGGAATGTACGAACAGAAATCGTTGCTATAAGCGTTGAACCAGATTCGCTCGGCATTAAGTTCGCGTTTCAGCCGAAGCGAATAGTCAACGCAGACTTCCCCGGCCAAGAACACGATCGAGAGGTCTTCGCCGAACGAGAAGGTTTGGACGGGGTAGTCGATTGCTGTGAGTAACTCCTCGCCGCGTTCTAGCTTCGCGAGTTGAGTCTGCGCGTTATATCCCGCCGCTCCACCAGTCTTGACCATCGCTTCGAGTTGCTCTTTCGTTGGCGGATCGTTCAAAGGCAACTTGATTCTGTTGAGCGTCGCAGTTGGCTGGCCAGTGATGGGGCGCAGCTTCGTCTTTAGCAAACGACTGACTTCGGTCGCGATCTCCGCTCCCTGTGCCTCTGCCAACTCGACCTTGTCACCGGTTACGCCCGAAGAAGGATTCGAATCGGAGCCGCACCCGATCGACACCAGCGCGGTCGCGTCCGGAACGGATCGCTCAATCATCTCGGCCGCATAGCCCGCCCAGTCGCCGCTGATCTGATTGAAAGACAGCGTCACACAATGGCAGGCATAGCTCACATAGACCGCTTGAATTTCTCCAAGGTCCTCGTCGCGGATTACTAAGACTGGCAGATCATGATCGACGGGGCCTCCCGGTGTGCGCCGATTCATCGCGAAACCGACTTGGCCGACGCCCCACTCCAACGTCGCGTACCAAGCATTCTTGATCGCGTCGCGGACTGCTCGCTCGATCTTGTCTGTTAACTCGGTGGTGTATCGATCGATGTGTTCTTGATGAGCAGGCGGAATCGGCTGGCTGAAGATGTTGTCGGACGCACCGTTCACTTTGGGAGTGCAATGCGAATGTGTAAATGTCAGCGCAACGTTCGCGCGCGGAATGCCAAATTCTTGCTTCAAGCGGCCCGCCACCTCATCGACCATACTCATACGCACACCCAGGCTGTCAATCGTGATGATTACCAGCGGCCTCTGGCCTGCGGGCACGATGACCAGAGCCCGCGCGTAGATCCGTTGCGAAACGCCTTCGGATTCCTCGCGTCGTCCGCCGAATCCGTTCAGGCGTATCGGATAGTCGGGCGTGATATCGACTTTTGCAGTTCCGACGCAGTAGCTGGCGGCTTGTTCGTCGGCAGCGAACGCCCGGTCGGCGATCGTAAGGACCGTCAGGCCGGTCAACAGCAGGCGAAGCGAAGCGGGCATGGTTCGGCTCTCAGGTAGCAACCGGCTGAGTTAAGAGTGGCCATGCGATTATAACCTGGGCCGGAGCGGAGAGGAGCGGAGATACGAATGCTGCGAGACCAGAGGGGTTGGTTGGGCCTGATTGAGCAAAGGGAGCCATCCAGCCATCAACCTGTCGCTATGATTCTCGCCAATTCCCCGCGCTACGAGCAGCAAGCGATACGGTAATGGCCGTACAGGATTTCGCGAACTTCGCGGTCAGGAATTGGCGCGTACCGTTGCCCAATGCGAGGGTGGTCACGTAGTAGTTGAATCTTATCGTAGATTCCATTGACGACGCTGAACGCAGCCATTGGATTGTCTTCCGCGATGTAGTCGTGGATATCCTCCAATCAGTTTGCAGCTTCAAGCGTCCATACTATTTGCGCCACGATCGGATTTCCCCCTTCATCTCGCTATCAGAGATGATGCGGTCGGCGTCAGAATCGTCGAGGCCCCGCTTAATCATCCGGGCATACGCCAACTCGCGCAGGATTTCGTCGTAACTGCTGTCATCCGGTTGACGGGCAATGATGTCAGCCATCGTGTCTTTTGCAGTGGACATGGATTTCTCGATTGAACTAGGTCGCCTAACAGTTTTCTAGCCGACGACGTGTCGGAAAGTGTCGATTGTTTGCCTAGCTTACCGCGACTCTCACTGTGGGGCCAGTTGTTTCTTCAGTCGAGATTGCCATCATCGCGCGAAGAATGTTGGGTAGGAGCCGCTATGGGCCAACCGCTTTATTAGTAGGGCCAGTTCGAGCAAGTGGTAGTCGCCCCACATGGAAGACTCGCCGTTGGCGACCGACGATCCCTCCGGAACATGATCCCAATGGTTCGGCCAATGATAGATGCTGTGCTTCAGGAGCCCTTGGTGTTCGGCGGCCGTGGCAAGATACGGCTCGTCAAAGAGCGTTCGGGCGACGCACAAGCCGGCAGACGAGTATCGTTGACCGTCGGCAGCACCGAGGTATCTGCCCAGCCGAATCAAACCCTGGGCCCCGATCGCCGAGGCGGACGCATCAACGGGCTCATGCGCGTTGAACGGATCGGCTGCGGCTGCTTTCCAGTCGCCAAGTCGATGCAGATTCGGAGCTCCGTCGTCCCAGTAAGTGATCCCGTCGGCGCCGGTCACATCGTCGATATAATGATCGCAAGTATCTCTCGCAGAGCGAACAAACTCTTCAATCACATCCTGCTTCGAAATCCCGACCGCCTGCTCGAACTCGTCTTCCGCAAGCGTCTCGAAGAACTCAAGCTCTTCGGCATAGCCGGTCATTGCCCACGCCAATCCGCGCGTCCACGTCGAGAACGGCGAATAGCCCTGCTGTGTCGATCGTGCTCTGAAGTTGCCGTCGTTGCGATTGAACATCCCCTCATGAGCCGTCCTCCCGCGCACGTCGTAACTGTGAGACGAATCCCCGTGGAAGACAATGTACTTGGACGTCGCCAATCCGTGCTGGATCGATCGCCCAAGGAGGTTGTGTTGCACGTCATTCTCGCCCATCAGCGAATGCCCAAGCTGATGAGCCACTCCCAGGATACGAATCGTTCGCATCGTGTCGATGAACAACGAATGCGGACCGTTGAACGAATAGATGTATCCCAAGCCGCAACTCGTCGTCGCCCAACGTGCTGCCTGGACCGCTCCTGAAGCCGCGATCGCGTTTTCGTACGTTGTGCGCTGCCACACGTCTTCTTCGATCCGCCCCTCATTCATCAGCCGCAGCAAGTTGCCATACGTCGAGAGGTTGTTGAATCCGTGATCATGTACGCCAATGTGTGTTACATGCGGCAACATCCGCTCTATGGTTTTTTGACGTCCGAGCTCGATGAACGCGCGATCAGCGAGCGCGTCTCCAACCAGAAGAAGGCATCCGTATTGAAATCCCCGCGTCCATTCAGTCCAACCGCGGGTCGTGTACTTCCCCTCGACGGTGAAGACCGGCGTCCCGCGCGAGGAATCCCAGTTCCGGTCCAATTCTCGGGTCTTGTCGGCAGCGAGAGCGATTACGCGATTGACCGCCGGAAGCAACGAGCCAGCGTTGATTGACATGTCGATGTCCATTCGAGCAATGATAACGCGTGGAAGCAACTCCGCCACCGATCGTCAAGAATCTACTCATAGGGACGAACAACGAAAGGTGTTAGAATGGCCTTCCACCAACTGACATGTTTCGGGAGTGCTACATATCCGCCTGCTCTTATCAGCGTCATGTCAGCGTTGATCAGCGGTCTGCCGTCGGCTCACGCGAACCGCTCATGGACGCTGACCGAACGCTAATGAATAAGGAAGAAGTCCCATGGATCAGGCCACCGCGACGCTCGTCTTCGCAGCAATCATGGGGATCGGGCTTATCTTCTGGGCCTACTCCCTCATCAAAACCCGCCGTATCGGCCACGAGTCAGTGGAGCAGGATCTGTGGAAGCCGGGAGCGGAACTTCCCGGCAGCTCAACAACGCAATCCGGCGAACGGACGATCCATGGTGATCCAGAGAAACTATCGAAGGCGCTCGTCCGCTCCTTGCTGCAAGTCAACATCGGCATGTTCGGTTCCCTGTACGAAGTCGTCGAACGAACCGCCAAGCGCGTCGTGCTGAAGAAGACAGGCCCGTTGGTTTGTAATCAACCAGCCGGGCTTTACTTCAGCGAAGCAGAGTTTTACTTTGAGCCGCTCGGCGGAGATGCGGTTCGCGTGTCATACGAGCTCGGCTACGACCGACTTGTGCGGCTGGCGAAGCGTGTCGCGTTAGTAATAATCGTTGGCGTCGGATTGCCGGTCATGGTGATCGTCGAGGCGCTCATCTGGTTTCTTGTTGTGCAGAATCAAGATCCCGCGATCCGCTGGCAAGTCTTTCAATGTTTCCAAATCTCACACGCTCTCTGGCCACCGTTCTTGATGATCGGGATGTATTCAATGGGCCGCTGTCACTCCTAGACATTCGTCTCGAATCTGCTGACCACGATAGAATTTGCTGACTGAAGTAGGTCACGTTCGCCGAACACGACCTTGAAAGCGGTAGACACGAGGCAGCAGGTCGCTCGCACCAAGTCACTGTCGGCGAAGGTGACCTACTCGCGGCTCTCCCGACAGCGTCTCTGGCACGATACACTATCTCCGTAGGCAAGAGCCGGGAGATCGAGGATCGTGAGTAACGAGCGTAGCAAAGCGAGCAGCGGACCACTGTTCCGGGAACCTGACTGTGACGAGGCGCGCGCATGGTTTCGTAGCAAGCCGAAGGAGATGACTGACAAGACGATGTCGGTCAAAGAGGCGGTCAGCCGTTTCGTAAACGATGGCGATTATCTTTCACCGGGCGGTTTCGGTGGTGATCGTATCGCGACCGCGGTGTTTCACGAGATCGTCCGCCAAAAGAAACAAGACCTAGCCTTTGCCGGACATACGGCGACTCACGATTTCCAAATCCTCTGCGCCGGCAATCAAACCGGCCGCGGCCAGTTATTGAAACAGGTCGACATTGCTTACATCGTCGGTTTGGAAGCACGCGGCCTGTCTCCGCATGCTCGGCGTGTCGTCGAGAGTGGTGAGATCGAACTGTGCGAATGGACGAATTATACGCTCTCTCTCAGATTGCAAGCGGCGGCGATGGGTGTGCCGTTTCTACCGGTGCGAGGCTTCGCTGGGACCGATACCTTCACACGCAGCGCGGCCGGGCGCGTTACCTGCCCCTACACGCAGCAAGACATCAGCGTCGTCCCCGCGCTATGGCCGGATGTTGCGGTGATACACGTTCACGACGCTGATTGTTACGGCAACTGTCGTATTCGTGGAACGTCGGTCGCGGACTATTATCTCGCACGAGCGTCGAAGCGTCTGATCGTGAGCTGCGAGAAGCTGATATCGAACGAAGAGATTCGGCGAGATCCAACCTCCACAATCATTCCGTTCTATTGCGTCGATGCTGTCTGCCACGTTCCGTTCGGCAGCTATCCCGGCAATATGCCGTACGAGTATTACTCCGACGAAGAGCATCTGCGGGAGTGGCTTTCCGTTGAACGGGAACGCGCAGCTCATCTGAGCTTCTTACAGCGTCTGATCTTCGACACCCAGGGCTTTGATGAATACTTTGAACTCAATGGCGGGAAGAACCGGATTGAGGAACTACGCCGCCAGGAGTTGCAGCCGGAGGAAGAGAATGACGAAATACCCCATGACGAATGACGAAAGAGTGTCGAAGTCCGAAGATCGAATGAGCTTGCAGGCGCGTGAGTTTCGTCACTGGGGCTTCATCATTCTTTCGTCATTGGGTATTTCGTCATTCGTCATTCCCTTGGTCCCCGCCGCCACGCACGGCGATGAACTCCAGCGCATTCGCTACAACAACCCGGGGCTCGTCGTTGACCTTAGCGTCGGGCTGTGGTCGTGGCCGCTGCCGATGGACTTCGACGAAGATGGTGATCACGACCTGTTGGTCGTGTGCCCCGACAAGCCCTACAACGGAACGTACTTTTTCGAGAACACTTCTGGCGACGAGAAGCTTCCGGTCTTTAAGCCCGGCAAGCGGATCAGTAAGGGCCTGCAGAATGTGCAGGTTTCCTATATCGACGGCCAGCCACGAGTTCTCAGTCCCGGCAAGGAACACGCCGAGTTCTTCTCCGTCGGGCTCGATACATCAACCAAGCTCGGACCTGCGGTGAAGATCGGCCAATCCGGCAAGACTCGAGCCAATCAATGGAAGCATGTCGATTACGACGGCGATGGCAAGCTCGACTTGATCGTTGGCATGGGACACTGGACGGAATACGGTTGGGACGATGCCTATAACGACAAGGGCGAGTGGACCAACGGCCCGCTGCACGGCTATGTCTATCTACTCCGCAACACCGGCACGACGGCGAAGCCAACGTACGACGATCCGATCCAGATCACGTCGGGCGGCGAGCCAATCGATGTGTTCGGCTGGCCGTCACCCAGCTTCGCGGATTTCGATGATGACGGCGACTTGGATCTGATGTGCGGCGAGTTTCTCGACAAGTTCACATACTTCGAGAACACCGGCTCGCGAAAGAAGCCAGCTTATGCTGCGGGCCGACGACTGACTCACAACGACAAGCCGATCGCGATGGATCTACAAATGATCGTGCCAGTTGCATTCGACTGGGATAAAGACGGTGATTTCGATTTGATTGTGGGCGATGAAGATGGACGCGTTGGGCTAGTTGAGCATTCCGGCAAGGTCATCAATGGGCTGCCGCAATACCTTCCGCCGGTTTACTTCCAACAGGAAGCGGCCGACGTCGCATTCGGTGCTCTCGCGACACCCGACGGCTTCGATTGGGACAACGATGGCGACGACGATCTGATTTGCGGCAACACAGCGGGCTACATTGCACTCATTGAAAACCTCGGCGGCATGCCTCCCAAGTGGGCTGCTCCAAAGAAGCTGAAGGCCGACGGCGAGACGATTCGTATCCAAGCCGGACCTAATGGCTCGATTCAGGGGCCCTGCGAAGCCAAGTGGGGATATACGACTCAGACTGTTGGCGATTGGGATCACGACGGGCTACCGGACATCATCGCTAACTCGATCTGGGGCAAGATCGTTTGGTATCGCAATGTCGGCACGCGCGAGAAGCCCGAGTTGGCGGCCAAGCGACCGATTGAGGTTGCCTGGAACGGGACTCCGCCGAAGCCGGCTTGGAACTGGTGGAATCCTGAAGGGAATGCTTTGGTGAGCCAGTGGCGAACAACGCCAGTCGTCGTCGATTTCAATGGCGATAAGCTAAACGATCTCGTCATGCTCGACCACGAGGGCTATCTTGCCTTCTTCGAGCGAAATCACATCGGCGAGAAACTGCAGCTTCAACCGGGGCAACGGATCTTCGTCGATACGGCCGGCAAGACGATTCAACTGAACGGAAGCCGCGCGGGCGGCAGCGGGCGGCGGAAACTCGCTGTCGTCGATTGGGATGGCGACGGCCGATCGGACGTCCTCGTTAACAGCACGAGTGCTACGTGGCTACGCAACGTGGAGACTCGCGATGGCAAAGTCGTTCTCGAAGACAAAGGCCAACTGAGTGAGCGCAACATCTCGGGCCATACGTCCAGCCCAACAACAGTGGATTGGAACAAAGACGGTGTGCCGGATCTCCTTGTTGGTGCGGAAGACGGCTTTCTGTACTACATGACCAATCCGCGGACTAAGGAAGGAAACCGCTAATGGGCGCTAACAGGACGCTGATAAGAAAAGGAAAGATGTTGAACGACTCTTGAGTGCATTCGCCCCTCCAAGCTTTCACCTCCTTTGCTGTCTTATTAGCGTTCTGTCAGCGTCCATTAGCGGTCCAAGTCCCGCCGAGCCGCTAGCGGTTCCCGCCGACCAACAGCACACAAGGAGAAAGAAATGACAGACGACAAACCATATTCGTCAGAAGGCTATGCTCTGATGGGAGCGGCGTTTGAGGTGCATCGAGAGATGGGCGGCGGCTTGTTGGAGGAAATCTGTCAGGAAAGCTTCGAGATCGAACTCTCTGATCGCGATATTCCGTTTCATGCGAAGCGGGAGTTACAGGTGTTCTATAAGAATCGTCAACTGAAGAAACGTTACGTCCCCGACTTGGTTGTGCACGACGAGATCGTTGTCGAACTGAAAGCAGTATCGGCCCTCGTGTCCGATCACGAGGCGCAGTTGATCAACTACATGCGGATCACTTGCAGCCCGGTCGGCTACCTGATCAACTTCGGCCCAATCGCCAAAGTCGAATGGAAACGTTTCGTTCTTTCGGAATTCGTCGATTGATTTCATCGGCAGCGCGAAAGGGAGGTCGTCTGTTGAACCGCTAATGGACGCTTACAGAACGCTAATAGGAGATAAGACGACGTCAGAAGAGAGCAGGAAAGGAAGGTGCCGTATTTTGAATCTGACAGATTCCCACATCCTTACTTCCTTTCCTATTAGCGTCCATTAGCGGTTTGCTCCTCCGCTGCCGCTAGCAGCTAGCATGAACGGCGAAAGCTTGGAAGACTTTGTGGATTATTGAAAGTTTGCCGATTGAGCGGTCGATACCACAATTGTCGAATGCTCCGCTTCAGGGTTCGCGCGTGGTCTGTTAAAGGTCCGCGTACAGACGCTAGCGGACGTATTCGGTCAAGGGGGGAAACAAGAGTCTGTGTCGGCGGTCCTCGCATGAGGACCGTTGGCTCGGGCGCTTTGTCCTTGGCTGTTTGCGTCTAGCGACGAACCGAAAGGAAGCGGGAACCGATGACCCGGCAACTGCAAAGCACACTGGTTCTGGTACTGATTGCCATCACCGTCTCGACGGGCTGTCATCCGACGCAGCCTTTCTATTTCCACGAAGACGGCGACCTATCCCATTATCTAGATCAAGCCACGCAACTTGAAGATCCCGACTTCTATCAGCCCATGCTCGAGGACGTCGAGTTCGCTGAGGCTCCGCTGACAATCAGCGATCCCGAGTTCAACGAGATCTGGGATCTGTCGCTCGAAGAAGTGGTTTCAATTGCTCTGCAGAACAGCAAGGTCGTCCGCAATCTGGGCGGTGTTACTCCGTTCGGCTTCGCGGATGCTCTGGTTGGACGTACCGCTGGCGCAACCACGATCTATGACACGGCGATTGTCGAGAGCGATCCTAACAACGGCGTTGAAGCCGCTCTAGCAGCCTTCGATGCGCTGTTCAGCCTGTCCGGAAGCCAGGGGGGGAACAACTCGGTCCAGACGCACACCGATCGCGTTAACAACTCGCTAGGTGTTGCGCAACCATTCAACCGCACGCAGCAAGGCGGCATGATCGCTTCGCTCCAGAAACGAACAGCGGCGGGCTCAACGTTACAGGTATCTAGTCAGACCGATCGCATTGAGGGCAATCCGTTCTTCGCACAAACACACGATAGCTTCTGGGAGCAGACATTCACGCTGCAGGCGACCGTGCCCTTGTTGCGCGGTCGCGGAACGATGATCAACCGGATTCCTGTTGTTCTGGCTCGCATCAATACAGATGTCAGCCTCGCAACGTTCGAGTCGTCCGTTCGAAACCTCGTCTTGGATATCGAGAACACTTACTGGGACCTGCACGCTGCCTACCGAAACTTGGAAACAGCAAAGATCGGCCGCGACAGTGCACAGGTCACTTGGAACAACGTTTATGAAAAGAAGAACGCTGGTGTCGAGAACGCTCAGGCCGAGGCACAGTCTCGAGAACAGTATTTCTTCTTTCGTTCGCAGCTCGAGACGGCCCTTCGAGATCTCTACAACGTCGAGAATCGGCTGCGTTACCTGATGGGTATCGCGGCGACCGACGGTCGTTTGGTTCGTCCCAAGGATGAGCCAAGTGCAGCGAGACTCGCGTTCGACTGGCGGCAGATCCATACGGAAGCGTTGATGCGCAGTGCTGAACTTCGTCAGCAGAAGTGGGTCGTCGAACGGCGGGAGCTGGAATTGGTCGCCGCCAAGAACCTGCTATTGCCGCAGCTTGACGTCGGAGCGGTGTATCGTTTGTATGGAGCGGGCGACAACTTGATCAATGCGGACCGAAACGGGCGCAACTTTGCCGAGGATGGCTCGACGGCCTTCGACGTTTTGACCGAAGGGGACTTCCAGGAGGCAGCACTAACGTTCAACTTCCAGATGCCCGTCGGTTACCGACGGGAACTAGCCGGTGTGCGCAATGCACAGCTAAACTTGACCCGCGAAAAGTCCCGGCTCGAGGACATGGAACTGAATACTTCTCACCTTCTTTCGACGACAGTTCGCGATCTCGATTTCAACTATCAGTCCGCTCAAACGCACTTCAATCGCTGGAAGGCTTCGCAGGCGGAGGTCGATTCGGTCGATGCCTTGTACCGCGGCGGCAAGACGACGTTGGATCTCGTGCTCGATGCACAGCGACGTCGGGCACAAGCTCAGATCGACTATTATCGAGCACTCTCGGAGTACAACAAGTCGATCGCCGCGGTTCACTTCCGCAAAGGCTCGCTGCTCGAATACAACAATATCATGATGGCGGAGGGCCCGTGGCCCGAGAAGGCTTACTGGGACGCTCTCGGCCGTGCACGCGAACGCGATGCGAGCTACTACCTGAACTACGGTTGGACGCGTCCCGGTGTGAGCAGCCAGGGTCCGGTTTCGCAGCATGTTGGCGACCAGCCGATGGAAACTTACCCGGAGGGTGAGTTCATTCCCACTCCACAACCGACACCGGCCGATCGACCGGAGGCGGGTGACGATGCTCCGCAAGAGCCAGGCCCGATCACCACGCGGCCTGAGGGACCAGAGCTGAACGCACCGCGACGAGCCGACACCGGCGGCAACAATCTCAAAGTCGCCGCTCGGCCAACCAACGCGTTCGATTGGGGAGGACTTGGCTTGGACGTCCCAGCACGCGGTGAGGTACAGCCCGTCGCGTTTGAACAGTAGCTCGCGCTCGCCAAGCGCGACCTCGGCAGAGCGGCCCGGGTAAAGCTCGGCCAGTAGCTCACGTCAGTTGAAGTCGTAGGTCGGATTGCCTAATCCGACCGGGCTGACTGGACGGATTGGCAATCCGTCCTACTGGAAGTCACGCTCGGCGAGAGTGACCTACTTGCGCGACTGCCCCCACTACTCGTAGAATACCTGCATGACAGGGTTCTTCTTCAGCTTTGATGGTATCGATGGTGTCGGCAAGACAACTCAGATGGACTTGCTCGGCCAGTGGCTGGAGGCACAAGGCCATGATGTCGTACAGTGCCGTGATCCGGGTGGAACGAGCCTCGGCGAAGCACTTCGCGAGATTGTGCTGCACAAGACAGAGCATTCCATCGGGGCCGTCGCCGAACTGTTGCTGTATATGTCATCGCGAGCGCAGTTGGTTGAAGAAGTGATTAGGCCAGCGATAGCCGCTCATCGAACCGTGATATCGGATCGCTTCCTGTTGTCGAACGTCGCCTACCAGGGACACGCTGGGGGTGTCGCTGTTGATGACGCCTGGCAAGTTGGATGGGTGGCCACTGGCGGATTGTCGCCGTGTCTAACGTTCGTACTCGACATGCCGGTGGAACGAGCGTCGAGTCGTCTCACTCGAGAACTTGATCGCATGGAGTCTCGTGGTCCAGACTTTCTAAATCGAGTCCGCAAAGGCTTTCTTAACGAGGCCCGCCAGCATCCAGATTCCTTCATCGTGATCGACGCCGACCGAACCATCGACGAGATACAGACTGACATCCGGTCGGCGGCGAAGCGCGTCCTGCAAACTCCGCTTGATGAGCATTTGGGCGAGGTGCAGCCGTGAGTTGGCAAGGCATTGAAGGGCACGATCAGGTCGTCGAGCGGTTTCGCAGAATCCTTACAGGCGGACGGCTCGCGAGCACTTTCCTGTTTATCGGTCCGGGCGGAATCGGCAAGCGAGCGTTTGCCTTGAAGCTCGCACAGTCACTCCTTTGCGAACGATCTGCCGACGAGGCTCTCGCGCCTTGCGGCGACTGCCCGTCCTGCCAGCAAGTCGTCGCCCAATCGCATCCGGACGTCGAATTGGTTGCGAAGCCCAAGGACAAGAGCTTCATTCCCTTGGAAACATTTATCGGTGATCGCGAGCATCGTATGCGTGAGGGGCTTTGTCACAACATGGCCCTGAAACCACACGGCGGCCGGCGCAAGATCGCGATCATCGACGATGCGGACTACTTGAACCAAGAGGGAGCCAACTGCCTGCTCAAGACGCTCGAAGAGCCGCCGCCGAACTCGCTGATCATTCTGATCGGCACGAGCGAACAGCGGCAGCTTCCGACGATTCGCTCACGATGCCAGATCGTGCGGTTTAAGCCTCTGCCTGTCAAAGTGATCGCGACACTCGTCAGTGCGAATGGTATTTCGCAGACACGAGGCGAAACAGAAGCCTTGGCCACGTTGAGCGATGGCAGCATGGAGAGGGCGGTGCAGTTCGCAGAGCCGGAGTTGGCCGAATTCAGGCAAGAGTTGATGACTCGTCTTGGCAAGTTGTTCGAGCGATCAACGGGTTTCGCAGCGGACGTGGGGGCGTTCGTGGACGCCGCAGGCAAAGACGCGCCGATCCGCCGAGAACGACTCAAGCTAGTGCTCGGTATTGCGGCCGACTATTATCGCTGGCTGCTACATGCTAGAACCGGCCACGAAGTGCATGGAGACGAAGTTCTGGCACGCGTCTTACAACAGTCTCCGGTCGCTCGCGACGCAGACGCCGTTGCCGCCTGCGTCGAACGTTGTTTGGACGCACAACAGCAAGTAGACGCCAACGCGAACCAAGCGACCCTGATTGAGTGCTGGATCGACGATCTAGCGAACTTGATGCAGGGTACCCGCGCGTGAACGGAGTTAACGCTGAATGCCGAACTGAGCGGATGGGTTTTGAGCACTCAGTATCGAGTACATCAGTACGGAGTACTCAGTACTGGCTGCCTACCCACGTCTCCCTACTTCTCTTCTCCTTGCAGCGTCAGCACCAACCTCCTCCGCCCTCCACGGTCCCGATGCTCGCATAGATAGATGCCTTGCCAGGTTCCAAGCTGAAGCCGCCCGTCACAGATCGGAACACTCACCGAACTTCCCAAGAGCGAAGACTTCACGTGAGCCGGCATGTCATCGGGACCCTCGAGAGTGTGAACGTAGGAAAGGTCTTCCGACGCGATCAAGTTCATGGCCGTTTCCATATCGACACGAACGTCAGGGTCGGCGTTTTCGTTGATCGTAAGCGAGGCCGAGGTGTGCTGGATAAAAACGTGTAGTAGACCTACTTTCACGCGTTGCAACTCAGGAATCGCATCAACAATCTGTGATGTGATTAAATGGAAACCACGCGGCACCGCGCGAAGCTGTATGGTTCGTTCGTGCCACACCATGGTCGCCTCGATGTTTCCCACAGAATCTCCAGGAAATGCTTGACATTCTGAGTCATCCGGGAATAATTACAAGGCTTAAGGTCAACGGCGCGTCAGCGAGTTACATTCGGGTCCCCCCGCCTCAATCCGGGCCCGCAAGTTCTCCGCCTGATAGGACACGCCAGGCATGCCAAAACTACCAGCGGTGCGATACTCGTGCCGTAAGTTACAACGTCCCATTTTTTGCGAACACTTTACGTAAGGAGATTTGTGTCCCATGCACAATGTGAACAATGTTTTCGAGGCTATCCTAAAGTATGGCCACGATGAGGATTTCGCTCCCGCAACTGGCGACTTCGAATCCACCAATGCTCCCGCCGGTTCCGATGAAAAGATCGAAATCCTCCGCAAACGCGTCGAACTTGGTCTGCCCTTGTGGCACGACAGCGATCGAGTCGATTACAGCGGTCTGACCGGAGCAGTTCGCCCACGCGAGTAAATATGTCGGTGGCTCTATCAGACGCAAAAAAGGGACGCCGCTTGGCGTCCCTTTTTCATTGTTCGCCGCCTGACCCGCAGTTGGATTCGCAAGAATTCAGCTACCGATTGCGATTAGGCAGTCTTGCTCCCCTTGGCTGCGCTGATCTCGCCATTGGCTGTATCGACTGCTTTCTGAGCTTCGTCAACGCTCTTGGCAATCGCGTCGGATGCCGCTTTCGCCTCGTTCGACTTGCCTTCAATTGGCTTCATTGCGGCCACAAGGTCTGTTGCACGCTTCTGAGCAGCGACAACGGCGGCATTGGCTTCGTTCGCCTTCTTCTCGGCTGCGGCTACCAGTTGCTTGGCAGTTTCAACTGCTTTGGCTTTCACATCGAGATCCTTCTTGCCAGCGTCGAGGGCAGCCTTCTTCGCAACAGCGATCTTCTGCAAAGCCACAGAGATGTCAGTCAATTCCTTATCTTTTCCAGCTTTCTCTGCTGCAGCCTTCGCTTTGGCGGCAGCTTCATTCAAGGGAGCGATGACGGCTTCCAACGTCGCGTTCTGCTTCGCCACAGCGACACGCTCGGCCTCCGCTTTCGTCATGCCTTCTTTGGCCTTGTTCACCTCAACCACTGCGGCGGTCGATACCTTCTGCGCCTCGACAACTGCCGTCTGCGCCGCGGCAACATCCGCCTTTGACTTGTTCAATGCGGCCAGGGCCGTCGCGGCAGCTTCGTCTAAATCGAACTGCTGTTCTTCACGCTCTTCCAAGACCTTCTGCAATGCGGTTCGCTTTCCAATCAACGCGGTTAGTTGAGTCGCAAAGGCAATCTCATCGGTCCAGCGTTTGGTCTCGTTCTGTGCAGCGGCAAGTGCCGCGGCCGCCGTGTCGGCAGCTTGCTTCGCGGCGGTCGCCTTCTCTTCGGCAGGCTTCACCAACGGCGTCAACTTCGCGACGTTCGCGACGGCGGCTTTGTAAGCGGCATCGCTCTCCTTCAGTTCTTTGCCAGCGGCGGCCAAAGCAGCCTTCGCTACTTCGAGAGCCTTCAGTGCCGCAGCCGCAGCCTTTTTGTTCGCTTCTAAGTCCGCGGCAAGCTTATCGCTCTTGGCCTTCAAAGCGGCAGCCATATCGACAAGTTCCTTGTCTTCGGCCACCTTCTTCGCAGCGTCCTGTGCCTTCGCCGCAGCTTCTTGCAAGACGGGAACACCGTCTGCCAACTTGGCGACGGCCTTCTTCGCAGCATCTTCCACTTGGGTGGCTTTCGTTGCTGCTTCTTTAGCGGCGTTAAGTTTCGCTGTGGCCGCATCGAGCCGCTTTTTCGATTCTTCGGAGACCTTCTGAGCCGCCGCTAAATCTGTCTTCGCCTTGTCAAAAGCGGCTTGCGCAACCAGATACGCCGCAGCGAGCGGCTTGTGTTCGGCCGTCTTCGCAACCACCAGTTTGTTGGCACTATCCAAACGTTCAGCCAACTTCGGAGGATTGGGGGTCAAGTCGCCAAGTCTCGCTCCATCAGCAGCATTCCAAACGCGAATAGCACCGGTCCAATCGCCGGCGATCGCGCGATTTGTCTCGTTACAGAAGGCGACTTCCAATGCTAAGTCGCCGAACGCTTCAAAGTCACGCTGCTTGCCACCGTTTTGATCCCACAGCCGCGGCACTCGGTCCCGTCCACACGAAAAGATCCGACCATCACGCGTGAACTCGATCGAGGCAGCACCGCCACCGTGTGCGCCCCAGTTCTTGATCTGACCGCCGTTGTTCATCTCCCACAAACGAATCGAGCCGTCCTCGCTGCACGACGCAACGACATTCGAATCGCTACGCCAGGAAACGTCGGTGACACAGTTACTGTGAGCCTTGAGCGTCAAGTACTCGCGCCCTGTCCAACCCTCCCAAACATAGAGACCACCAGCGCGGTCACCCGTCGCCAGCAGCACGCTGTCGGGACTGAACTCGAGTGAACAAACCCAGTCGGTGTGCTTCCGTAACTCGTGCAGCAGCCGACCCGATTCGGTCGAGTAAATACGAACGATCCTCTGCGGACCGCCAAGCGCGATCAAGGTTTGGTCAGAGCTGATATCAGCAGCCAAAACCGTATCAAGTTCATCGCCAACCTCGAACACTCGTTCGCCTGTCAGAACATTCCAAACGATCGCTTTGCCGGTCGCGCCGCTCTGACCGCCACCCGCCAATAGCAAGCTGCCATTGCGACTGAACTTCAGGACCTGCACATTCCCTTCGGGAAAGGAAAGCGTTCCCACAAGTTGAAGCGTCTGCGTGTTGTAAAGCAATACTTGCTGCTCCCCAGCAACAGCGACTAATGGCGACCAAGGGCTCGCAGTCATCGCCGAAACGGCAGTCGTAGCCGGAGTCCGCGTGACTGGTTCCAGGCTCAGCCGAGGAGGCATCGGCGAAACTGCCGGACGCTCGGTGGGAGCACTTTGCAACGCCAGATCAAAGGTCTTTTTCTTCTTCAGCTTCGCCTTGCTGTCCTTTGTTTCGAGCACGCCGCCATCGATCCATTTGCGAATCGTCTCGATCATCTCGTCCGCCAGCTTCGGCTGCTCGGGCGGCATGAAAGGTTCGCTCTCATGCGTGATCAAAGAGTACAGATAGCTCACTGACGAGTCGCCGGCTTCGACCACTTCGCCTGAGCCGCCACCCAACATCAAGTTACCGTAGTTGGTCAGGTCGAGGTCGCCTTCCTTCTTGTCGGCCTTGTGGCAACTGAAGCACTTCTGGCGAAGGATCGGCAACACGTCATCTTCGTAGGTGACCTTTGGCGGCTTCTTCTTGGTAGGCTCTTCGCCGAAGCTGGGCGGAACTGCAATCGCAAGGCCACAAATGATAACCGGTAGCAAGTTTCCTACGACGTGCTGCGTCTTCATCACGGTCATCCTCCAACGAAGGTTGTAATCCCCAGGCGGGCTGCGCTGACATTATGCCAACGCCGTGGGCGTGTTGATTCCATATTACACAGGCGGCACACCGGCACGCCAGCGCAAGTTGGAGTCCCGCCTTTAGGCGGCAACTCCTGGCTAAAGCCGGTACTCCAACAAAAACTAGTGGTTGAACACAAACTCGCGAGCGTTCAGCAGCGCCCAGAAGACGTCTTCCAAGACCTGCTTTTTGTCCTCGACCTTGGCCAGAACGGCATTCAGCTCGTTCTTCTCCTTCTCAGTCGGGCGTCGCGTCAAACAGCGAATATACAGCTCCTCGACAATCTGCTCAGGAGCGACCTTCTCTTCAAGCCGTTTACCGATCAGATTCCCCTGGCCAACCTTACTCTGCAGCGTATCGCCATTGAGCAAATGCAGTGCCTGCGAGAGATTAGGCTCGACCTTCACTTCGCACGCACAAACCGTTGCGCGCTGGGCGCGGCCGAAAGTCGTTAGGAAGTACGTGCTGGTATTGCCATTGGCAATTTGAACCGCACGAGCACCGAGCGGCAGGCCGCCAAACTTGTTTTTCGTGTCCGTCACCTGGCTGATCAAATCAAGCAGGATTTCGGCACGGATACGTCGCAACGATGCATGCGAGAAGTTCTTTGTATCGGTCGCATTCGTGTCGTTCGTCGCGGTGCTAAGTTGATACGTTCGCGAAGTGCAGATATCACGCACGAGCTTCTTGAAGTCGTACTTGTATCCTGTGAACTTCTGACCCAAGGCATCAATCAGTTCCGCGTTGACCGGCGGGTTGCTGACTCGGACGTCATCGACCTCATTGATGATGCCCTGCCCGAGGAAGTGATTCCAAACAATATTCGCCAAGTTCTTGGCGAAGTATGGGTTTTCGGGTGAAGCCAGCCAGTTGGCCATCACGACGCGGCGGTCCTTGCCGGCGACATCCGGCACTTCGCCGCCGAGGAACTTCGGAGCCATTCTGCGGCCGCCGACGGGATGCGTCACTTCGCCGCCACCACTGTTGAAAATGATTTGCTCGCGCGGATCTTCGCCACTTTTGCGGCCGATCTGCGAGAAGAAAGCGGCAAAGCTGTAATAGTCGTCCATCGTCCAGCGGTCCAACGGATGGTTGTGGCACTGGGCACACTGGATCCGCATGCCCATAAACACTTGGGCGACGTTCTCCGCGACCTTCTTCGGGTCGCCTTCCATCTGGTAGTAATTGGTGGCGGCGTTCTCGAAAGTTCCGCCACTGGCGCCAAGCAACTCCTGCACCAACTGGTCCATTGGCATGTTGCTGGCGATGCGTTCCTGGATCCAGTTGTAATAGCGGAGCATCGGCTTGTAGGCGATCGATCGGGTGGTGCGCACCTGCAGCAACTCGGCCCACTTCATCACCCACATCTCGACGAACTCTTTGCGGCCGAGCAAGTTATCAACCAAGTTGTCGCGTTTCTTGGGGTCAGCGTCGTTCAAAAAGGCGTGATACTGCTCGACGCTCGGCAGAACGCCGACGACGTCGAGATAGACGCGGCGCATGAATTCCTCGTCCGTGCAAAGTTCCGACGGCTGGATGCGGAGCTTTTGGAACTTGTCGTACATCAACTCATCGACATAGTTGTTGGCGGCTACTTCGTTCCATTTGAAGTCCAAACCCTTCGGCAGCACGATGAAGTGTGTTCCGACGGTATACGTCTCGAAGCGGGCCATGATAAAGGACTCGCCCCGCTTGGCGGCGGTGACAACTCCGTTCTGTTCGATCGGAGCCGAATTGTCATTGTTCGACAGGAAGTAAGCCATCGACGTCACATCGCGATCCGTACCGTCGGAGTACTTGGCGCGAACGTTGATTTGTTGAGTCGCGCCTTCGCCGTCGAGCACAGCACCTTTGGGATAGATCTCGACGGCGACGACCTTCGGCACTTCACCCTGATCTTGGGGAGCACCGACCCGCAGCCAGCGCAGCAACGTGTCGGCATACTCGCTGTCCATGTCGTAGCGTTTGCCGCCCGTGTGTGGAACTACGCCGTTGGTTTTCTCCATCAGCAAACTAGCTTCTGGAATTGCGAGGTTGATGCGGCGGCCGGGCATCTCGCGGGTCAGGCGGTGATGGTCGCCATTGGAGTCGAAGCCGAACAGCGAAAGGCGAAAGCCGTCTTTCCCACTAGCCGCACCGTGACAACTCCCGGTATTACAACCCGACTTCATGAAGACCGGCATGACATCGAGCTTGAAGCTGATTGGGGGATCCTCCGTCGCACGTTGAACTTCAACGGGAACCTTGACCGACAGTCCCGCGTATTCGATCGTCAGTTCGGCAGCGCCATCGGCTTTGGGATACAGCACGTTCTTCTCGAGTCGAGCTAGATCGCCGTTTGCGAGGGCAAACTTCGCTTCGGCAGTCACATCACGAGTGATCCCGTCCGAGTATTCGGCTTGGACGATGAGCGATTGGCGATCGCGAACGGTCGTCAGTTGGACGTCAGCCGGATAGACGTTGAGTTGCGCCGGCTTCGGAGCATCGGCTGCCGTAACTTGCGTCGCGGCCGCGATCAACAATGCGAGTGTTGTAATTGACTGATGAAGTCGCATGGTTATTCAATCCTGTGTTGAGTTGGGTCTTCTTAATTGTCGCCTTTCGCTCCGCGAAAGAGCGCCATTTGTGTTGCGTTCGTTCGCGGAGCGAACGACGACTTTGCCTACTCTCCACCACCTCCGGCAGCGGCACGAGCTTCTTGTCGTTTTTTCGCAGCCAAGCGAAGCTTCTCAAGTCGGGTCAGCGGCTTCGGTGGTGGCGGCGGCTTAGCTTCCGGTTTCGCCTCGGGCTTCTTCTCCTCAACCTTCGGCTTTGGCATCGGCTTTGGGGCACCTGGCGGAGGTGGCAAGGGCTTGTCGATCTGGAACTGAACGCCACCAGCTCGGCTCACGATCGGCTCGCCGTTCTTCACGATTGTGACCTGGCAGATCATGTTGTGCTTACCAACCGGACTGGCCGGATCAGTCTTCAGAGTGAAGACCAATTCTTTGGTGTCCTTGTTGAACTTCATCTCCGTCGTCGTGACCTTCGGCGGAACACCCAATATCTGAGCTGTCGCCTCGCCTTCGAATGGCGTGGTGTGATTCAGCTTACACAGGATCTGCGCCTCCTGACCTTGCTCGCACGCTGGGCGTTGCATTTCAAAGCGGACGAAGGCGTCGGCGATCTCTAGATCGGCAAGCTGCGATGAACCCCACATGCCACCAGACGTGCCAAGTGCGTAGACCTTCCAAAGCTTAATCTGGGCGTTGCCGTTGGCGGTGATCGGGTAGTTCGCTTCCGTCTGGCCTTTGGGGATGTTGACGGAACTTGCCGCACCGAGTCCCGGCGGGCGGAACGGCAACTGAACGTTAATCTGCTCGTCCCAGCCTTCTTTCTTCGTGGCAACGACCTTCAACTGCATCGAGCCATCACGCACGACGGGAACCTTCGGCACGACGATATCAATCTTGAATGGCAACTCGTCAACAACTGCGACGGCAAGTTGCTTGACCGACTTCCAGCGATATCGCGATTGGCCGGGGGCAGCGATGATGTAGTCGGCCGTGTTGCCGAAGCCGCCCTGAATCGCTTCGTTCTCGACGTGGCGAGCGGTGAAGTTGAGCAGCTTGCCGGACAGAGGAGCGTCAGCGGCTGCCTCGAACACGACGGGCATCGTGCTCATATTGGCAGGCATATTCTCGCAGATCATTGTCATTCCCGCGGGCAAGTCCTTGCCTTCGAGAACGAGTTCGCCGCCGAAGTTGCCTCGACCGGCATTGATCAGTGTCGCGAAACGACCACCCCGCGGCACGTAGATCTGCTGGCGGTACTGACCATAACGCTCGACGCGCGGAATCGACAACGAGAGCTTTGGCGTAATCGCTTGGAATTCAATTCGATAGACGAGGTCCGGGCCGCCGCGACCGAGGTGATCGGTCACGCGAATGACGTACTCACCGTCTGCTGGAACATTGAAGCGAAAGTAACTGTCCGGGCCTCGCGAATCATCATTGCCCGCGATTCCGGCACCATCGGCTTTGTACAGATTCATGACCGGATCAAGACCGGAGCGAATTCGGCGAGCGAAACACTCGACTTCGAATTGCTGGCCTTTCTTGGCAGTGAACTTGAAGCAGTCAATGTCGCCCGGGTCTTGGATGATGCCGTTGAAAGCCAACGGGAATTCAACGGGCGAAGCTGTCGCGATCTCATTGTTCGGCTCGGCTTCAAACGCGTTGCCGTGCTCGAAGAGACGGAAGTTGTTACCTGTCGGAGCGATGCCTCCATCGTCTTGAGCGAAGACGCCAAAGTCGGTGACTTCCTCGGCTGGAAGAGTGACCTTCTGGACAAGATCGCCGGAAGGAAGGCCGAGAAACTTGACTTCTGTCTCTTCACCGAACTTCCCGCCAGCCGGATAGACGGCGGTCGGGCGTGGAAAGGTTCCGACGTGCAAGCGGTAGTTATTGCCGGCAGCGTAAGCACTCTCGCGAACTTCGATAAAGTACTTGCCATCTGCGGGAGCGACGATCGAGGCGTAAGCGTCTTGCAGCGCGAGTGCGGTGTCGTCATTGGCGGATAACTCGAAACGCTTCTCGTCGAGAATCGCAACGTAAGGATCAAACAGGGCCGTGCTCAGTCGCATCGCTACGATCTCTGCCGAGATCCGCTGGCCTTTCTTGGCTTCGATGACGTAGTAATCGACGTCTTCGTTGCCGACGTTGCCATTGATGACTTTGTTGAGCTCGATCACTTGCGGTGCGGCGAAATCGCTATTCGGTTCCACCTCTTCAACAACCGCCAGATTCTCGACCCAGAATGTTCGATAATCCGAGAGTCCGGTCTTGGTGCGGACTTGTGCGACGTGCTCGCCGAGGCGTACATCGGCAGCAATCTTCATCGTTACCTTGACGTTGCCGGCCGCCGGTTCGAGCTTGGTGACTTCAAAACCCTTGCCTTCGTAAAAGAAGATCTCTTCGGCATCAGCCAGGCTGGAGCCGTTGAAAGAAACGGTCACCTCCTGGCCCCGCTGCACTCCGCGCGGCGTGACACTGCTAAGACGTGGCGAGGCAGCGTAAGACGAAGCAGCAAACGATAAGCAAACGAAGGCAGTGACGACCATCTGGGTCAGATGAATACGTCGCGACATATGTTTTCTCCAAGTAGGCCGGAACAAGCCTGCGCAGTTCCGGCAGTTCAAATCGTTTCCAATTGCCGGAACTGTTCCGGCCTACGATTGCTTCTCCAACTATCTAAGAATTGCGGGCCACGCTTCTTAAGACGCGACCCGCATGAGGTTTCATCCACAAGGCGGGCAAACTAGACAATTAACTCTTTGCGAACTTTACCACCCTTGACGATCTCGATCGGGCGATCACCAGGCGCCACCAACTCTTTGTCAGCGACGATGCCTAGTCGGCTGTAGATGGTTGTGGCCCAGTCTTCGACAGTCAATGCACTTTCTTCCGGCTCGCTCGCGATCGAGTTGGACGAACCGTAGACGATACCTTTCTTGATGCCGCCACCGGCCAGCACGACGCTGAACACCTTCGGCCAATGGTCGCGTCCGGCGTTGCCATTGATCTTTGGCGTCCGGCCGAATTCGGAGGCGATCGCGATCAGAGTCGAGTCGAGCAGGCCACGCCGATCGAGGTCGCGAACCAGCGTCGCGAAGGCTTGATCGAATTGAGGTACTTGTCCCCTGATGGCGCCATTGATGTTCCCGTGCATGTCCCAGCCACCGTAAGTGGTCGTGACAAAACGGACGCCAGATTCGACGAGCCGACGGCAAAGCAATAGCCGCGAGCCGGCCGTGCCTCGGCCATACTCATCACGAATCTTGCCATCCTCTTTCTCGATGTCGAATGCCTCACGAGCCTTCTGCGAACTGATCATCGCATAGGCACGATTGTAGAACGTATCGACTGCGTCGAGCGAATCCGACTTTTCCTTCGCCTGGAAGTGATCATTGACCACATCCAGGATCCTTCGGCGAGTCGTGAAGCGACCTTCATCAACGCCACCGGGCAGGTTCAGATCGCGAACCTTGAAGCCCTTGCTGGCCGGATCAGCACCGAGGCTGAAGCCGGCATACGACGAACTCAAGAAACCGGTCCCAGCGAACTGGTTCGGCTGGTTCGGAACACAGACATATTGCGGCAAGTCGTTCCGCGGACCAAACTCATGAGCCACGACGCTGCCCATGCTGGGGAAGATTAGAGCAGGACTGGGGCGATAGCCTGTGAACATGTTATGCGTACCACGTTCGTGAGCCGCTTCGCCATGTGTCATGGAACGGCAAATGGCGAGCTTGTCAGCAACCGTTGCGGTCTGCTTCCAAGTCTCATTGACACGAACACCTTCGACATTCGTCTGGATGCTGTTCATCGGGCCACGATATTCGATCGGAGCGTACGGCTTCGGATCGAATGTCTCTTGATGACACATGCCGCCGGGCATGTAGATAAAGATGACCGACTTGGCCGGTCCTTCTTTGCTCTCGTAGAACTTCTGTGCGCCTTGCGCTTCTTTGATGCGGAAGAAGTCCGCGAGCGTCAGGCCGATACCACCAGCAAAACCAACATGTAAAAAATCACGACGCTTCATCGTTGCTCTTCTCTTTGAAACAGAGCTAGTGGTTTAAGTCGAATCCCTGCTGGATTAAGGGATGCATTATATCCAGCCCACAGGTGTGTGGGATCGGTGGGTCAGGTGGGAGTGATTTAGCCAAATCTGATACACATCGGAATTGGTCGATCTGAGAAGATGATAACCAACCGCTCGCCACTTGAAAAGAGTTCGAATCCAAGAAAACAAGAAAACGACGCCCCCCATATAAAGGAGAGCGCCGCCGTTGGGTTTCATTCGGTTGAATGTGATTCATTCGGCTAATGTGAGAGGTCAGGCCGCTTCCGCGACCGATCCGTCAAGCTGGACGACCTCTTTGGGCTCAAGTTCCTCCCGGAGAACGACCATATCGCTGGGAGCCTCGATTCCGAGACGCACACGATCGCCCGAAAGCCGTACAACCGTGATCACAACATCGGCCCCAAGTCGAATCCGTTCTCGTTCCTTGCGGGAAAGAACCAACATCGCGTACCTCCTTATATCGAATGCGGCCATTCAGGCCGGTTATTGATAGACTTCGTAGTTGCAACTCACGCCGCTTGGGGCTGTAGCACCGGGGCAGCGACCAAACACGTCCGGTGCGTGCGCTGTCCCGAGGATCCGTAGAAGAGAATGGTGTTTCGCTCGGTCTCCCAAACGGCGGTCAATTTGACCGATCGGGGACCGTGCAAGCAGAAGAGAATTCCGCAGGGCTCGCCGCCCCGCACCAAAATACGTTCCGTGATATTAAAGACATTCACCTCCAACTCGTTCAAATAACAGATTGCTTCGTGAACATACCGACGTAAGTCTTCCAAGTTGTGAATCCGTAGCGATTCTGCCGTCATCGTGAGGGAGACTCCTTCCGTGAAGATAGATCGCGATGCAAAGCGATCGTCTGTCCATAAGGTAAGGGAGACAAAAGAGGCTGAGTGTCAGCAAGAGTAACTATCGGTAGAATGGGACATGTAGCTTTGCTACAAAGAGTGCGAATTCTGGCATGTTTTTGTGTCTTGGGTTGACTTATTGGACTCTGGCGAAATCCCCTTCGGAGGCGATCCAGGGATAGAAGAATCTGTAAATCTAAGAGATTCCTGCGATTAGATGCTTGAGGCACTTGCGATTGCTGGGTATTCCTAGAAGGGCATGTGAAACGAGAACGGCTGATAACAGTTACGCCGGCTAGTCCGGTTCAGGCATATGGTCCAAGGAAACAGAATCATGAACGCGAACGCACACCTCTTCTCGCTGGTATTGTTGACAATCGCCACCGTCGCCGTTGGAGCTGACCAAGGCGTCAGTTTTGGGAAGACTGATTCACAAATCGACGTCAAGATTGATGGCAAGTCGTTCGCCGTCTACAACACTTCGACTGACCTCCCGAAGCCTTTCTTTTCTCCCGTGCGCGGATCCGATGGAACGATTCTCACTCGCCCGATCGAGAATCCTGAGGACCACAAGCATCACAAGGGGATTTGGGTCTCGGTCGATGAAGTCAATGGTGTGACGTTCTGGGCGGAAACGGGAAAGATCCAGAACATTGACACCGTCGCTAAGAAAGCAAGTGGTGATGCGCCAGCGACTTTGAAAACGACCAACGCGTGGCTTGGCGAGGACGGGAAGCCAATCGTCACCGAAGACACAACGATCAGCATCTTTCCCAACCGGCTGATGGTCTACGACATCAACTTCATCGCCGCCGATAAAGAAGTGACCTTCGACGATACCAAAGAAGGCTTACTTGGGTTCCGCATGGTGAACTCGATGCGAGAGAAGGAATCGGGGAAGGTCGTCAACGCCGACGGTAAGAAAGGGACCGACGAATGTTGGGGAATCCCGTCGGCCTGGGTCGATTATTACGGCGAAGTCGAAGGTAACGTATTCGGCGTGACGCTGATGGATCATCCCGGCAACTTACGCCCATCACGATATCACGTCCGCAACTATGGTTTGTTCTCCGTCAGCCCCTTCGGCGAAAAAGCCTACACGCGCGGCAAGAGCGAAGCTGCACCGGTTGTGCTTAAACCGAACGGAAAGCTACGACTACGCTACGCAATCTACATCCACGACGGCGACACAGCCGAAGGGAAGGTTGCGGGAGCTTACAAGCAGTTTCTGGGAGCAACGAAGTAGGTCACTTTCGCCGAAAGTGACTTCAGCCTGGACTTCAGCCAGAGAGAGTAGTGAGTCCCGCCTAAACGGTTAGAAGGCGAGTTCAGCCAAACGAAAGCTGGCGGCTTTCGAGGTCACTTTCGGCGAAAGTGACCTACTGCTCGGGAACGAACCGACTCCGACTTAGACAGCGCTCCGTGCAGCGATGCGTTTCGCGAAACCATCAGGCTGCTATACTGCGGACTTGCTGACAAACCGTCTATCCGAATCACGGAGAATCTCAACCATGCCGCAGAAGACGACACGCATCGGACTGATTGGCTATGGCCAGATCGGCGCGGAAGTTCACAAGATGATCGATCAGGATCCAAACAACGGCATGAAAGTTGTCTTCGTTCACGATCAACTCGAACAACGGCTGGCGGAGTTGCCGGGAGACTTGGTCCTGAGGGACCTGGGGGACTTCGCGACGAAGGAACCCGATCTTGTTGTCGAGATGGCGCACGCCGATGTGACGCGGCAATGGGGCGAGAGGCTGCTGGAAAAGACAAACTATATGCTCATCTCGGTGACCGCTCTCGCGGATCGGGAGATCGAGAAGATGCTGGAGGAGACGACTCGGAAGCACGGAACGCGAGCCTTTTTGCCGCATGGTGGCGTGGTGGGTATGGACGCGCTGCTGGAGAACCGGGATGTGTGGGATGAGGTGCACAGCATCATGAAGAAACCGCCGAAGAACGTTGACTGCGCGGCCGCCGGAGTCGATCCCGATAGCGTTACCGAAGAAAAGGTGCTGTATGACGGGCCGACTCGCGGAGTCTGCCCGCTGTTTCCGCGGAACACCAACACGCTGGCGGCGATTGCCTATGCCGGAATCGGCTTTGACCGGACTCATTCAACGCTGATCGTGAACCCGGAATGGGACACCGCCACCGTCGAGATTCATGCCAAAGGCGGCGGGATTACGCTTGATGTCTCGCGCGTCGAGGGGATCACAGGTGTCACCGGCGCGAGCACTCCCGCATCCATCTTCAACACGGTCCAGATGATCGGATCGACGGGCCCGGGCATTCACATTCGATGAGCATGAAGCGAATAACGCTGGTTACGGGGCTCTGCCTCGTAACCCACTGTCCCTGAGGCTCCGCCTCGCAAGAACGAGATCGTGAATTGTTAACTGAAACTGAGAAAACAGCCTCGATGAAACCCTACGCCAAACTCGCTCTGGACATTCCCCGATCGGGGATTCGCGAGATCATGGCTCTGTCCGCGGAAGTGGAAGATGTGATCCACTTGGAGGTCGGCCAGCCGGATTTCCCGACGCCAGCTCACATCGTCGAGGCGACTTGCCGCTACGTGCGTGAAGGGCACACCAAGTACGTGGCCAACGCGGGAGTGCCCGAGTTGCGGGCCGCGGCGGCGCGGTACTTCCAACAGAAGACCGGAGTAGCAACGACGTCCGAGAACATCCTGATCACGCAGGGCGCGGTGATGAGCGTCGCGACGGCATGTTTGGCCCTGTTGGAGCCGGGCGACGAAGTGTTGCTGCCCGATCCCGGCTGGCCTAATTACATGATGGCTGTGTCACTGCTGCACGGCACCCCCGTGTACTACAACCTCCGCCCGGAGGACCAGTTCCTGCCCTCGATCGACGAAGTGGAAAGCCTTGTCACGCCAAGGACCAAGCTACTACTGACCTGCAATCCATCCAACCCGACGGGCCAGGTTATAACTCCGGAGCTGACGCGGGAGCTGATGGAGTTGGCTCGGCGACATGACTTGTTTGTCCTCTCGGACGAGATCTATGGCGAAATCGTCTTCGACCGCGAACACGTCAGCGCCCTGTCGTTCGACACCGACGAGCGGGCCTTGATTGTGACGGGCATGTCCAAGACCTATGCCATGACGGGCTATCGCGTGGGCTTCACGCGTGCCCGGACGGACTATGTCGAGTTGGCAACCAAGCTGCAGGAGCCCATCGTGTCGTGCGGAGTGGGCTTTGCCCAGATGGCTGCGGCGGTGGGACTGGACGGTCCACAGGATAACGTGCGCGAGATGCGCGAGGCTTACAAATCCCGCCGCGACGTGGCGCTGGAGGTGCTACGCAGTCACGGGCTTTACCGTTACACGCCGGGAGGCGCGTTCTACTTGCTCATCGACATTTCCTCCACCGGGATGGATTCACGTGACTTTGCGATCCAACTGCTCAATGAGAAAAAGGTCGCCGTGGCTCCGGGCAACACCTTTGGCAAGATGTGCAGCAATCACGTCCGCATCTCGATCGCGGCGACCGAGCAAGACGTTCGCAAAGGCCTGGAGCGGATCTGCGCGATGATCCGGGAACAGGCGGAGGTGTGATGCGCTTAGGTGATCTGATCTCTCAGTCGGTGTAGACGTCACCCGTTTGACGCGGGCCAACGGCGGTTTGATAATGCTTGGCTCGCGAAGTTCGACTAGCCAACCCCGACGGCTTTCACCCCATCGCAAAATCATATGTCTCGCCGACTCGTAATCCTCACCGAAGGCCACACCAACCCGCACACCGCCAAAACGGCCTGCTCGCTTGTCCGCTACCGGCGCCATGAGGTTGTCGCGTTACTCGATAGTACGCAACGCGGGCTGACGACTGGGGAATTGCTGGGTGTGGGTGGCGATCTGCCGATTGTCGGCTCTTTGGCCGAAGCGTCTGATGCCAATACGTTGTTGCTCGGGATCGCTCCGCCCGGCGGTAAGATCCCGGCTTCCTGGCGGGCCGTGATCCTGGAAGCGATCTCACGCGGGATGAATGTTGTAGGCGGGCTGCACGACTTCCTGACCGACGATGTCGAGTTCGCGGCGGCCGCGGAAAAGCATAACGTGACGCTGACAGATGTCCGCAAGAACGACGAGCGGGACATCGCGAGGTGTGTGGGGATTCGCGATGACTGTCTGCGGCTGTTGACAGTCGGTCATGACTGCAGCATCGGCAAAATGGTAACCTCGATTGAGATCTCGAATGCACTCAACGAACGAGGTGAGGACAGCAAGTTCATTGCAACAGGCCAGACAGGAATCATGATCGATGGCGAAGGCTGCCCGATTGATCGCGTCGTGGCTGACTTTGTGAGCGGTGCTGTCGAAAAGATGATCCTCGCGCATCAGCACTATGACATCCTCGTGATCGAAGGCCAGGGCAGTCTGGTTCATCCTTCCTATTCGGCCGTCACACTCGGCTTGCTGCACGGAGCGTCTCCGCAAGCGATGATCTTGTGTTACGAAGTCGGTCGAGAAGGGATTACGGGCGTTGAGCATCTCGGCATTCCGCCGCTGGCGAAGATCCGAGAGTTAAATGAGGTGATGGCCAGCGTCTTCCGACCCTCCCCCGTCATCGGCATCTCGATGAACAGCTCGCGCGTTAGCGCGGAGGAGGCCGAGGCGGAACGCGAGCGCGTGAGTGCCGAGTTTGGCTTGCCTGTTTGCGATATCTTCCGGCACGGCGCGAGTGACTTGGTGGATGCGATTTTGGCGTTCAAAGCAAGCGATGCCTGGAAAGCAGAGGCAGTGTAGCGCGATGCAACTTCGCATTCACGAATTTGACCTGCCGCTGCGGCATACGTTCACGATCTCTCGCGAATCGATCGATGTGCAAAAGACAATGATCGTCGAGTTGGAAGAGGATGGGCTGCGAGGATACGGCGAAGCGACGACGAACAGCTACTATGGTTTCACCTTCGAGAGCATGGCCAAGTCGCTGGAAGCCGTGCGTTCGACTTTGGAGTCGCATGTCCTCACCGATCCGACGACGCTCTGGTCCGAAGTCTATCCAGCTCTGAAAGACAACCCGTTCGCTCTGTGTGCGCTCGATCAGGCCGCGCACGATTTGTGGGGCAAGAAGCAAGGAAAACAGGTGTACGAGTTGTGGGGGCTCTCGACCGATAACTTGCCGGTCACGAATTACACCATCGGTATCGACAACATCGAGACGATGGTCGCGAAGATGCAGGAATTTCCCGCATGGCCGGTCTATAAGATCAAGCTCGGAACGTCGAACGATCTGGAAATCGTGCGGGCTCTCCGAGAGCATACGGATTCAGTATTCCGAGTCGATGCGAACTGTGGGTGGTCCGCCGATGAGACCGTTTGCAACTCGCGCGAACTCGCCCAACTCAACGTCGAATTCATCGAGCAGCCGCTCCCCGCCGACCGGTGGGACGACATGCGGCGAGTTCGAGCGGAATCTGCGTTGCCGGTCATCGCGGACGAAAGCTGCATCGTGGAGAGCGATGTTCCTCGCTGCGTCGATCACTTTCACGGCATTAACATCAAGCTGGTCAAGTGTGGCGGCCTGACACCCGCCCGGCGAATGATCGATGAGGCGAAGCGAAGCGGCTTGAAAGTCATGGTGGGCTGCATGACCGAATCGACGGTTGGCATCTCCGCGATCGCCCAATTGCTGCCGCTGCTCGACTACGTCGATATGGACGGAGCACTTCTCCTAGCCAGCGACATCGCGACGGGAGTCACTATCGAAAACGGAGCCTGTCGCTATTCAGCGGTCGCTGGCTGCGGAGTTGAACTCGACTCTCGCCCGTGAGCAGAGCGAACGGTTCCGGAGTCGCAATCCCGCCCGACAAGAACGCAAAAGACCCGCGACCGGAGTACAAGGTCGCGGGCCTATGCCTCACATACAAACGCTCAGCTTAGTATCGCAACTCAACACTTGCCCAAGTTGCTGCCTGTATCAGTGGCGATTGTCTCGTTGAGCCAGAACTGCGACTCCCAAAGCGCCCGTACGTTCAGGTCGGCACGAGCCATCTCTCGTCGCCAGCCAATGCCCAACTGGTTCTCCAGCACGGTTGCGAGGTCGTCATCAGCGTCGAGAGTCCCGTCAAACGTGACTTCACCAAAGAGCATCGATGCGCGGAAGTTGCCGACGAAGTACAGACCCCGACAGCCAACGTCTCTAGATCCCTCCAGGGAAACCGTCGGCCCCGTCCCCTCAAAGACGAGCGCGCCGCCGAGAGCTACCAGAATCGTTGGCATCTGTTTTGCTCGCTGAGGATGAGGAGACAGAAAAGCGGTCAAGGGCGCATCCGGATTGGTTACTTGTCCTTTGCCGACTGGAAAGACGCGTCGAAAGCGAAATGGCATCTGCTCGATCTCAGCAAGGATTACCACGGCGCGCCGCAGATATTCTACTTCCGGCCGCACAAGAAGTGGTACCTCGTCTATCAATTGGAAGACAAGACACGCGGCATCCCGTACGGTCCGTGTTACTCGACGACCGACAACATCGCTGATCCCACTTCATGGACGACGCCTGCACCGTTCTACAAGCGCAAGCCGGAGGGCAGGCCAGCCGGGCTCGACTTCTGGATCATCTGTGATGACGAAATGGCCCATCTGTTTTTCACTTCGCTTGATGGCCGCATGTGGCGAGCGTCCACAGATATTTCGGATTTTCCAGACATGTTCGAGCAACCGAAAGTCGTCCTGCGCGGCGATGTGTTTGAGGCCAGTCACACCTACCGGCTCCGAGGGCTCGACAAGTACGTGACGTTGATCGAGGCGCAAGGCAAGAGCGGCGGCCGCGGCCATCGTTATTACAAGGCCTACATAGCCGACCGGCTGGACGGCGAGTGGAAGGAGTTGGCGGCGAGTGCTAACAAGCCATTCGCCGGGTCGATCAACGTGCGGCTTGCCGAGCCTCGCTGGACCGATTCGTTCAGTCACGGCGAACTGCTTCGTGCCGGCCACGATGAGCGGCTGGAAGTCGATCCCGCGAACCTGCGGTTTATCTTCCAAGGTCTGGCCGACGAGCACTGGGGACAGTAATACGGGCGTCTGAGCTGGCGGCTTGGTTTGCTGGAGCCGCTGGACAAGGGTGATTCTCAGAGGAACAGAAGGTAACAAAGCAAACGAAGGGAGTGGAGAAGCAATCGGGGCGGCAATCGAAGTGCATCGGATCTTGGGACCCGGCTTGCTTGAGAGCATCTATGAGAAGTGCCTGTTGCACGAACTCGAACTCCGTGGGATGTCCGCAGTCCGACAAGAGGGCGTCGAGATCGCATACAAGGACATCGTGTTCTCGGAGACATTGAAGTTCGACGTGTTGATTGAAGGCTGCTTGTTGTTGGAGCTGAAGGCGGTGCAGGACGTGCTGCCAATTCACAAGGCGCAACTATTCAGCTACATGAAGCTGCTAGATGTGCCACTCGGACTCGTCATCAACTTCCACGACATGAAACTCGTTGACGTGTTGAAAACGCATTCCTTCACCTCCGTTGAGATTCGTTCATCGATCGATCGTATTGTCGGGCGCGGTTACCGCAGTGATGTGCAACGAGGCAAGATGAACTTCGACCAGCGCCAGGGCCAGCGTATCGGCGCCAGTAATCGTTTCGTAGTGCCCGGTCTTCATGCTGGCCCGCGGAAGGGCTCGGTCCTGAAAGAACAACTCGATCGCGATCAGTCCTAACTCGCGAGCCCGATCGAGGTACTTGCGCTCGGCTGTGGAGCGCCATGCTGCCAACTCCAGACTGATGACATGACCAAACGTCATCGGCCAGGCGTCGGCACCTTCTGCCGGACCGATATCGAGATACGCGTCGGCAGCAGCGCGAATTAGATCGCGGTAGCCGACTTTGCCTGAGTTCTCATAACGCGACACGCACATCACACCAATCATCGCCGTCGCCGCGCCGCCATAGTGCGCGTCCCAACGCGGGCTGCGGTCGGTGGACGGCGTGCCGCTTGCTCGATCGGCCTGCACAACAAACCCGCCACTCGATGCGAGACCGTGTTTCCAGGAACAGAAGACCTCATCTTCACGATCGACGAATGCCCGAAGCCGCGTCGCGAGTGGTTTGGGAACTCGTGGGGCCGCGGCTGCACAATCAATCGCGAGCGAGAGTGTCGTTGCGCCGACATAGTTCGGCTTGCCGCATCGATTTTCAATCAGCCCGGTTTCGGGATGCCGTTTCTGTTCGTAGCGACTCAACAGCGTGCCGATCGCTTCAAGAAACGTCTCGTTCTTGGTGTGGGAGTGGGCGTCCGCCCAAGTGCGGATAAAGAAACCGGCGTGCCGCGGGAAGTCCATGTTGTCGCGCGGGCCGTGCTTCCAATAGGCCGCATGCCGATCGAACGCTCCGTCTTTTTGATTAGCAATCTGATGCTCCCACAAACCAAGCGCGAACTTCTCACTCGCCTCCCGTGCCAATTCGAAGCACCGATCCCACAGCACCCAAGGTCGAGTAAACTCATGGACAGCGTCGGCTTCCTTGGGATTGGGCTCGTCGGTCAGCACGTTCCAATACATGTGCTCGCCCCACGACAGGAGATGCGTTTCAGTTGAAGCCGCATGTTCGAGGAACCACTTCAGTTCCGCGTCAGCCGCCTCACGGTACTTGCTCTCGCCGGATAGTCCGCTCAGAACATAGAGCACTCGAAGTAGGTTCTGATCGTATTGCGGATTGGCGCCAACCAGCGCTTCCCACGGAGGTCCAACGCGATCACCCCGACGAACTCCAACGGGTGGCGCGGGGCGCACCGTTAGCGGCGTCAAAGTATGCCGGTCCAAGGCGCTGAGAAACAGCTTGCTTTGCTCTGGCCCGTAGACATCTCGCCCCTTTGCCAGCATCGTGTCGGCATAGGCGTAAACGTAGTTCAAATACGGCGACGACGACACATCCACCCCGTGCCGATTGAGGCGAACGAGGCGAACGTCACAACAAACGCAGCGAGCGATGCTTTCATGCAGTCATCATAAACCGCCGGCGAGCCATAGATCCAGCAACTAGTCGCACCGCCGGGGTGGCCGGTCTATGATGGGGGTCGTCGTGATTCTGCTATATGAGGTCCAACTGCCGATGCGCCTCGTTTCGTCTTTGATTTACAGTGTAGCCGTGCTAATGGCGGCAGTATCAGCCCACGCTGCGCCAGATGGCACGGACGAACGTCCGCATATCGTGCTCCTGGTGGCGGACGATCTTGGTTGGGGCGATGTGGGTTACCACGACAGCCAGATCGCCACGCCTAGTATCGATAAGTTGGCACAGCGAGGCGTGCGGTTGAATCAGTTCTACGTGCAACCGGTCTGCTCACCGACGCGCGGAGCGTTGATGACAGGTCGTTATCCGATGCGGCTTGGCTTGCAGTGTGGCGTCGTTCGACCCTGGGCAAATCACGGCTTGCCACTCGATGAACGAACGCTGCCGAGCGTGCTCGCCAAGGCGGGGTATACGACGGCGATCTGTGGCAAATGGCACCTGGGACATGTCTCGCCCGATTACCTGCCAACGCGGCGCGGGTTCGATCACCAGTACGGGCACTACAACGGCGCACTCGATTATTTCACGCACATTCGCGATGGTGGCCACGACTGGCATCGCGATGACAGGCCGAACTATGACGAAGGCTATTCGACGAACCTGATTGGCGAAGCAGCAGCGCGGATCATCGCCGACCACAACAAGAGTAAGCCGCTGTTTCTCTATGTGCCGTTCAATGCGCCGCACACACCGCTGCTGGCGCCGGAGGAGTACATTCGCCGCTACGCCGACATGCCGAACAAGCAGCGGCGAATCTTCGCAGCGATGGTGACTTGCATGGACGACGCAATCGGCCGCATCGTCGCGGCGCTCGACAAGCATGATTACCCAGCAAGCCAAACGCTGATCTTCTTCTGTTCCGACAACGGTGGTATTCCGCGGCTCGGCTCTAACCGCGAACTGCGAGCCGGCAAAGGAACGCTCTATGAAGGTGGCGTCCGCGTTCCCGCGGTGATGGTCTGGAAGGACAAGCTCAAGCCTGGTACCGTCGTGGATGAACCGCTGCATATCGTCGATCTTTATCCAACGTTGACACGCTTGGCCGGCGCACAGCATGAACCGCCGAAGCCGCTCGACGGAAAAGATGCTTGGCCCACGATCGCCAATAGCCGCCCTTCGCCGCACGAGTTCATCTTGCACAACTTGACTCCGTTCCACGGCGCCATTCGCCAGGGCGACTGGAAGCTCATTCACAACGGTGGTGTGGGGGCCAACGTCACGGCGCCAGCGTCCCAGGAAACCTGGGAGTTGTTCAACATCCGGAATGATCCATCAGAGAAGAACGACGTGAGCAGCGAGCATCCAAAGGTGGTAAAGCAACTCAAGGAGGCACTGGCGGCACTCGCCAAGACCGCGGTCGAACCGAACATCCCTCCCAACCGGCCGCCGCCAGGATTCAACTCGCCCAAAGTTTGGGGCCACGCGGACTAACGCTTCTTCGGGGGAGCGAGACGGATGCGCGGCTCGATTAGTTTTTCCGGCCATCGGAAGGCTTTGGCGTGTGCCAGCAACTGCTCGACGACCTTGGGGTGTTGATCGACGACGTTCTTCTTTTCGCCGAGATCCGATTGGAGATCGTAAAGCTCCGTTTCCTGCGACCCCTTGTCATCGACATACCCGTAGAACGTCTTGCGATCCGGCAGAATCAGTTTCCACATGCCGCGGCGCACACCATGGAGTTCGTTCCGGCAGAAGTAGTAGAAGTCCTCGCGGCTCCCTTCTTCACTCTTGCCAAGCAACAACTCTGTCTGGTCGATACCGTCGATGACGCGATCGGTCGGTGCTTCGTACCCCGCGAGCGTCGCAAACGTGGGCATGAAGTCGAGTGTCGAGAAGATGGCATCGCTAACGCGGCCTGCAGGCACCTGATCGGGCCAGCGGACGATACAAGGAACGCGGAGCCCGCCTTCGTAGGTAGATCCCTTACCCTCTCGAAGCGGACCCGATGAGCCCCAGGCGATCGCGCCGTTGTGCCTCTTGCGAAGAACTTCCTGAAAGTTGTTCCAGGGACCGTTGTCCGTCGTGAAGATCACAATCGTGTTGTCGCGAAGGCCTAGGCGGTCGATGGCGTCCAACAGCCGGCCGGTGTTATGGTCCAACTCCTCCACCGTGTCCCCATACAACCCACCCTCCGATCTTCCTTTGAAATTCGGCGAGGCATCGATCACCGAATGAACCATCGTGTGGGCCAGATAGAGGAAGAACGGTTTGTCCTTGTTTGCTTCAAGGAACGCGATGCTCTTGTCGGTGTAGATCTGCGTGAGGCTCGCCATATCTTGGGATGGACCGAGTAGCTTGTTGTTCTCGTGAATCGCAACTCGGCCGTTGTCGTTTGCCCCCAGCGTTCCGTAGTAGTAGTCGAAGCCCTGCGCATTGGGCATGCGTTCGGGGATCGCCGCGCGGTTCGAGACGTCCCATTTGCCAATGCATCCAGTGGTGTAGCCGGCCTTCTGCAGTAGCTGACCGACTGTGATCTCGCTTGCCGGCATTGACCATCCGCCGCTACGGACGGGATATCGGCCAGTGAGCAGCGCGGACCGGGAAGGGCCGCACACGACCTGGGCGTAGAAGCTCGTGAAGCGCGTCCCCTCGCGCGCCAGACCATCGATGCGGGGCGTGCGAATGGTCTCAGAGCCGAAGCATCCGAGGTCGCCATAGCCCTGGTCGTCGGTGAAGACAACAACGATGTTCGGCTTGTCGCCGGCGAGCGCGGCGGATGAAGCAACATCGACCAGCGTCCCCGCGAATGCCACCAGGATGAACAACTGCAATCTGCTTGGATTCGGCATCGGCTCCGTTCCCGTCTGGGGTCAATAGCACTCACTCTGTAACTGTCGCATTATAGCGATCGCAGAATCTGCGTGGGGTTACGAGAATCGTTCCCGCAGTAGGTCGGCGGCTTGGCACATGGCTTTGAGTTTCAAGTACGCTTCATCCAAATCCATCGGATTCTGCACTGATGGCGAGAATCCGCAGTCGGGATGCAGCGTGATGCGATCTCGGTCCACGTAACGAAGAGCGTCCTCCACGCGATCGACGACGGCTTGGGGGGTTTCCAAGTTGCGGTCGCAATGATCGATGCAGCCGAAGCCGAGCCGCACATCTTTGGGAAAGCCGGCGAGTGCATCCAGACCGCCCGCGACGGGCGTTGCGTATTCCAGGGAGATCGTGCCGACGCGCGCCTTGGCCAGTGCCGGCATAATCAGGTCATAAGGTCCTTCGCTGCCGTGTTGACGGTCGAAGTGCGCGTGGCAAAGGTGCATGGCGGTGTCGATGCCCTTGATACCATCGACGGTTTGATTGACCAGGTCGATACACAAGTCCATCTCATGTTGCACGTCCGTGATTCCTTCCTTGGCACGAAAACTAGGATCGACCAGAGTGCAAAGCCACGGTTCGTCCAACTGCACAGTATCCGCGCCTGCTTCGCGTAGTGCTTCGATCTCTTGCCGCAGAATCGGCACGCAGGCGGTCATGAACTGTTCACGATCTGGATACGCTGCTCGCGAATGTTCCGGGTGCCACATTCGCCGTCCTATGATGTACGGAGACGGGATGGTTGCCTTGACGCGCCGCTCGGTGCGCAAGCGGAGAAATCGCACCTCATCGACTGCGATCGGCCGATGATACTCGATCGGTGCCACGACCGCTGGATACGGCAAGCCGCCGCTGGGGTTCAGATCGTGTTCGAAACCGCGCACGCGTTCGGCGAATACCTTGACGTAGCTTTCTCGTCTCCATTCTCCGTCGGTGATCTCCTCCAGCCCGCTTCGCTCCTGCAGCGCGATCGCCGATTCAATGGCGCGGTCAAGCAGGCCGTCTGCCTCTTCCTCGTTGATTCTGCCTTCCTTGCGGTCCAGGATCAACTCGCGAACCCATGTCGGTCGAGGCAGGCTGCCGATTACGGTTGTCGGAAACAAAGGGGATGCCATGGTTGCTTTACCTCGCCGTGATTCGCCGTTGAGCAGCCCGATTTTCCTCCAACCGGACTGCGATGACGATGTTAGTTACCGGTAATGGATGTCGTTGACATATCCTTACTTGCCTTTCCTGGGTGTGGCAAGACGTTTACTCTACTCCACAGACCAGGGTCATGTCTTGTTTCATCCATTCATATCGACCTCGTTGTGCGACTCTTCGGCGGTTTGGTTCAAACTCGGCCTTCGTCGGCTTAGCCTGAAGCTTTCGATAGCATTCGGAATTCTCCATCGCGGGAAATCGCATTGCGTCTGCGTCATTGACCGCGCTTTACTGTCGCTTCCGACTCGGAACGGATGGGCTCTTCACCATTTGCGCCACCGATGCGGTGCTGTAGACTCAAAGAACGAACCGGGACACACGCGCCCGTTGTTGGCTGCCGGATATGCCGCTCACGAGTCGCTACCAGACAGGAGAGCGTACCATGAAAACTCGATTGATGATCGGCGCTGTTGCTGCATTGTTATTCGTCGCGGCAGCCAATCTCGACGAGGGCGTTCGCTGGGTCTTTGAGGATGCGCCCGCGGGCGAGACTCCCGAAGGCTGGTCGGTACACCAGACCGGCAAGGCGTCGGACAGCGTGTGGAAAGTAATCGAGGACCCAGCCGCGGCAAGTGGCCAGCAGGTCCTAGCCCAGCTTGCGGCCTATGCCCAATCGACGTGTTCAATCTGTGCGTGTGTGACGAGTCGAACTTGAAGGATCTCGAAGTCTCTGTTGCGGTGAAAGCCAAAGGGGGCAAGCTAGATCAGGGTGGCGGGCTGGTTTGGAGATACAAGAACGAGAAGAACTACTACCTTGCCCGCGTCAATCCGCTGGAAAAGAACATCCGCGTCTACAAGGTCGATCAAGGCAACCGCATGGAACTCGCCTCGATCAACACTGATGCGTCCGCTGGGCAGTGGCACACGATTCGTGTCACGCACAAAGGCGACCACATTCGCTGCTACCTGAACGGCAAGCTGCACCTCGATGTGAAAGACGAGACGTTCAACGACTTCGGACCCGTCGGCCTGTGCACCAAAGCGGATGCGGTTACCTCATTCGATGACTTCACGTACCGCGAGATTTAGCTGCTTCCAGGGCAATTAACGAATCCGTTCCGCCACCTAGGGCTTGGGGCACAGACTCGCTACTTGAAGCGTTCCACAACAGCAACGCAATCGAGAGCATCACGACTTTTTACCAGATGGTGCTGGCGGGAAGGCGCGGCCTCGATTCACTTGGAAGTTCCAACGCGACGGTTTCATCCGAGTGGCTGTCGAGGATCAACCCGAAGAAGTTCGGCTTTGGCAGGTGACCAATCCGAAGGCACGAGGTTTTCGCCCGAAGACAATCAGGGCCACGTTTACCAGCAGTGAGAACCACTTCAGGACGCAGAGAAGCAACTTTCGAGCACAACGAGAAAAGGGTGACGTACTAAGTCACCCTTCTCAAACGAGTTACAAAGTGCGGGCGAGAGGAGTCGAACCTCCACCCTCGTAACGAGGACAGGAACCTGAATCCTGCGCGTCTGCCAATTCCGCCACGCCCGCATGCGTAACATGCTTATGATACGAGGCTTACGACGAGCCGGCAAGTGGGCTGCCGAGCGTGTTTTTGCTGCACGTTCATCTTGAGCAGTCCGGCAACGCCTTCGTTTTTCTGCAGGATCTCGTTGGTATGTCAAGATTCGACCCACAGGACCCCGTTTCCTGTCCCCAATCCTGGACAGGCCGAAGCGCAACGACCGACATGAGCCAGTGTTAGCCAAAATCCAAACGCGTCGGTGTGCCAAACCTCCGCACTTTCTGCGAAGTTAAAAAAACTGCGAACGTCTGGAGCAGGCAAATTCCAAGAAGTGCGAGTGGTCTTTGTAAGGCGTTACCGCCTCACGGTTTCTGTCGTGACACGCTGCTTGCACTGTCGGATGAACGCGGGGGCTCGTAGTATCGTGTCTGCACTGTATTTCCGCCATTTCGCGTCAGGAAAGGCGACCACCGGCAGTGGTATGGTGGAGGAATGAACTTGACCGAGAACCACACGGAAGAGCCGGATAGGGAGCTGTTTGTGCGGCTCCTGATGAGGCATGACCGCGCGATTCGAGCGTTTCTGCGATCTCTCCTCCCGACCGCCACGGACGTGGATGAAGTGATGCAGGAGGTCAGTGTCGTTGCCTGGCGGAAGTTTGACGAACTTGACGATGCCGACAACTTTCGTCGGTGGGCTTGCATCATTGCTCGGTACGAAGTGCTCATGCATCGAAGGAAAAAAGCTCGCGACCGCTTCGTGCTGGGTGAGGAAATCGAGCAGCTCATCGCAGAGGAGGGGCTTGAAGAGTTGTCGGTGCGGGAGCAGCAGCTTGCCGCGCTCGAAGGTTGTCTCGACAAGTTGCCGGCAGAACGAAGGCAACTCGTGATGCGCATCTACGCAGCAGAAGATCCAATGAAGACAATCGCTGGGCAGATCGGCAAGACACCGGCGGCACTTTACAAGTTGGTCAACCGACTACGCCGCGAATTACTCCAGTGTGTCGAACGTACTCTGGCGGAGGCGGGCCCATGATGACGCAAGCAGACATTGAACTGCTCGAAAGATACATCGACGGCACGCTTGCCGAGAGTGATGTTGAACCGCTGCAGACCCTCCTTCGTGATAACGCAGAAGCGAGGGCGATGTTGCGGTCGCTGGCTACCGTGGATTTCGGACTGCAGGACATCGCAGCGAATGCCGCTACAGCGGACGGTGTCGATGGCGAGGGGCGTCCTTCGCTGCCGGAACCGAACGCTTTGGCCACGAAGCGATCACTGCCTCTGTACGCCAGAACGCTGTTGGCAATAGCTACGGTCGTCATCGTCGCTCTCACCACAAGCCTGTACGTTCAACGCGCGAGTTACGAGCGCAAGTTCTTAGCTGTCTCCGCGAAGTCGGATCGTCGAATCGGCAAAATCACCGGATTGGGCGGAGTTGTCATGTGGACCGGTGATGGAGGTCGAGTCACCAGCGATTTGAGTGTCGGAACTGAACTCACAGGCGGAACGATTGAAGGAGCAAGTCCAACGTCGTGGGTCGAATTGGAGTTCTTGGACGGGTCGACCGTGACGGTTTGCGGTGACTCCCGGCTGACGTTCTCCGACTTTGGGCAAAAGGTGTTGCACCTGAAAGAAGGCAACGTCGCGAGCAAAGTGAGTCCGCAATCGGCCGCCAATCCGATGCTGGTTCACACGCGAACGGCGATGTTGGAGGTGCTTGGTACGGAATTCAACGTGGAATCGGAAGTCGACGCGACATCATTGAACGTTACTGAAGGCAAAGTCCGGCTGAAGCGATTGAGTGACGGCCGCACCGTTGACGTGCCAGCCAACCAACGCGTGGTGGCAGCAAGCCGATCAGAGTTGACCCCTCAGCAGATTCCCGAATCGGTCAGTCGGTGGAAGAGCCAATTACAGGTTAGTCCGGATCGTGTCCTCGGGAAATGGATTCCAAAGACGAACGGTGACGATGCGAGACTGAAGACGATTCCTTACTTACACACAACACCGCAGGGACAGTTGATGACCGTGTTCGCCGCGGGCTTACAGGTCTCGGATGGCGATGACGCGTTTGTCATTCTGCGGCCTGATTCCAGGATTCGAGTCCGTGGTCGCCTTGAGCAGGCTCATAGTGTGGTCTTCTTCGGCGTCACCGTCCGTCATTCGATTGGCAGACACGGAGGCAACTTCATGACTTTCAACCCGGCACTTGCGCCAGATGGAGAAGGACGATTTGAAGTTGTACTGAAAGCCCGCGATCTGCGACTTGACCCCTTGGTCGCTCGTTTGAAGGAGGACCTGGCGGCGACTCCGATCGAGATGATTGTTGAGGCGTTCTGGTGTTCGACACCGACCGATGCGGCAGGATTGGAAATCGTTGAAGTAGAGATATTCCAGTCTGGTAACAAATAACCTCCAAACGAGAAGGACAAGACAATGATGAGTGCAGAAAAGTTTCTAACGTTTGGAATGATGCTTACATTGTTCGTCGTCATTGGTTGTAGTCAGAGTTCTGACGCTCCATCAAAGTCCACCACAGGCAACAGTTCCGGAGCAACAGAGTCGGTCCCTGCTGCATCGAAGCCATCATCGGCGGACAACGAGACAGCTGCTTCCGCTCAGGCCGAGCCACCGGCCGACAGCGTCATTGATACTCATATAAGAGCCGTAGGCGGTGCCGAGGCGATTGCCAGGATCAAGACCATCCATCGCACAGGCACCATTAGCGGACAAAGCAGCCATGGCCCGCTCAGCGGTACGGTGGAGGAGATCTTCGATCTGTCAAAGAACCGCGGATACACGTCGATGGAACTGACCGGATACAGCCGCAAGACCGGTTGGACGGGTGATTCGGGCTGGGTGAGCGACACTCAAGCAGGCATTACCGAATTGCCGGCGGACGAAGCGGCGTTTGCCAAATACATCGGCGGACTGAGTCCGCTGGTTGCGATTCACGGCGACCAAGGTATCGCGGCACTCAAGGAAGCAGGAGAGAAGGAGTTCAACGGAAAGAAATGTGCCGTCGTCTCCGTCGACGAAACTCCGATCGAGTTTTTCATCAATCAAGAGACAAACTTGCTCGAAGGAATGACGATCCCCGGCGACATCACAATGACCTTCGAAGAATACAAAACGGAGGGCGCCCTCCAATTCCCCGGCAAGCGGACAATGAATATCGAGGCCCAGAAGTTGACGATGGTCTACGAGTACAAGACGACCAACGTCAACGACAAGATCGACGTGGCGAAGTTCGATAAACCGTCTGCTTCTTCCGCACCAGCAACCGGAAGCGTCGCCGCGGAGCGGATCATCAGCTTTATGGACAAGAACGGCGACGGAAAGATCAGCAAGGAAGAAGCGTCGGAAGAGCTGAAGCCGAACTTCCAATTCATCGACACAAACGGAGACGGAGCGATCGACGCAAAGGAAGCTCAAGTGATGGCGGACTACGCCAAAACTCAGGACGCGGGGACCACCAGCCCCGCTTCGCCAACCGGAGCCGCCGCTTCCTCTGGCCCCGTCACAGCCGAGCAAATCATCAGTTCGATGGACAAGAACGGCGACGGAAACATCAGCAAGGACGAGGCATCGGAAGACTTGAAGCTGTTCTTTGGACAGCACGACGCGAACAAGGCCGGAGCGATCGACGCGAAGGAAGCGCAGGCGCTTGTGAAGTACGTCAATAACGAGCAAGCGGGATCAACTGAGCCCGCCCCGAAAACGGGAGCCATCACAGCTCAGCAGATCATCAGCTACATGGACACCAATGGCGACGGAAAAATCAGCAAAGACGAAGCGTCGGAAGATCTGAAGCCACACTTTGAACAAATCGACACAAACGGTGACGGCGCGATCGACGCAAAGGAAGCTCAGGTGATGGCGGAGTACGCCAACAAGGAGAGCAGCAAGTAAGATGAAGTACCTGCCAACACTGCTCGTCACGTTCTGTCTAACGTCGGGAACAACGGTCGCCCAGTCGTTCAAGACGGATGTCGCGCCGCTCATCGAATCATCGTGCATTCAATGTCACGATGCCGACACGGAAACGGGGCTGACTATCGGAGCACTCGGACATGACCTTTCCGACGCAGAAACGTTTCGCAAGTGGGAAAGAGTCTTTGACCGCGTTCATGACGGTGAAATGCCGCCGGAGTCCGAAGCCCGTCCCGATCCGATGCAACTGAAAGTGGCGTTGGCTTCGCTGAAGAAAGATCTACGGACCGCGAGCCTGGCGCGGCAACAACGAGTCGGACGTGTGCCGGCGAGAAGGCTGACGAAACTTGAGTTCGGATACACGCTTCGCGATTTGCTTTTGATCGAAAGCGACATGACCAGCAGCATTCCCGACGAAGTCGAATCCGGCAGCTTTGACACGGTTGGGTCGACCCAGCGAATCTCCGCCGTGCATATGGAGAGTTATCTGAAGGCTGCTGATGAAGCACTCAAACTGGCGATCAATCTGGGGGAAAACCCGTATCGTGTCCGGGTGATGAACGACTACTCGCATCTAGATCAATGGCATGAGAAGCCGCTCAACATGGGCGGAAACGTCACCCGGAAGCTGAAGTACGGTAAAGGCATCGCGTTGTTTCGCGACGTCGATTATCTCATGCAATTTCGTTTCGGTGTAACGACGCCGGGAACGCATCGACTCTCCGCCAAGGTTGCGGCCTACCAATCCAAGGAACCGGTGACGCTCAAGCTGATTGTCAAGGATCCGACCGGTGGGGCAAGGCTCGTGAAAGCAGTTGATCTCGAACCAGGCACGCCGGAAACGATCGTCGTCGACGCCTTTCTCAAACCGGGCGATTCGCCCTACTTGACCTTTGACATGGGCGGAGTGGAGCCCTTCACTGCCATCACGGCGGCCGGTGGTTCGAAGAACTACAAAGGCAGGGGCCTGGCCATCATGTCTCAGAAAGTCGAGGGTCCACTATTTGATTCGTGGCCGCCACCGAGTACCCGCCAACTACTCGACGGGTTGGAGCTTGCAAACTCCGAAGGTTCAGATAAAGGGCCTTTTGAGGTCAAGGCGTCCAAAAATCAGTTGGAGCACGTCACTGAGATCGTTAGGCACTTCGCGCCGCGAGCGTTTCGACGCCAGGTGGCCGAGGGCGAGATACAGTCGTTTGTTGACCTCGCCAAGCCCGCGCTCGAAGCCGATCGAGACTTCATCGATGTCTTGCGTATTCCTCTTCGTTCGATGCTAAGTTCACCACAGTTCCTGTTGTTTGGTGGCGAAGCCGGCGAGCTCGACGATCACGCTCTGGCCAATCGCCTTTCCTACTTCCTGTGGAAGAGTATGCCAGATGAGCAACTCTTCGCTCTTGTCAAAGAAGGCAAGCTATCCGATTCCAAGGTGCTCGCCCGGCAAGTCGACCGAATGCTCGGCGATGAAAAGTCGAATCGGTTCGTTCGCGATTTTCTCGGACAGTGGTTGCGGCTTTACAAGGTCAATGCAACGACACCGGACGAAGGTCTTTATCCGGAGTATGACGAGTTGCTCGCGGGCGCGATTCCGAAGGAGCCGGAGTTGTTCTTCACCGAACTCATCAACGAGAACCTGAGTCTCACAAATCTGATCGATTCGGACTTTACTTTTGTGAATCGTCGGCTGGCGACTCTCTATGGCATCCCCGATGTGAAGGGTCAGCAGTTCCGAAAAGTCGAGCTGCCCAAGGACAGCCCGCGGGGCGGCGTGCTCACGCAGGCGGCGATCTTGAAGACAACGGCCAACGGGACAGTGACATCGCCGGTGCTGCGCGGCAACTTCGTGTTGACGAATTTCCTCGGGACACCGCCACCACCACCTCCACCATTAGAAGCATCGATCGAGCCGGATACCCGCGGAAAGACGACGATCCGCGAAATATTGGCTGCGCATCGAGAAATTGAAACGTGTAACACATGTCACCGAGAGATTGATCCGCCAGGATTCGCCATGGAGAGTTTTAATCCGATTGGCGGATTCCGGACGCACTATCGGGCCTCCGGTGGAGAGTTGAAGTTTGGTGACTTCAACGTACCCGCGCCCTTCAAGAAGGGACCCCCTGTCGACGCGAGCGGCGTAACAGCCGATGGCAAGGAGTTCTCGGGAATCAACGAATTCAAGCAACACTTGCTCAATGAGAAAGAGCAAGTCGCGAAGCATTTCATTTCGCAGCTCGTTGTCAATTCAACGGGTGGCGAGATCCAGTTCGCCGATCGCGAAGAGATCGAAGCCATTTTGAAGCGAACTCGCAAGGATGATTTTCCGGTGCGAGACATCATCCACGAAGTCGTTCAAAGCAAGCTGTTTAGAAACAAATAGAAGGCAAGTCATGAACAAGCCACTTAACCGACGTACCCTACTAAAGGCCTCCGGCGTCTCGCTGGCATTGCCGCTGCTAGAATCGATGAACCCTGTCTTTGCGGTGCCCAGCAATCCTCCACCAAAGCGGATGGTGCTTGTCTGCACCGTGCTCGGTTTGCACCCGCCGTTGTTGTGGCCCAAGACTCCCGGTGCCGATTACGAATCAACTCCCTATCTGGATCTGCTGAAAGAGCACCGCCAGGACTTCACCTTGTTTTCCGGTCTGCAGCATAAAGATCAAACCGGTCGCCAACCTCATGATAGCGAGCTGACCTGGCTGACCTCGGCACGCAAGCCAGGGGTGGGTGGGTTCCGGAACACCATCTCCATCGACCATGTTGCAGCCAGTCGCCTTGGGAATGTAACACGATACCCATCGATCACGCTGGGAACCATAAAGCCCCAAAGCCAGTCGTACACCAGCGGCGGCGTCATGATCCCGGCGCAGACGAGCCCGGCAAACCTGTTTGCCCAACTGTTTCTGCAGGGCACGCCCGCAGAAGTGAGGGCACAGAAGCAGAAGCTCGACGACGGGAGAAGCATCCTCGACGAACTCGGAACACAAGCCAAAGTACTTCGTCGAAAAGCAAGTGTGTCGGACAATCACCTGCTGGACGATTATTTCGACTCGGTTCGAGGTGCCGAAACGAACATCGCAGCAGTTCAGGGTTGGATGGACAAACCAAAGCCAAAGGTCGACGCACAGCAGCCATCCGACATTCCTGACATCGCTGAACTGATTGGACGGGCGCAGTTGTTGATGGATCTGGTTCCGCTGATCGTTCAGTCGGATTCGTCCCGTGTGATCAGCGTCATGATTCAGGATCATTTCGTTGTACCGAAGGTCGAAGGCGTGACCGGTAACCACCACAACCTTTCGCACCATGGTCAGGACCCAGCAAAGATCGAGCAGTTGCGGAAGATTGAAACGGAAATCGTGGAATGCTTCAGCAGTTTGCTCACACAGATGAAATCCAAGACAGAATCCGGTTCGACCTTGCTGGATAGCACTTCCATTCTGTTCGGCAGCAACCTCGGCAACGCCAACGCGCACCATGCCCGCAATCTCCCCATCTTCCTCGCTGGCGGCGGGTTCAAGCATGGCCGGTACGTTGCTCACGAGGAAGGCGCGCCGCTGTGCAACCTGTTCGTCACGATGCTCAACAACATGGGTCTTGAAACCCAATCATTCGGCCAGAGCACAGATGAGCTAGGCTGGTAGGTGGGCACCTCGCTGTGCAATCGTCGGACAGTCACCTGGCCGTTTGCGGATTGGAACCGAGAAACCAGTGGCTCGGAAGGTTGGCGGCGGGGTTCCCGCTGGTCGACATGGACGCCCCTCCTCTGGCAGATTGGCGAGTTCGCAAACTCCATTCGGTCACATCGACCGACGCGTTTCCGGCTGGGTCGGACCGACGTAGCCGAGACATTCTTTTCGTACGCCCCCGGTTTCGTGAGATGGGTCTCGCCGCCAGCCCGTGTGAACATCAAGTCCGATGACCGGTTGTCACTGACAACCGCAAGTAGGGACTTTCAGGGTCAACCAGGGATTCACCTAGCGACCACAAGCGCGAGCAACCTCTTGAAAAAGCAGGGATTTTCGCGGGAAATCGCGTTTTCTAAGCGAAGGCGCGTTTGCAACCTGAATCCTGCGCGTCTGCCAATTCCGCCACATGTTACTATGAAATAGTTTACTGCGTTTCTTAAGCGTTCGATAGTAGGAAATCGCCAGTGCACGCGATACGTCCTACATGCGATTAGTCTAGCGTAGCTCTCCGACCGGGAAAAGCTGGTAAGAAGAAACCAGCAAGAGCCCAAACGCCACCGGTGTCCGCACACCGTATTCGAATCCGGTTTGCACGCCGTGTTCTCGTGGACTTGCGTGCGAACTGCGCGTCCTATAGCCATCGCCGAACATCGACGCACTCCATGCCAGCTCGACGAGCGGCTTCGATCCCCGGATCACCGTCTTCATACACGCGACAAGCGGTGGGTGCGACATTGAGCCGCCGAGCGGCCTCCAAGAACACATCGGGATCAGGCTTGTGCCGTTCGGTATCCTCCGCAGTCACGATCGTGTCGAACCACTCGAAAGTACCGATCTGCTCGAGCTGCCGGTGAACCAGTCGCCTCACACCGCCACTCGCAACCGCCATCGGTAAGCTGCCGCGGTGATCATCCGCGATCTGCACGACTAGCTCGATCGGTTTCAGTAAGTGGATCGAATGGAGAAACACCTCCTCCTTGGCTCGATTCGCTTCTTCGAAGTCCAACGTGATCCCCTGCTCTTCCGCCAACATCGGGATTACTCGCCGCGACGGTGTGCCGGAATAGGTGTAGAAGCGCTGCTCGTCCAATTCCATCCCGTAGTGCGCCAGCGCATTCCGCCAAGCGACGTAGTGCGCGTACATCGAATCCGTGAGCGTCCCGTCACAGTCAAAGATCAACGCCTCAATGGTCATTCGCACCTCACGCAGTTAGCTGGATACCGAAGGCGTAGACACGCGCCTTCGCTCAGGAGACGAACACTTCGATCTTCATGTTCTCTTTCGATACCAGTCCAATGGTTTGGGCTCGTTCCGAAAGTTGAGCCAACGCATCGCGCCCAGTGTCGCGGAGGTCGAGTGTCCAATCGTTGACATAGAGCTCAACATGCTTCATTAGCACATCGTCGTCGAACTCTTGAGCGTACTTTCGCATGGTAGGAAAAGTCGCCTCAGGATCAGCGAGAGCGCATTCGAGCGAGTCTCGAATGACCGCCTGAATTGTCGCCAGCACGTTGAATGGCAGACACCGCCGGGCTACGATGCCGCCCAGCGGAAGCGGGCTGCTTGTCTCCGCTTCCCATCGTGTACCGAGATCCTCGACCAACCCCAGTCCGTGTTGCTCCCACGTGAATCGGCCCTCGTGAATACACATACCGAAGTCGGCCTTGTGTTGCTTGAGAGCCGGCATGATCTCCGAGAAGAGGACGTGCTCGACCCGCGTCGTCTTTGGGTAGAAGAGCGAGAAGAGAAGCGACGCGGTTGTGTGCTGACCGGGGCAAAGCGCCAACTGTTCCGTGTTGGTCGGCGTCAAGTCCGGCTCCGCGGCCAGCAGCAGCGGACCGACGCCGAAACCAAGTGCCGACCCGCTTGGTAAAACAACCGTCTCATTCGCCAGCAGCAATGCGGCGTAAAAGCTCGTCTTGGCCGCATCAAAGTCACCCTCGAACAATCGGTCGTTTAACTGCTGGATGTCAATGAAGTCCACATGAAAGTCGAGGCCGCGCCAATCGACAGCTCGAGAAATCAAGCCGTGAAAGGCAAAGGTGTCGTTGGGACAAGTTGAGATTCCCAGGTGTATCGCTTGGCTCACGATAAAGTTCCATGCTGTGAGTTATTCAGTTCCGCCCCCTCTTTGTTCGAAGCAATCTCGTGACCAGATCCGCTGCAGAATGCAGGGCGTCTGCGATCTTCCAATGCGACTTTCCTCGGTCACCGGCGACGTTGGAGATACCGCGTATGATCTGCAAAGGTACGTCAGCGACTTGGCAAGCCAAGGCGACGGCAAAGCCCTCCATGTCTTCTGCGGAAGCGTTCGGCAACTTCTGGAGTCGCAGCCTCACATCCTCTGGGCTTCGCGAAGCTGCGCAAGCCGTCAATAGTTGAAAAGCACCTGGTTCACCTTCCGCAGTGAGTGAGATGATGTCACTGATCTCGGTCGAGCCTACCACATCGTCCCAGTGCCGAAAGCCCATCTCGACAGCGTTCGAGTAGTTCTCGCCCGATCCAACTCCGATCCCGAAACATGCGACCTCGTTGAAATCGTATGCTCTCCCGATCATCAACTGTTCACCGATGGCTCCGGCAATGCCGACTAAGATGACTTGTTCCGGTTCATGCCGCGCGATCAACTGTGCTGTTCGCGCGGCAGCCGCGATGACTCCAAACCCGCACAGCTCGATCTTCCCCCCCGCTTCCCTGACCGCCGCATCGAGCAGCGGCTCAAGCGTCTGCAATTCGATCCGAGTTGGCACAACGATTAGAGGGGATGACATGCGGTTGCGTTCTTGTCCACTTGTCGAACATGCTACAACGCTACGATCGTTAGACCGCACGCGGCAACAAGAGCTTAACACGCCAAGCCCAGTTGTTTGAGGGGAGACTGTTAGACGAGGGCGTCACGCACCAAGACGACTCGCAGACCGGGGAATTCCCGGTTTCCGTAAGGTGGTCAATCCTTTGCTTGCTGCTCTTCTCGGAAGGCATAGAGGTTTCCATCATCGCAGCCAACGACCAACAACCCGCTGGCGGCGACAGGGGGCGCGTGGCTTGGACCGCCAAGGTCATAGCTCCAAAGCCGCGTGCCTTCGAGGTCGGTCAAAATGACTTGCCCCGCTAAGGTCGAGAAGCAGAGCTTATCGCCGAGGACTAAGGGCGTGGCCATCGAGGCTAGTTCCGGGCTCCCTTGCATGTTGACCATGCCGAGGGACATCCGCGCCGAAAAAGATGTTGCCTTGGTGGCAAGTTCTGGCTTTGCTCGTAGTGGTTTTGGTGTGAGCATTTCCACGCCTTTTAACGTTGGAGCAACTTGCTTGGGCGGTGGTCCACCTTGGGCGTTCAGGGCAACGGATGTTGCTCCGGTCGTCCCATACTGGCCGAGGACGCCGGACTGGAACAGCCGGTCTCCGACGAACGCCATTCCGCCATAACCATACGATGTCTCGGCGATACGCATCCACGTGCCTTTGGCCGGATCGAGACGAACAACGTAGTAGGGACTGCGGACCCAGAGTTGGTCACAGTAATAGGAAACCGCCTCGATTGAAACCGGGATAAAGGATCGCCAAACGGGCTTGCCGGACTTCACATTAAGGCACCAAACCCAGTCGGCCCACCCGGCCGCAAAAACGTGATCGCCGTGAATCACCGGCGGGGCCTGGATAAAAGATCGGCTAGTGCGGAAGTTCCAGAGTTTTCGACCGGTTCGCCGATCCAGCGCGTAGAGGTTGTGATCGTTGGCACCGAAGACAATGATGTCGCCTACGATGGCAGGAGATGCCTGAACCGGTCCACCCGCCTCAAACTGCCAGGAGAGTTTCCCTGTTCGCGCATCGAGTGCATTGAGAATCCCACTGTCCGAGCCGCAATAGACGACGTCACCGGCGACAGCCGGCGAACAACGTATCGGCTGACGGGTGTCGAATTGCCACATTTCCTGACCTCGATCGGCATCGACGGCGATGATCCGGCCAGACTCGGAACTTGTGTAAACAACGTCGTCAACAATTGCCGCGGAAGTCACGACTCGACCCTGCGTGTCAAACTTCCAGGCAAGCTTCAGGGGCGGTTTCAACGTGATACCTTGCAAACCAGTTCGATCAGGGCCGCCACCCTGCATCGGCCAGTTGGAGCCTGGCTTCGCCTCTCGATCGCGCGGCGTCGATAGCAGCTTCGCGACATCGGCTTCATCTGCCGGTGGCGATTGGTCTTTTGCTTCCGGCGTCATCGGTTCGCCCTTCTCGGCAGGGGCGAGGCAGTAGACCCGTCCATCGCGGCTCGCAAAGTAAAGACGTCCATAGGCGATGGCTGGATCCCCGCACACGGTATTTGTCGTCGGGAAACGCCAGACAGACTTGCCGGTCGACAAGTCAATGGCGTTTACCGTTCCATACTTGCCGGTGTCGCTGGGAGTGTCCGCCAGACGAAAGCCGCGCAAAGACTCAAGATCCCCCGAGCGTTCCGGAACGGATGTCCCGATATAGGCGTATTGCCCGGAGACCGCGGGCGTGCAGCATCCGGCACTCGTGAATTCGTTGTGGAAGATCCATTGTGGCTCACCGTCCGCTCGTGACATCGCATGGAGTTTCGGGCCCCACGGCTGATAGAGAAGCAGGTCTTTCGTGAACGTGATCGGGGGGTTGTAGTGGTTCGCGACGCGCGTTGTGGCCCAGATCGTTTTTCCACTATCGCAGTCCAGCAGATAGAGCTTTTCGTCCGGAGAAGACCACATGGGACACACCAGGACTTTTCCATCACAAGCCATGGGACTCCACGAGTAAATGTTCTTACGGCGCCAGAGAATCTTGCCGGTTTTTGCGTCGAGCGCCGTAGTGGCACCACGGAGGTTGCCTGGCTTGGGACCACGGCGCGTGTTTGCTCGCGTTGAAACAAAGACACGACCACCAGCAACCGTCGGACCGATCGCAAACTCGCCAACATCGCTGCCCAGTTCTTTACGCCAAACGCGTTTGCCGGTCGCAGTGTCCAGCGCACAAACCGCCGGGTCCGAGCCGCCTTCGCTGCAATAGACCATTCCATCGGCCACAGGCAGTCCACCTCGGTTGATGTCCTTGCCCTCTGGACTAAGGGAATGCGTCCACTCGACCTTGCCTGTTTTGGCGTCGAGAGCCATCACTCCCGAAGAGTTACGCCGTTGCCAAAGAATCACGCGGCCGTTGTCATACGAGGGGACCGACGTGTGACCGAGGTATCCGTTCCATCCGATCGACTGATCTCGATGCTCCCAATAAAAGCGGCCGTTCTCCGCGTCAAGTGCCACAATCGATTGACTGTTGGCAACGGGGACAAACACCTTGCCGCCTGCCACAATGAGTCCGGCACCCGCATCTCCAGACGCGTCTCCATCCAAGCGGTAGGACCACAGGAGCTTCAACGGCGGCTTGACCGAGTCGTCCGGTGACAACCCGGTGAAGCCGGAGTTTCCTTTGAGCTGCGCCCATTCGCGCAGGTGTTTCTTTTCGGCTGCACTAGCAGCGGACTTCGAGTCCTGACCAACACAGACCTCTCCCACCATTGGCAAAACACCAAGCAGCAAGATCACGAGGAATCGGGCGGTCTGCAGGTTCATTCTTCATCTCCCTTAGCTAACGAATGCCGGCCGCTTCGGCCGCCTTGGGGTCGATCTTGCGGACTTGCGACTTGGCCAGAGAACTCACACCGTAATTCCCTTTGTCCTGGCTGGCTTTGATCAAGCCCTTGACCACCGTGTCATGTGTGTCGGGGAGGGTGTTGACGAGCGTCATCATCGCCCATTGGCGGGCCGCCTCGCGCTGGCTGGAGTCGAGCATAACTTCGATCAGGTCGGGTACGGCCGGCGCTGCCTTCTGGCCGAAGGCGTCGAGCGCGAGCACGGCGCGGTAGCGCACGTTGTGATCGCTGTCTTTGAACAACCGCACGAGATGTGGGACGGCCTCGTTTGCCGCGGGGCCGATGTGGCCAAGCGCGTCGGCAGCAGCCGCGCGAACGCCGGGTTGTTCGTGGGTGAGTGCGTCGATGAGCGGAGCCACGCCGTCGGGAGCAACGCTCGCACACGCGGATGCCGCAGTGCCGGCGATCGGTTGTTCTTCGAACGCCTCGATAAGGACGACAGTTCCTTCTTTGCCCAGCGCAGCCAATGCTGTTGCCGCGCTGGTCCGTTCCTGCGGTGAACGAGTCAGATCGTGAAGCACCAGGCGAAGCGATGCCACATCGGCCAACGTCGGTTGGTCGACTCCCGCTTGTTTGGCCGAGTCCGGGTAGAGTTTCAACAGGATCGCGGAGACATCAAACCGGAGTTTCTCGTCGCCGAGCGATTGTCGCAGTTGGCCGGCTGTTGGTTTGCCGATCTGAATCAAAGAAGTTTTCGCCGACGGCCGAATCCTGCTGTCCTTCAGCGCCGCGATGAGTTGGGGAGCGGCCTGTTCCGCGCGGGGACCGATCTGGCCGAGTGCCACTGCCGACCATCGACGCACTACTGTGTTCTCGTCACTCAACAAATCCGCCAGCGCGCCGACACTCGGAGCCGAGGCGGGTCCGATCTTGCCGAGCGTTTGCGTGGCGGCAGCGCGGAGCGCGCTATCGTTGTTTCCAAGCGATTCTGTTAAGTCACCAACGGCGGGTTCGGCAGCCGAGCCGATTTCGCCAAGCGTATAGACGGACCAAACTCGCAGGTCCAGTTTGTCGGAAACCAATGACTTTCGTAACGCCGGCACGGCATCCTTCCCCATTTGCGCCAGCGCTATCGAAGCGCCAAAGCGGAAGTTCTCGTCGTCGAGGGCCTCGATGAGTTGTGGAATCCGGCTGGATTCTGAATCCGCCTGGGTTTGTCCGATGAAACAGAACAGCACGGCAGCTGGTGCGAGCAGTCGTATTAGAAGATGCATTGTCTACTATCCCCAAAGTTCTCGGATGGGGTTCCCTTTGCCGACGATCTTAACCGGACGGCCATCCGGCGCGTGGTATTCCTTTTGAGCATCGATCCCAATCCCGCGATAAAAACTGGCTGCGGCATCAGCCGGCGAGTACGGAGAATCGACCGGTTCGGACGCGGTCTTGTCTGTCTCGCCAATCACCTGCCCACCCTTGATCCCTGTGCCCGCGAAGAGCATGCTCATCGCGCGCGCCCAGTGATCGCGGCCGGCGCCTTTGTCGTTGATCTTGGGGGTGCGGCCGAATTCGCCGGTACACCAGACGAGCGTGTCGTCCAGTAACCCACGCTCGTGAAGGTCCGCAATCAACGCGGCCAGGCCCTGGTCCCACGGTGGGAGCAGCGTGCCCTTCAAATCCCGAAAGTTGAACTGGTGCGTGTCCCAACCGCCAAAGTAAATCGACACGCAACGCGTGCCCGCCTCGACCAGCCGCCGCGCGAGAAGGCACGACTGTCCGAAGGTATGCCGTCCGTAATTCTCGCGAATCGCGGCGTCCTCGCTGCCAATGTCGAACGCTTTTCGGACCGCCTTGGACTGCAGAATATCGAACGCCTTTTGATAGGACTTGTCCATGCCATCGACTTCTTGATTGCCGATGTCGAGGTCTCGAAATCGCGTGCCCACGAGTTCCAGTTGGCGTCGGCGGGCTTCGATTTGCTTAGAGGTCAGCCCTTCCGGCGTGGCTAGAGCGCGAACGCTGTAGTTGTTCGCGTTGGGGTCTCCGAGCGCGGTAAACGGCCCATGAGCCACTCCCAGATAACCAGACGAATAGCTCGCGGAGTTGCTGCCGCCGCTGGGCAACAGCACATATTGCGGCACGCCGCGCGGAGAACGGTGCTCCTTGGAGACGACCGCGCCGTAATCGGGGTATTCCAAGGATGGAATCTTGCGATTACCCGTTTGCAGGTAGCGCTGGCCAGGGCTGTGCGCGCCCTGCGAATGTGTGACGCTGCGGACGACAGTGTATTTATCGGCTTGCTTCGCCAAATAAGGCATGTGTTCACATACACGCAGGCCCGGCAGATTTGTCTCGATCGATTCAAACTCGCCCTTCATTTCGCCAGCTTCAGGCTTCATATCCCAAGAGTCGATGTGGGACTGACCGCCGGTGAGGAATATGAAGATCGCGTTTTTTCCACTCGTCGGCGACTCTTCACTTGCGTCAAGTTCGAGCATCGTGGCCAGGTTCAAGCCGAACGCGTCTGCCACCCCCGCTTTGAGGATATCGCGTCGGTGGATGCCGTCACAATACTTGTGCATTGTTCTTCCTTTCAAAGGAAAGTGATTGGCTCAATGGTTGAAAATAAACTCGCGGACGTTGAGAAGCGTCCACAAGACGTCTTTCATACCACTTTCCCGGTTCGTGGCTTTCTCTACATACTTGAGTTGCAGTTCCAACTCCTTCTCCGAAGGAAATCGAGACAGCGCGGCAAGGTACAATTCGGTGATCAACTCCCGGTCATCGGAGATCGTCTTCAACAAATGCGGCAACCTGCCGTTGGAATCGTTCAGTTTGGCAAGTACTTCCTGGTCGTTAATGAGATACAACGCCTGCGCACGGAGGGCTCGTTGGAGCGTTCACAATCGCAGGTCTTTTCCCGATCGGGACGGCCGAAGATCTTCATCGCGTATGAGGACCTGAGTGCTGGTCACTCCTCCGCCATACTGGGCAACGATCGCGGTATCGCAGATCTTCGACGGGGCGCGTTACGATTTGCATGACCTGCGGGTCTATACCGAGGCAGGCCAGGAAGTGCCCTACGCGTTGCGGGTTCGCAGCAGTCGTTCGGAGAGGCAACCGCTGGACACCACTCGCGAATTCAATCACACGGACGGTCCGGATCGATCGAGCGAACTGACGCTTGATCTTGGGGCGGGTTCACTGGAACACAATGCCTTGGAAGTCGATCTTCTCGGCCGCAATTATCGCCGCCGGATTGAACTTGAAGGGAGTGACGACGGCAACCAGTGGCGACTGCTGCGCGACGTGCTCTTGATCGACTTCCGCCGTGGTGGCGAGGTTGTGCACGACGACACGATCGAATACCCGTTGAGCCGCTTTCGCTACCTGCGGATCAAACTTCACCGCGATCCGATTGTTGACGACGAAGCAGTCCCGATTGGGGACGTGAAGATCCTGCGCACCGTTGAGATCCCCGGCGAGAAGCTAACGCTGGACGCGACCATCGGAAAACGAGAAGCGGTGCGGACCGACGCTGGGCCTGGCTCGCGTTGGGATTTCGAACTTGGTGGTGATCAGACTCCGGTGTCGAGTATCGAGGTGCAGATCGCCGACGCCGAGTTCGTCCGCAACTTCAACCCCGAGGCGGGTGGCCCAGTGGACTCCGGAAGGCCGTTTACGTCGGTGGCGCGCGGCGTTTTGCGTCGGCGAGCGGGAGAGCCGTTGGAGCCGATGCGCGTCAAGTTTTCTGAAACGCGCGCGGCGCGGTTGCGGTTACTTGTGACCGACAACCGAAATCCGCCGCTGCAAGTCGAACAAGTCCAATTCGCGGCGGATGCGCGACAAGTTGTCTTCACGACACCGCAAGGATCTGAGTCCTTTAAGCTGTACTTTGGCAACGCGGAAGCCGAAGATCCGAGCTATGATTTCGCACGAAATCTGGCGCAGAAGCTCGAGCCGGCGCCGGATCGCGCGGCGATCGGGAGTCGCAAATCAAATCCTATTTACGAGCCGGAACCACTTCCCTTTACCGAACGCTGGCCGTGGATGGTCTATCTCGTCCTCGGTCTGGCTTGCCTGGTCCTCGCCGCCGTTGCCACGAGCCTCTCGCGAGCCGCGATCGCCGCGCACGACACCGCCGTGGAAAGCGCTGTGTGACGCAGATCGCACGTCAGCGGCTTTTCTGGACTTCGAATCGGGGGGATTGGTAAGATGTCGGGATGAGTGGTGAGCGGGACAAGGCGAGCGAGAATTCGTACGAATCACTTCGGAAACCACGTAAGCGTGACCTCCCCAGACGGACCGGGCTCCGCAAAGTCATCGTCCTTGCGTTGGTTCTGCTTGCGGTCCGCACTGTGCAATCAGATGACTGGCCGCAATGGAGGGGCCCCAGTCGCAGGGGTATCATCGACGAGGATTCGGGCTGGGCTCGCGGTAGCTGGCCGCCTGGCGAGGCAGAGTGGACGATTCGAGTCGGCGCAGGCGGAAGCGCGCCAATCGTCGTGGACGGCCGCCTTTACACCACCGGATGGAACGACGAACACGACTACGTACGCTGCTTCGACACGGCAACAGGGCGCGAGATATGGAAGCAGTCGTATGCTTGTCCGATGTACGGTCGAAGGAGCGAAGGCGACAAGGGACTGTATTCTGGGCCTTCCGCCAGTCCCGTCTTCGATCGAGAGACTGGCTACCTTTTCACGCTTAGTACCGACGGCCATTTGAATTGTTGGGATGCGGGCCAGGATGGTCAGCGAGTCTGGGGACTCAATTTCTACGATAAGTTCGTTGTTCCTCAGAGACCGCTGGTAGGAAGTCGCCGGCTACGAGACTATGGTTATACCGCCTCGCCGCTGATCCATAGCGAATGGGTGATCGCGGAAGTCGGAGACGACAAGGGTAACTTAATCGCCTTCGCGAAACGCACCGGCGAGCAAGTCTGGACATCACAATCGAAGGATCCGGCAGGTCACACGGGAGGGCTCGTTCCGCTTGTTATCGAAAACATCCCTTGTGTTGCCGTGTTGACAATTCGTAATCTGCTCGTTGCGAGATTGGACAAGGGGCATGAAGGTGAAACGCTGGCCGAGTTCCCCTGGGTGACGGATTTCGCTAACAGTATCGCAACGCCGGCAGTCGCGGGTAACTCGGTTGTGATCACATCCGAGTACAACCAGTATTCGATCTGCCGCCTCGACATCACGGCTGAAGGCGCCGAGCTGATTTGGAAGCAGCCCTACGCTTCCGGCGTCTGTTCTCCGATCGTTCACAAAGGCTACGTCTACTGGTGCTGGCGGGGCGTGTACTGTTTGGATTTCGAGACGGGCAAACCAATCTGGCGTGGCGGTCGATTTGGGGATACAGGTTCTCTGTTGGCGACCTCGGACGATCGGCTTGTTATTTGGGCGGATCGAGGTGAACTGGTACTTGTCGAATCTGCACATCGTGAGCCTGCCGGCTATAAAGAGTTGGCACGCAAGCGGCACCTCTTCGCCAGCGACGCCTGGCCCCACATTGTCCTCTCCGACGCGAAGCTGTACTGCAAGGATCGGGATGGCAATGTGAAGTGCTTCAGGTTGTGAACTCGTTACCGGTGAATCCACAACTCGGCACCGGCCAACTTCGCTCCACGCTCCTGCGTCTTGACCATCACGCGGTTCGCGCCTTGCGCGATCGACTGGACCGGAACCTTGCAGACATAGCGGCGGATGTCGGTGATCTGCTCGCCTTTGGGGGTGGGACCGAAGTTCGCGGAGCCAAAGAGAATCTCGGGAGCACTGTCGGCCGTCAGCCCGGTGAAATCGACTCGCAATTCCGCCGTCACGTCGAAGCCAGCCCCGCGCAACTCTTCCGGCACGTAGAGCGAGGTTCGTTCGTATTCGTTCGCCTTCAGTCGTAACGGCAGCGCGGCAGAGAAGTCAGCAGCGTCTTTCGCCCAATAGTGAGCCGGCATCCACCAGCCAGCATCGGAGACGGCGTACATGATGCTTGATTTGGCCAGTTGCTCGCGCGAACCAATCGTACTGAGCACTTGGCGAGCGTACTCGCGGTCGGACTTGCTACCCGGCCCAGGAAACAGGTTGAAGGTGTAGATTCCATCAGCACCATCGTGCCATAAACGATTTGCCGCGCCGAACCAAGCTTCGGGAGGTTGCTTCGCGTTCTTGCCACGAGGCGACCGATACATCAGCCCTGATTGACTGAGGCACGGATAGACCGGCACATCGTGTTCGTGCGCGAGATCGATGAGTTGCTTGATCGGCACGTCGAACGTGATGTAGCCGCCACCGAGCGCCATGACATCAACCAGCTTCTCCTGCAGCCAAACCGCCACGTCGATGCCGATCTTTCGACCTAGGGCTCGCGTCGATGGCACACGCACGGAAAGTAAGAAAGGTTTGCCCTGCCGCTGGCTTTCGCGGAGGACCAGTTCGCGGATGGCCCGCACGAGTGTCGTGAGTGTGCCGATTTGCGCATCGGTCGCGAGCTGGCCCTGGTAGCTGCTTCGGAAGTAGAAGGGGGCTCTCAGGAAATCGAGTTCAACGCCGTCGAGGTCGTAGCCGACAAGGACTTCCTCGATGATCTCAAGCAACCGCGGTTGAACGTCCGGGTGCTCAAAGTCAACCAAGCTCCACAGTCGCCGCCGGTCCTGGAAGTTCTTCGACTGATCGAGAGTCGATATGATGCGAGTCGGATCGTCTTGCTTCCACTTCGGGCGGAATTCAGGTGTCCAGGCATCGTGGATGTCGTTCATCCTCAAGGTCCAGACGCTCTCCATTCCATGTTTGCGCGCGAACGCGTTCGACATTCGCAATCCATCCGTGCCCTGCTCCAGGAACTTCGCGAGGTTGTTGTTGGCGAACTGGCCCCCCCTCGAAGTGAAGACCTCGGCCACCTTCGTCTGGTGTGTGAAGTAATTAAACGACTGCGTCGTGCAGTAGTAGATGCTGTCCACCTGCGTACCGACGAGCGGAGTATGGCGAGCCGCCAGGAATCGCTCGGCTGTGTCCGCCCCCGCAGCCCAAATGTCGTCGCCGTCGTTGTTGAAAACGACGCGTCGCCTTCGATGGGCCGCTTGTCTCCTGGCCGCATCGAGAGCAGTCGCTTCGCCCGCCTGCAGGTCACGCGCCCCGCCCCAGCCGATTCCCAAGCGAGCACTTCCGGCTGCCAAGCCCAACAAAAACTTGCGGCGAGTTGTCATCATGGCCATCGTCTGCTTTCGGATGCAGAGAATTACAATCCATATCGCGGTAACATAAGCCCTCGCTCCAAATACGTCCACTTTCCCGTCCCGCATTCTAATCGGACAGCGCCACGAGTTGTTTAACCCGTGGCCGAAGGCTAGGGTGGCGTTGCCATGCTACCTGGCCTCCGGCCACGGGTTAAAGTAAACGAAGAACTGTCAGGGACTTCACCACGCTCGCATTGAGCCTTGAGCCAAAGCGGCGCTTTCCAACTAAAGACACCAAGACATGACGCCGAAGCTGGAGACATTCTTGAAAGAGGCCGTCACACCAACGGTACGGAGTTGCTCGTGCGCCCGCGGACACTCGCACGTACGCACGGGGAGAAATCGATGGTGGGTAGTGTACAGTTTCACTGTTGCACGTCTCTCCGAGACGTGAATTGACGACTCGGCGAGTCGTCTAACTGTAAAAATGTACCACTAGCCGATGGTGATCTCACGCGCCGCAGGCAAAGATCTCGGCTATATTTTACGAGGTATTGCTTCCGCCAACGCGAGGACTCTGATCGCTACGGGAAACACACGACGACAGGATGTGAAGACTATGACTGATCCTAAAACGCGAAAACAACAGATCTGCGAAGCGATCGATCGGCGGCGGAACGACATCATCAACATCGGCGAATCGATCATGGATGCGCCAGAGTTGGGATTCAAGGAAACGCAAACCGCTGAACGCGTGAAGCAGACCTTCGAGCAAGCGGGCTTGATGTTCGAAGACGGACTCGCGTTGACAGGAGTGAAAGCCGTGCTGCGAGGCGCGAAGGCGGGCCCGACGATCGCATTGATGGGTGAGTTAGACGCACTGCAAGTCCCCGATCATCCCCGAGCCGACCCAGTATCCGGTGCGGCGCATGCTTGCGGGCACAACGCGCAAATCGCGGGATTGATGGGGGCGGCGATGGGGCTTTCGGACACGGACGTCGCGGAACATCTGTCGGGGAATATCGTGTTCTTTGCCGTGCCAGCGGAAGAGTACGTCGAGATCAGTTATCGGATCGGATTGGTGAAGGAAAGAAAAACTTCGTTTCTGACAGGCAAGCAAGAGCTCATCAAGCTCGGTCACTTTGACGATATCGACATGGCAGTGATGATTCACTCGACAAGCCCTGACGTCAACGAAGGCAGCATGGGGCTTGCACCTTCGTCAAACGGCTTCCTCGCAAAGAACATTCGTTTCCTCGGGAAAGCGTCTCATGCGGGCGGATTTCCCGAGCGTGGGATCAACGCCCTCTACGCGGCACAGCTCGCTTTGAGTGCGATCAATGCGCAACGCGAGACGTTTCGTGATCAGGATTGCGTCCGCGTGCATCCCATCATTACGAAAGGTGGTGACCTCGTGAACATTATTCCGGCCGAAGTCTGCATGGAGACATACGTTCGCGCGAAGACGCCCGACGCAATTGTCGATGCTGCGCAGAAAGTCGATCGTGCACTTCGCGGTGCCGCCATGGCCATGGGATGCCAGGTCGAAATCGAAACCGTGCCGGGAAACCTTCCGCTCCGTAACGATCCAGGCCTAGCTGAGATCTTTCGTGACGCTGCGGGGCCACTCCTGGGTAAAGACAACTATCGCGATCATCCACACGGCGGAGGCTCGACCGATGCCGGCGATCTCAGTCAAATGATGCCGGTACTGCACCCGATGATGACAGGCGCTGTCGGAGCTCATCACCAGATCGATTGGTGCATCGCCGATCACGAGAACGGCTACGTCACTCCCGCGAAGACGCTCGCCATGATGGCCGTTGATTTGCTCAGCGACGATGCTGCCAAGGCTCGAAGAATTCTCAGCGAGCACAATCCGGCGATGACGAAGGAAGAGTACCTGGAACGTCAGACATCTGTCTTCAAGACAGAACTGTTTGATGGAACGAAGTGATACCCGCGAGCGCCGCGAGCCGTAGGCGGTCTCGCCACATCGAAGGCTGACACGACGAGGTACTTCACTCGTGCATCAAGACTCGGCCAGTATCCAGTTGCTGGAGGCACCCCGTCACTTACTTGCGTCAGAGTTTTCCGCCTGTTGCTTGAGCAACGCGACAAGCAGTTCAAGTGTGATTGCGCCGTCTGGTGAAAGCCAATCGGGCGGCTCACGCTGCAGACGTTCGCTGCGCGTTAGCATTTCGTCGCGATCGAAAAGCTCGACAAGCAAGTCAATCGGCAGTGGTTCAAGCCCGCCGTCGCCGCCCGCGCCCGACCGAACCTGCTGCAAGGCATCGACGAAGCGCTCGTCATCTTTGCACGCGGCACGAACCCAATTCCGAGACTTGGTCTTCCGCCCAAACTGCCGCCACTTCTGCACGACTTTCATGAACTGAGTATGCTCCGCCAACTCGCCGTTCTGGCTGGCTTCCTGAATTCGTTTGTCGAGGATCTTGAGCACCTTCAGCAGCTTAGCCGTGTTGGCCTCGGCGGTCGGAGCGTCGGTGCCGTCCGCCAGGATGTCCGATCGGTAGTCCAAGGCGTCGAGCAACTCTGCGGCTGTCAACAACCCAGCATCGTCCGACACGGAAGCGGCCAGAACGGCAAGCCGTTTCGATGGATCTTCGATGCGCAGCAGGCAGTCGATGAGCACCCAAACGACCCAGTGGATGGGATCGATCTGCAAGCGATACTCCGGGCCATCATCTTTCGCCGAGGAGATTTGATCCCCACGACGCATGATCGCGCAGAACAGGTTGTGCGCCTGTTCGGGAGTCGCCTGTTCGTTCACAAAATCGGAAGCTTGGTGCAGCAATTCGCCCACACCGCCCGAGTCGTTTCCGCTGTCAAGAGGACCGAAGTGTTGTAGAGCCCGAGCAAACTCCGCGGCATCGTCGATCGACTCAACCATTTTTCGCCACTGATGCTCGGCCGCTTCGCTGGCGCTCAGTCCCAGCCGAAAATAACTGTCAAAGTGCTTTACCGAACAGATACGTTGCTGTCTATGCCAGGTCTCTACATACTCCTCGCCGTGCATTGGTCCATTCAGCGCCCAGGCGACCTTCGGAAACAAGGAACGCACGATCGCTCCGACCGCCGCACGATCTCGCTTCGTGACATGGGCGAGCCACGCTTCGTGAAACTCTCGCAAGTCCAACCAGCCTTGCCCCTTCACCTGGCAGTGGCCGACAAACGCCTCGCTGAACGAGCGAATTGCTTGGACTGCCTGCGAAGAAAACGACATCAAGCAGCAGATCCCCAACATGTCCGGGAAGTAGACTTGCCCGGCTAACGTGGGGTAGGTGAGTCGCAGGACATTCAACAACCGGGTACAAGCGCGTGGCGTCGCCAGGAAATGCTTGATGCCACCCTTGAACAAGATCCGAAAGTGCCTTTGGGTCTCGCTGTCGAGGCTCTTGGCTGTCGGATCGATCACTTCCAATTGTCCGATGACCATTCGCTCCAGCGTCATCCGTCCTGGCAGCGGCACGTCAATCTGTAATTGAACGACCTTCTCGAGGTAGGTGCGTCCATCGACGCCCAGCTTGTTCGCGATCGCTTCGACAACGACGTCGTAGTCGAACGACAACACGTATGTCGTGTTCGCAAAGTCCGCGACAGCGCGGACGATCAACAGCAGTTGCGTCATTTCGTCGGGCGTTAGTCGATCGATGTCGTCCATGAATACGAGGACGCGACGATCGGAGTTTCGGAAGATCGAGTTCAACTCGTCTCGAATCATCTCGACGTCGCGTGTTGCAGGATCAGCCGAAAGCTCTTGGCTGCCGGGCGCGGCGATGGCACTTGCAAGACGGTCGAGGCACACCGTGGCCGAGCCCAAAGTCTCTTTCACCGGTGGGCGACTAACGGCGGCGCCCAACTGCTGAAGGAACGCCGGCACGAGCCGTCCGGTCCCTGAAAACCACCACGGGTTGAACCGGATCACAAGCAGTGGTGGTTCGGCAGTCCCTTCCAACTCACCAGCAACCAAGTTCAGCAGGCTGCTTTTTCCGCTCCCCCAGGGCCCCGCCAGCGCCAACACGACCGAGTCCGTACCTTGCGCCGCTCGAATCGCTTCGGCGAACGAGCGCACAAACGCCATCCGATCGAGTTGGTCGAAGCTGGCATTGGCGATCGGCGCGTCGGGAATCAGATGCAACGGGGCTGGCGAGTTCTCTGACATGATTTCGACTAGTCCCAGAGGGACACCGGGGTTATTCTTTGTCGCCGCTGCGCAACTGAACTACGTTACTCAAACTGAAAAAGGAGTCGTAAAAATGGGACTGGCTCCAAAGCAGCGCGATCGACTTACCGCAAAAAAACAAGTCGTTCGCTGCTTTGGTGCCAGTCCCCTTTCTCGCTCGCCTTTTTCAGTTTGAGTACGTTACTTCGTCTTCTGCCGTTTCTTCTTCTTTCCCGACTTCACTTGGTTCCTGGGATCGCTGAAGAAAGAGACATCCGTGACCTTCGCGGCGGAAGGGTTGTCCGAAGTGAGTGGCTGCGTGTCGTTCCAGATCTGTTGCTGCTTGGCGAGGAGGTTCGTCATCAGACGCAGGCGATCCGCGTGCTTCGAATCATCCGCCAAGCTGTGCAGTTCGTGAGGATCTTCGGCGAGGTTGAACAGCATCGAATAGTTTACTAGCGGGAAGCGGTAAAGCTTCCAGTCGCCCCGCCGCACGGCTCGCTGGCCCTTCTGATACGATAAGAAGATCGTCTCGCGGTGCGAGTCTTCTTCACGGCGAATCACCGGTCCTACGCTTCGGCCTTCGATTCCTTTCGGAGCTTTCAATCCGGCAAGATCACAAGAAGTGGGGAAGATGTCGAACAGGTACATTAACGCATCCGACTCGCCCTTCTCGATGCCGGGGCCGGCGAAGATCATCGGCGAACGCATCGAGTGCTCGTACAGATTCTGCTTTCCGAACAGGCCATGACTGCCGACGGCAAGTCCATGGTCGGCACTGAAGATGACGATCGTGTTGTCATACTCGCCGAGTTCTTTCAGCGTTGCGATGATCCGGCCGATGTGGTGGTCGATGGACGAAATGCAAGCGTAGTAGTCGTGCAAGTGCCGCCGGACGACCTCTTCGGTGCGCGGCCATGGAGCGAGAGCTTCGTCTCGTCCCGTCATCCAGTTGTTGTCGATCGGATGAAACGGTTGGTAGTTCTTCGGTAGCTGAATCTCACTCCGTTTGTACAGCTTCATCCACTCATCGGCGGCAACACGCGGGTCGTGCGGGCCCGCGAAACCGACGTACATGAAGAGCGGTTTGTCACGGTCCCACGTATCATTGAGAAACTCGATCGCGTTATTCGCTGCCGCGCGGCCATGATATCCCGACTTGCGTTCGCCGTTGTCAGTCAAGTAGCTGCTGTACTCGAAGGCCTTGTGATACTCGCGAGCTGTGTTGCCACGCTTCGATTGGTGGTAGGTGACGTAGCCTGCTTTACGAAACACGTCGCCCCACGTGTCTTCCTTCTTCTTTCCGTCGTAGCGGTACAACGACATGCCGCTGAGCGTCATGTGCCGCGAGGGATTGCAAACGGCGCCCACGGTCGAACCCATGCAATAAGTATTGCGGAACACGAACCCGCGCCGAGCGAGAACATCCAGGTTAGGCGTCTTGATCACAGAGTTTCCCAACGCGGCAATCGAATCCGGTCGCTGATCGTCCGCGAACAGAAACAGCACGTTCGGCCGGTCGTCCGCCGTGGCGAGCGAGCTGAAAATGGAGGGAGCCAAAAGCAGGAGTAACGTCAGCGTCGAACGTCGAATGTGCATATTGAGTCTCAGCGTGGTGTGTCCGTCGCGTCTTATTGTAGCCATCACGCTCCGCGTGATGTTGGCGGAAGCGCACACGAAGTCGATTTGTTATTCGACCGTAGAGCACAATCCAGGACCGATTTGCAACGCCGCTCTCCTCACGCGGAGCGTGAGGGCTACTTAGGCGATCAGTTCTTCAATCACTTTCCCGCCGAATTGAGAAAGCTGTTTGAAGCGGCCGCCGTGGAAGTAGGTGAGCTTGTTGTCGTCCAGACCGAGGAGTCGCAGGATCGTGACGTGCAGGTCGCGGACGTGGTGGACACACTCGACGGCTTCAGCTCCGGTCTCGTCGGTCGCGCCAATCGTGTGACCAGAGTTCGTGCCTCCGCCGGCGAACCAGATCGTCATCGCTTTGGGATTGTGATCGCGGCCGTAAGCTACGCCGCCGCGCACGCCGTTGTCGGGGCTGCGACCGAACTCGCCGCACCAGATGATGAGGGTGTCGTCGAGCAAGCCTCGCTGTCGCAGATCGGCAATCAGCGCTGCGATCGGTTGATCGACTTGCCGAATTAGATTGCCGTGCGCCCGGGCGATGTAATCGTGCGAATCCCACGTACTGGCGTAGAGCTGCACAAACCGGACGCCTTCTTCGACGAGTCGACGGGCGAGCAGGCACTTACGACCAAGAGCGTCCGTTGGCTCTTTCCCGACGCCATACATGTCAAGCGTGTCTTGTGTTTCTTTCGCGATGTCCAGAATGCCAGGCACTTGAGTCTGCATGCGGAAGGCTAGTTCGTAATTGGCCATCCGCGCCGACAGCTCGCTGTGCCCAGGATGCGCGGCGGCGTGCTTCTTGTTGAGCATTGCCAGCAAGTCAAGGTTGTCACGTTGATGATCGCGAGTGATGCCTTTCGGTGGCTGCAGGTCGAGGATCGGCGATCCCTTTGGGCGAAGCGTCGTTCCCTGATAGTGAGCTGGTAGGAAGCCGTTACTCCAGTTCGCCGGGCCGCCTTGCGGATACGCGACTTCGGGCAAGACGATAAACCCGGGCAGATCCTGGTTGACGGTTCCCAGCCCGTAAGTCGTCCAAGCTCCTATTGCGGGATCACCGCCAAACCGGGCACCTGTGTTCATCTGGTAACACGCCGTCGGATGGTTTACCGAATCGACTTGGCATCCGCGATAAAAGCAGATCTCGTCGGCAACTCCCGCGAGATGCTCCCAGTTCTCAGCCATGTCCGCTCCGGACTGGCCAGCTTTGCGGAACTTGAACGGACTCTCGACGTAGTAACGCTTGCCGCTTTCCATCGCGGACTTCTCTTTGCCGCCGCGCGTGAACTCCTTCAGATGCAGTTCTTTCAGCTTCGGCTTGGGATCGAAGTTGTCGATGTGACTCGGTCCGCCTTCCATCATCAGGAAGATGCAGCGTTTGGCTTTGGCGGGTAAGTGACCCTGTCTCGCAGCCAGCGGCGAAGCGGGCGCGGCCTGCTGCTGCTCGGCGGCCAACAGGGATGAAAACGCAACGCTGCCCAACGACGCACCAAGCCCGTACAAAAAGCTACGTCTGGCCAGATCCACAGGATAAGTCGTCATGGGAGTTCCTCGCCTCAATCGATTCTTACGTGGCGGGTGTAAGTTGATACCCTTACACGTCGATCAAGCGCTCAATGACATCCGAGCGAAGCGTGCGTTCACCAGTTAAGAACTCATCTAGCACTAGAGGAGTGACGGCGATCCGATCGGCGATCTGTGTGATCGACAAGTTGGCGTTGTGGATGGCCCTGCGTAACTCTCCGCTAAACGTGTTCTCCTCGCGGGCTTCCCTTCGCAACTTGTCTCGACACGCCAAATCCGGAAGCTCGGCGGCGATTTGGGCACGCTGTTGTTCCACACGCTGACTTTCTTCCGGCGTCAGGTCGCGTTCGATTCTCCTGGCTTGGCGGCTCGCCATTACAGTCACCGTGGTTCGTTTAATAAACATAAACAAACTCATTCGCATTCAGCAGCACGAGGCAAACTTCGGCCAAGCCGCGCGTTTCGGCATCGACATCGGCGGGCTTGAGGTCGGGCACGAAGTCTTCATACACGTTCAGTTGCTCGGTGAAGGTGAACTTCTCGCCCGTGTTCTCTTCAACCGCCTGGCGAACGACTTCCCGCGCATAGTCCGGTTTGTCGAACCGCAGGTTCTTGTGGCGTTCCGCCATGCGCGTCCAATGAGCAAGTGATGCTTGTAGTTCCACATCATCGGCCTGCCGTCCAAACGCGAGTCGAAATGCGAATTGGATTGTGGCTTCGCGAGAGTCTGTTGCTCGCTTTAGCCTCGCCGCGAATGCGAGCGCCCGGTCGTAGGTGATCTGGCTGTTGAACATGCTGAAGACTTGCGGCGTCCCCGTCGATGTATCACGAACCTCGCAAGAGTTATCCGGGTTTGGCTCGTTGAAGACTTCCATGAACGGATCGCGTTGGCCGCGGATCTTCAGAGCGTAGACCGAGCGGCGATGACGTTGTTTGGGAAGCGGCGATGGCTGCCACGGCGCGGCGAACGTGCCCATCACCATTCGCGGTTGCAGAGCCGCTTCGAGATTCATTTCAGGCCGAGCCGGAATGCCGCCGACTTGTGGATTCAACTCGCCAGAGACGGCGAGCATGCTGTCGCGCAGTTCTTCCGCAGTCAGTCTCCGCGCGCCAAATGCTGCGTAGCTCGTCCCGTTCGGATCTTGCTTCGCCAAGGCGTCGCGATGTGGATGCGCCGCCGAACGGCGATACGTCTTGGACATTAAGATGCGTCGGTGCAACTTCTTCAGCGACCAGCCATCTTCGACGAACGTCGCGGCGAGCCAATCGAGCAACTCTGGGTGCGTCGGCCGTTTGCCCGTCGCGCCGAAGTTATTGGGGTTACCAGCGATGCCTCGCCCGAAATGCCATTGCCACACGCGATTCACGATCGAGCGAGTGGTGAGCGGATTCGTTGGCTGGGCAATCCAATCGGCAAGCGCCGTGCGGCGGCCTTCGATTTCTTCGTTTAACCGCAAGCCGGAGGCGTGCGCGCTCCCCGCTGGCTCGCCAGAAGCGTGCGTCTCCGGCTTGCGGTTAAACGAAGAGACAGCACTCAGCACTCCCAGCCCGACCTTAATCGTTGGCGAGAACGGATCGCCACCGGCCAAGATTGCCGGCTGTTCTAACTCGCCGTTCTTCATCCGATCTTCCGGCATCCGTAGCGGCGCGTTGACGTTTTTCAGATTCGGCGTGCGGCCGCTGTAGACCGAGAACGCGATCGGTTCGTAGCGTTCGAACTCCCATTTCAAGCGCTGCTGTCCCTTACGGCCAATGCGTTCCAAACCGAAATCTCTCGGCTCGAAGCCAACATGAAGGGGCGGGATTAAGTCTGGAGCGATGTTCTTCTGCTGCATAGCTCGGCGGACCGCGTCGATACTATACGGCTTCTTCGCGTCCCGCAGTTCTTTGAGCACCAACTCGAACGGCTCCGCATCGCGGCTCTCCGCAGCCAGCCAGTCACGTGCCGCTTGAATCGTCCGCTTTCTATTGGTGGTGCTAAGCATCTGCGAATAGAACGCGCCTCGCTGCTGCAGATACTTGCGATCATCAAAGCCGTCTTGGTTCTCGACCGGCAGAAATGGAGCAGGTCGTTCGGCAAGCTGCGTCGTCGCGAAGACGGCTTGGAAGCTGTAGTAATCGCGGGTCGGAATCGGATCGAACTTGTGATCGTGGCACTTCGCACAGCGAAGGGTATGAGAAAGAAAAACCTGCCCGACGCTGTTCGTGGCGTCATCAAGGAACCATTGCCTCGCTATCTTGGCGACCTCCATCCCTGTCAGCTCCCACGGTCCCATCCGCAAGAACCCAACCGCGACCAGCATCTCTGGATCGTCAGGATCGATCTCGTCGCCCGCGATCTGCTCACGCACGAACTGGTCATACGGTTTGTCGTCGTTGAATGAACGAATGACATAGTCTCGATATCGCCATGCATTTCCTCGGTCGTAATCGTTCGCGAAACCTGACGAATCTGCGTAGCGAGTGACGTCCAACCAATGCCGACCCCAATGCTCGCCATAGTGCGGGCTGGCGAGTAGGCGATCGATCACTTTCGCATATGCCGCTTCATCGGAAGTCGAATCGTTGACAAAGTCTTCGACCTCTTTAGGCGTTGGTGGCAAGCCCGTGATGTCGTAAGTGACTCGACGAATCAAGGTGCGTCGATCAGCGAGCGGCGCGGGATCGACCTTTAGCTCTGCCAGCTTTGCTTCGATGAACTCATCGATCGTCGAACCCTCCGGCTTCTGCACCGGACGATACGCCCAGAGATTCTCCGGCTTGTACAGTCGGTTGTTCCAATCGTCGGACAACCCACCGCTCGTCGCCACCAACATGCCATCTCCGGCGTGATTCTTGATAATCTCAGCGATCTTGGCCTCGTCGGGCCACGGTGCTCCGGCATCGATCCAGTCGCGAATGAACGATGTCTGTTGTTCCGTCAGCCGATCATTCTCCTTGGGCGGCATTTCAAGATCGGGGTTCTTCCGCGTTGTAGCGATGTAAAGCAAGCTCTTCGCCGCGTTACCCGGCGCTAACACTTCCTTGGAAGTCTCGCCACCCTTCATCATCCCAGTCCGCGAAGTGAGATCGAGTTCACCCTGGATTTCATCCTTGTCTCCGCCATGGCAGACGAAGCACTTCGCCGCGAGCAGAGATTTCACCTGCAGCGCAAACAGCTTCTCGCCCTTCATCGGTTGGCTAGATTCCTCGGCGTCACCAATCGCGACAGCAGCGAGCGTGATCGCGGACGTTATCAATAGAACTCGCTTGAGCATCATCCTACCTGTTGTGTGGAAGAGGAAGACGTTGAACAGGAGGAAACGAAGCGAGTTGGCATACGCTTCTCCGTTCACTCCGTTTCCTCCTGTTCAATTCTTTCCGGTTACAACCAGTATAGACCAAGACCGCGTCAAATATAGACAGTTGCCACCTCGATCCGCGCGTGCTCTTCGAAGAACTGAACCTGATCGTTTGTCATGTCTCGTTTCCTGCCGCACGTTGCCGTACTTGCCGGTGCTTGTTCGCTGCAGTAGAGCAGATTAACGTGTGAACACTACGCTGCACTGTTCTCCTGTTCCGAAGCTCCGAACTGGCGAAGCGATGAAGATCGATCGAATTGAAGTTCTGGCCGTGGCACCCGAAGTACAACGCTTTACGTGGTCGCACGATCTGCCCGAACAGTATATGACGAACACGCTCGTCCGCATCTATACGGATGACGGCGTGGAAGGTGTCGGTGGCGTTTCCAACTATACATCCTATGCCTTCGATCGATACACCGCGGAAACGTTGCGACACATGATCCCGGTGCTGATCGGCAAGGACCCCCTGAAGCGAGAGCCGATTTGGAATGCACTCTGGTCGCGTGTGTTTCCATTCGCGCCGACGGCACTGGCGGCGATCGATATCGCCTTGTGGGATCTGCTCGGCAAGCACAGCAATCTGCCGGTGTATCAGTTGTTGGGAGGAGCCTGCGACCGGATGCAGTCCTACGCCAGTACGCCGCTGTTTGACGACGTGCCCACCTACTTGCGCTTTGTCGAGGAGATGATCGATGAGGGTTTTCGAGCGATCAAGTTCCATTGTTGGTGTTTGCCTGAGAAGGATCGCGAGTTGGTCCGAGCGGTCCGAGACGCTTTCCCGGACGGTGATATTGGCTTCATGCTCGATGTGGAAAACAACTACGAGTGGCAAGATGCACTCGAAATGTCTTTAGAGTTGGAGGATCTGGACTTTAGTTGGTTCGAAGCGCCGTTGATGGACTACGATCGCGAAGGCTATCGCAAGCTAACGGAGCGCGTGAACGTGCCGATTGTTCCTTCCGGAAACTGGATTCAAGATCTGTCGGCTTTCGAGCATGCTCTGCAAACCAGTTGCTGGACACGGGCGCGCACCGATGTAACGGTCTGCGGTGGATTCACACCCGCGCGGAAATGCATGGCGTTGGTCGAGGCCGCTGGTATGAAGTGCGAAGTCATGTCGTGGGGCAATACGATGATCTCGTCCGCCAACTTGAGCTTGATGTTAGGAACTGGTTTGAGCAGCTATTACGAACAGCCTGTGCCTTACGAGCCTTATGAGTATGGGATGCATGATGTGATTCGGACCGGTCCCGATGGCTACGTGTCCGCGCCGGAAGCTCCTGGCTTGGGATATCAAATCGATTGGAACGCCATGTATGCAGCGGCGATTCACAAACTTGACAGTCGTGAGATGGTGTAAACTGTCGGTTAGGCGAACTACACATTCGACTTTGCACCAACAGGACAACGACTTTAGAACGTATTTCGAAAAGGCAATACACCATGTACGATGGCCCTCCGAGGCTGTCGCTTTCCTCGAATCGACGGCCTCGGAGGGCTTGTCCTTACCCACATTTCACCACCGACCCCGTGTCGGTGGACTCGTGACTGGAAGGCTACTATCGGTGAATTTGAAACCGTAGGCCCCGCCGACCCTGCGTCGGTGGACCTCATGACTCGTCACTGCTTCCCCCGACACAGGGTCGGCGGGG